>DURL01000192.1 GCA_012837345.1 Bacteroidales bacterium
AAGCCCTGGACACGCTGGTGGTGGATGGGCAACGATCTCGATTCGGCGAACCTCACCTATAACCTGGAAGCACTCAGTGAAGCCGGTATCGGGGGCGTCGAAATCACACCCATCTACGGAGTGAAAGGAAGAGAAGAACACTATATCGACTATCTCTCACCCCGGTGGATGGAGATGCTCAGTTTTACCCTCTCCGAAGCGTCACGACTGGGAATGGGGGTGGATATGAACAACGGTACCGGGTGGCCCTTCGGGGGGCCTGAAGTGAGCGTGGAGGACGCGGCCAGCAATGCCCTTTTCCGTGGCTATTTCCTGCCAGGCGGTGAGTCCCTGCAGGAACCTGTAGAAGTGATGCAGGAGAGACAGAAAGCATTTGCCAGGCTGGAGAAACTGATGGCTTACAGTAGGGAGGGTGAGGTGTTGGATCTCACCGACATGGTGGATCAAGAGGGCAATGTCGACTGGGTTGCACCGCAAGGGAGTAGTTGGAGCCTGCTTGCACTATTCATCGGTAAGACCGGACAGCAGGTGAAGAGAGCTGCCCCCGGCGGGCAAGGGTATGTGCTCGACCACCTGGACAGAGATGCGGTAAAACGTTACCTCGATGGTTTTGACAAGGCTTTTGCAACAAACAGCACACCCTATCCTAACACCTTCTTCAACGACTCCTATGAGGTGTATGGGGCCGACTGGACCCCCACCCTGCTGGATGAATTTGAAAAGAGAAGAAACTACAAGCTACAGGATCATCTACCCGACTTGTTAGCTGACGGGGCAACCGAACAATCGGCCAGAGTCATTGCCGATTATCGCGAGACTGTGGGTGAGATCCTGCTGGAAAACTTCACCATCCCCTGGACCGAATGGGCACATGGTCACGGCGTGAAGACACGCAATCAGGCTCATGGGTCGCCGGCCAACCTGATCGATCTATACGCTGCTGTTGATATACCGGAATGTGAATCGTTCGGCATCACCGATTTCGACCTGCCAGGCCTGAGGAAAGACAGCATTCGCAAGGAGAACGACAGTGATCCCACCATCCTGAAGTACGCCTCTTCCGCGGCTCACATAACAGGAAAGCCCTACACCTCCTCCGAGACATTCACATGGCTCACGGAGCACTTCCGCACATCGCTCTCACAGGCAAAACCGGAGATCGATCAGATGTTCACCTCCGGTGTGAACCGTGTCTTCTTTCATGGCACTACCTATTCACCCCAAGAAGCCGCATGGCCCGGATGGAAATTCTACGCTTCGGTGGATATGTCACCCACCAACCCCTACTGGAAAAATGCACCGGCCTTCTTCAGCTATATCACCCGGGTACAGTCGTTTCTGCAGAGCGGACAACCGGACAACGACTTCCTGCTCTACCTGCCTGTTCAGGATATCTGGCACACACAGAGGGGCCATTTTTTTACCACTTTCGCCATCCACGACATGCGCGGGCGACTGCCCGAATTCAGCAATGCGGTAGAAAAGATCAGGCAGAACGGATTCGACCTCGATTACATCTCCGACCGTTTTCTGCAAACCACGACAGTGGATAACGGATTACTGAAAACAGAAGGGGGAACGACATACAAGGCACTGATCCTGCCGGCAGTGGAGAAGATTCCTCTGGCAACCATGGAACAGATCACTCGCCTGGCAGAGCAGGGGGCTACCATTCTCTTCTCGGAGCACTACCCTTCCGATGTGCCGGGACTATACAATCTGGAAGAACGGAGAGAGCAGCTACAAAGACTCCTGTCCGTTTTCCCACAAGCGGAGAGCTTCGAAACAACCGGTCAACATGCTATGGGCAAGGGAACCGTGATCACGGGCAGCGACTATTACCCGATGCTCTCCTTTTGGGATGAGAACCGGGAGCTGTTTGTTCATGCACTGGGTGGTCAGCTGGTGAGAAGAAAACATGAGAAAGGACACATCTATTTCCTCGCAATGTTACAGAACAACCCAGTGAATGGATGGGTGACACTGGGTGTCAACGCCGAAAGTGCCATGCTTTTTGATCCGATGAATGGTAGAAAAGGTGTTGCCGCGCTGCGGAAGAACAATGGCAGAACCGAGATCTACCTGCAGCTCAAACCGGGTGAATCGATGATTGTGAAAACATTCAATCACCCGGTCGAGGCAGAAAAGTGGAGCTATTATAAGCTTGCTGATCAGACCATCCAGCTGGACCGGGGATGGCAGTTGAGCTTTATTGAGAGTGAGCCTGCCATAGAAGAGACATTTACTCCCGACACCCTTCACTCCTGGACCCAACTGGGTCACGATGATCTGCAACGAAATATGGGAACCGGATGCTATTCTCTTACATTTGACCTGCGGAAAAAGCCGGCAGCAGAGTATCTTCTCTCGTTGGGAGATGTGCGGGAGAGTGCCGTGATACGCATCAACGGTGAGATAGCCGATACGCTCTACGCGGTGCCTTTTGAAACCAGAATCGGATCTTTGTTAAAAGAGGGTGAGAACAGCATCGAGATTGAGGTGACCAACCTGCCCGCCAACCGCATCGCCGACTTTGACCGGAGAGGCGTTGAGTGGCGGATCTTCCATGAAATCAACTTCGTAAGCATCACTTACCAGCCCACCAGGTTTGACCTCTGGGAGGTGATGCCATCAGGATTGCTCGGCCCGGTACAGATCAGGCAAATCAATCTACTGCACAAATGAAATGGGAAGTTGATCAGGAGATAAAACTAAAGCGGTTGTAATAATTGATGGTATCCCTGGTCAGGATATCCAGACTGACATAGTTCTGTACCTTTACAGAACCGTGGTAGATAAGATATTCCAACAGGGTCTTCATGGCCAGGAATCCCTGACGCTCGGGCTCCTGACCGATCAGGAAATCAATTACACCGTTTCTGAGTCCCTCTACATTGGGTCGGGTAAGGTCCACACAGATGAGCCTGACATCCTGTATCGACTTCCGGTAGAAATAATCGGCCAGCATTCCACCACGGGAGTTGAGCACAACCACACCCCGAATAGCATGATCCCCCTTAAAATAGAGATCCATTTGCCGGTCATACTTCTCAGGCTCCAGGGCGGAAAAGGGTATCCGCACAATTTCGTTGGGAATGTTTCTCTCCATCAGATAATCAGCAAAACCCATCTTCCTTAGGATACTGGTATTGGCGCTCTCATCTCCGATACGCACTGCCTGCAGCATTCCAATCCGGCTACCCTTTTCTGTAATGGAAGTGATCAGCCGGGCAATCAGATATCCGCAGACATAATGATCGGAAGTGAAATAGGCGAGTGGCGAAGTATTTTCGACTGTCGAGTCCACAAACAGATAGGGGATCTCACGCTCTTCCAGCTTCCTGACCAACCTCAGCGTTTCCTCTTTGAATGTGGTGCCGATGATCACCGCATCGGTATCGAGTGCTGCAATCTCGTCATAAACCCGCCGGCAGGAGTGGATGTCATACTGGTTATAGGTGTATACGGAACATTTGATGCGTATATTCTCATACTCTTGCAACGCTTTGCGGATACCCAGGTGGATGCTATCCCAGTACTCACCCTCCATCAGATCCGGAGTGGTGATGATCACCTCATACTTGCGTCTCAACGACAAGCCGGTGATGTGAATATTGGGTTTGTAGTTGACCCTCCTCAACACCTCCTCCACCGCCTGTCGAGCCTCCTCCGACACACGACCTCTGTTGTGTATGATCCGGTCGACCGTGCCGGGTGATACCCCTGACATCTCGGCAATATCCTTGATACGGATTTTTCGTTGCATTGTCGGTTCTATTTCCAGACACTATTATCCACTTACAACCAAGCTATCCTGTTGAGACCAACTGTTCATCTGCTCAATGGCAATCACTTCATGCACTGAACCAGGCGATTCAGTAATTAAACTCTTTGTAAAAGTCAATTGTCTCACGGGTCAGGATATCCAGCCGTACAAAATTTCTTTGTCTCACCGGCTTGCGGTATATCAAATACTCAATCATCGTCTTCATGGCCAGAAATCCCTGATGCTCCGGCTCCTGACCAATCAGAAAATCAATATATCCCTCACGCAATCCATTCACATTGGATACCGTAAGGTCCACCCCGATCAGGTGAATGTCGCTGATGCTGTTCCTGGCAAAATAGTCAGCCAGCAAACCACCACGGGAGTTGAAGAAGACGACTCCTCCCACATCATGCTGGGTCTTGAAAAACTCAGTCATCCATGCCTCATTTTTTTCAGGTTCAAAAGCTGAAAAGGGAATCTTCAGAATATGATTGCTTATTTTCTTCTCCTCCAGAAAATCATGGAACCCTTTCTTACGAAGGATACTGGTATTGGCACTCTCATCACCGATACGTACCGCCTGCGACATACCAATATCCGATCCGGCAGGTATAATAGAGGTGATCAGCTTGGCCATCAGATAGCCGCACATATAGTGATCAGAGGTGAAGAATGCCAGTGGAGAGGTGTTGTCCATGGTAGAGTCCACGAAGATATAGGGAATACCTCTCTCCTCCAGCAACCTGGTCAGACGCATCGTCTCCTCTTTAAAGGTTAACCCGATGATCACCCCATCGGCGTCGATCTCCACAATACGGTCATACACCTCACGGCAGGAATAGACATCAAACTCGTTGTAAGTATGAACCAGGCACCTGACTCGTATATTCTCATACTCTTCCAGCGCATGGTGAATACCCGAATGGATACTATCCCAATACTCTCCTTCCGTGACGGCGGGAGTAGTGATCACCACTTTGTATTTGCGTTTCAGTGACAATCCGGAGATATGAATATTGGGCTTGTAATTCACCTTATTCAGTACCTCTTCGACAGCCTTACGCGCTGATTCCGAAACGTTTCCTCGGTTGTGAAGGATCCTGTCGACTGTACCGGATGAGACCCCTGCCATTTCGGCAATATCCTTGATACGGGCTTTACGTTGCATTCTGGTTTGTTTAAAGGTCTAGTTCCAAAATATTTCCTATATGAGATGTCCAATCCTATCGTTTGAACTGCAAAGAAACAAACTTTTTCTCTATTTCCATACAATTACGATTCCGTTCTGTTTCATTTCTTATCTAATCCAGTGAGGTAACAACCTGATCGGGAGTTTTTACCACCATAAGACCTATTTCTCATCCCTTCTTTAGAATCTCTCACCGTTTCAGGATACAAATGAAAAAAATCGTTATATTTGCAGCGAGTGGCAACAGATACCTTTGAATATAAAGCATTTGACTCACATGAATCACTTTACTACACTTCTGACACTCTGTATGATGAGTCTGACAACCATCGCACAGGAGAATCCCGTCTACTTCCCCGCCCATCAGCTCACCACCGTAGGTGCCTATTACTATCCTGAACACTGGGATGAATCGCAATGGGACAGAGATCTGAAAAAAATGGCGGACATGGGATTCGAGTTCACCCATTTTGCAGAATTTGCCTGGGCTCAACTGGAACCTGAAGAGGGAGTATATGACTTTGGATGGCTTGACAGAGCCATCGCAGTGGCAGCCAGGAACAAACTGAAAGTGATACTCTGTACCTCTACTGCAACACCGCCTGTATGGCTGGTTCGCAATCATCCCGACATCCTCATCACACGTGAGGAGGGAACACGGTATGACCATGGATCCAGACAACATGCCTCTTTCTCCAATGAGTATTACCGCAGCTACGCCATGAAGATGATTGCTGAGCTGGCAAAGCGTTATGGAGAGGATGAGCGGGTCATGGGGTGGCAGCTGGACAACGAACCCCATTCCACTGTGGACTATGGCGATGATGCACTGAAGAGGTTTCGTATTTGGCTGAAAGAGAAGTATCACACCATCGAAGCACTCAATCATGCCTGGGGGACAAACTTCTGGAGCGGCACCTACAGCAGTTTCGACCAGATCAATCTGCCACAACACAGACAATGGGGTATGAACCTCTATCAACGGCTCGATCACAGTCGTTTTTGTGACCATGAGACCAGCACATTTCTAGATGAACAGGCCCGTACACTGCGACAACATATCTCTCCACGACAATGGATCACCACCAATTTCATTCCAATGTACGATGCCCGCTTCATAGGGGCAGACAAGGAGCTTGATTTCATCACCTATACACGTTATATGGTCTACGGTGAACACAAGGGAATAGGCGAAGAGGGATACCGGGTAGGTGAGTACACCCGAATAGCCATGGCCAACGACTATTTCAGACCCCTTAGCCCACTCTATGGGGTGATGGAGCTGCAACCCGGACAGGTGAACTGGGGGACCGTTAACTCGCAACCATTGCCAGGTGCCGTACGTCTATGGCTGTGGCATGTGTTTGCCGGCGGAAGCAGATTGACCTGCACCTATCGTTTCCGTGCACCGACCTACGGTTTTGAGCAGTATCATTACGGAATCGTGGGAACAGACGGCGTAACCTCCACCTCAGGGGGAAGAGAATACCAGCAATTCATCGATGAGATGAACCAACTCAGAGCGCATTACGACCAGCAACAACCACCGGCAGCTTACCTGAACCGCAAAACCGCCATACTCTATGACCCTGACAATAGCGTGGCCATAGAACAAAACAAACAAACACATAACTGGAACACTGAAGAGCATCTGTTGAAATACTATCGCGCCCTGAAATCATTTGGTGCTCCCGTCGATTTCATCCGTGATTCGACCGACTTCACCCGATACCCGGTGATTGTGGTGCCGGCTTACCAACAGATGAGTCATAGTCTGATCAGGAAACTGACCCAATACGCAGAAAATGGAGGGAACCTGATTCTCTCCTGTCGCACCGGTCACCAGAATGAACTGGGTCACCTCTGGGAAGCAGCTCATGCAGAGCCAATCTATGAATTGATTGGGGGAGAGATTGCATTTTATGACCTGCCACAATCATTTGCTCCCGGCACAGTGGAGATGGAAGGCTACAAATACAGATGGAACAGCTGGGGTGACATACTGCAACCATCAGGTACAACTGAAAGCTGGGCCTTCTACCGGGATCTCTTTTATGCAGGCAAGACAGCTGTCACCTTTCACCCTCTGCAAAATGGCAGTGTGACCTACGTGGGTGCCGAAAGCCTCGAGGGTGATCTGGAACAGGCTGTGCTCAGGAAAGTGTATAACCGTTTGGAAATACCCATCGAGAATTATCCTCCGGGTATATTGGTGGAATACCGCGATGGTTTTGGAATAGCCATGAACTACCGGGACTCTTCCTATACAATAGAACTGCCCGCAGAGAGTGAGATAATCATTGGGAACAAAGAGATCCCTACTGCGGGCGTTCTGGTCTGGAAAACCAAATAACCATACGAAACCTATGAAAGATTGTGTGACTGACGATTCCTGGTGTGCGCGTACACAGCAAAATCACAGATTCCCATGATTGTAAGATGGAAGGGGAACGGAAACAAATACACAACATTGCGCTATCCGAATATTTTTGACATAAGGAATAAAAAAACAAACAGAATAATAACGAACAGAATGAACAAGAAAATTATTTGGCTTCTATTATCAGTCGGGCTCATCTGTATGTCAGGCTGCAAAGAGAAATATGAATACCCGTTTCAGGACCCTGACCTGCAGGTGGACGAACGGATTGACAACCTGATCACTCTTCTCACACTCGAAGAGAAGGTTGGGTTGATGGTTAACACCTCCAAACCAGTACCCAGGTTGGGAATCCCTGCTTACGACTGGTGGAACGAGGCTCTCCATGGTGTGGGTCGTGCCGGCCTTGCAACCGTTTTCCCTCAGGCAATCGGTATGGCCGCCACCTGGAACGAACCGGGTCATTTGGAAACATTCAGCATCATTTCAGATGAAACAAGGGCCAAACACCATGAGGCGTTACGGGACAACAACCGTGGTAGATATTACGGACTCAGCCACTGGACCCCCAACATCAACATCTTTCGTGATCCCCGCTGGGGCAGAGGTCAGGAGACCTATGGAGAGGATCCCTACCTGACAGCACGATTGGGTGTTGCCGCCGTAAAAGGGTTGCAGGGCGACGATCCCGACTATTTCAAGACTTATGCCTGCGCCAAACATTTTGCCGTACACAGCGGCCCCGAGTGGAACCGCCACTCGTATGACGCCTCCGTGTCGGGTCGTGACCTCTGGGAGACCTACCTGCCGGCATTCAAGGCACTGATCGACGAAGGCAATGTCAGGCAGGTGATGTGTGCCTACAATGCCCTCGATGGGGAGCCTTGTTGCGGCAGCAGCAGGCTGATGATGGACATCCTCCGTGGTGAATGGGGATACAAGGGTATGGTGGTCTCCGATTGTTGGGCAATCAACGACTTTTTCATCGCTGAGAACCACGGCACCCATCCCGATCCCCAATCGGCTGCTGCTGATGCGGTGATCCACACCACCGACCTGGAGTGCGGCAGTGTGTATGAAAACCTGGTCGTGGCAGTGAAGGAGGGTCTGATCACTGAGGATCAGATCGATCAATCGTTGCGTCGCATCTTGCGTGGATGGTTTGAACTGGGCATGTTGGATCCTGTTGAGAGAGTCCCATGGAGCACCCTCTCTCCCGACATCGTTGACTCGGATGCGCACAGAGAGCTGGCACTAAGGGTAGCACGGGAATCGATGACCCTGCTGAAAAACGAAAACGATCTGTTACCGCTGAGCAAGGATCTGAAGAAAATAGCAGTAATTGGGGCCAACGCGGCTGACAGTGTGATGCTATGGGGAAACTACAATGGATTTCCCTCATCGACGGTGACCATCCTCGATGGCATCCGGGCAAAGCTGCCCGACGCCGAGATCATCTACGAGAGGGGATGCGATCTGGTCGATCCCTGGGTACGTACTTCGCTCTACGAGCATTTCACCTCTGGTGAAGAGAAGAGCAGGGGGATGCATGTAGCTTTCTTCAACAACAACCAGTTTGAAGGCAGTCCGGTGACCACCGAAGTGAACAGTGAAGGTATCCGCTACAACAACTCTGGCGGTACGGCACTGGCACAGGGTGTGAACATGGAGAATACCGCAACCCGTATCACCGGTCATTTCACTGCACCCTACAGTGGCGAGATTGTCTTCTCTGCCCGTACTTCAGACAGTTACACCCTTTACATCGATGGCAGGGAAGTGATGTCACAAACCGGACGTGAGGCATTCATCCCTTCTGAATACAGTATACGTGCAGTAGAGGGAGAAACATATGAGATAAGACTCGATCACGCCCAGACCGGACGACGGGTGAGCATCGATTTTTCGGTTTTCAAAAAAGAACTGGCACAGTTTGATGAGCTTACCGAACGGCTCAAGGAGACAGATGTCATCCTCTATGCCGGTGGTCTCTCCCCACGACTGGAGGGTGAAGAGATGCCGGTGAGTGCCGAAGGGTTCAAGGGGGGAGACCGCGAGAGGATTGAATTACCTGATGTGCAGCGACGCATGCTCGAAAGTTTGAGGAAAACAGGTAAACCAATCATTTTTGTGCTCTGCTCGGGTAGTGCCGTAGCCCTGGAACAGGATGAGAAAAACTACGATGCGCTGCTGGCTGCATGGTATGGCGGACAGGCTGCCGGCACTGCCGTGGCTGATGTACTGTTCGGCGACTATAACCCCGCAGGCAGGCTTCCCGTCACCTTCTATAGATCAACCGCACAGCTTGACAATGCGCTCAAACCGGCCGCCAACCCCGATCATCAGGGTTTCCAGAACTACAACATGGAAGGGCGTACATACCGCTACATGCAGGAGGAACCACTCTATCCCTTCGGACACGGATTGAGCTATTCCCGTTTCAGCTATGGAGAAGCAACACTCAGTAGCACAGAGGTGGAGGCAAAGGAGGGTCTCAGGGTGGTTATTCCTGTCACCAACGACTCAGAGCGTGGTGGTGAAGAGGTTGTTCAACTTTATGTGAGCAGGAACAACGATCCGATGGCTCCGGTGAAATCTCTCCGTGCCTTCAAACGTCTCTATATAGAACCGGGTGAAACCATTCAGGTGGAATTGACCGTT
Source organism: Bacteroidales bacterium (assembly GCA_012837345.1). Classification (GTDB taxonomy): domain Bacteria; phylum Bacteroidota; class Bacteroidia; order Bacteroidales; family Dysgonomonadaceae; genus Proteiniphilum. The sequence continues at coordinate 10,000 of DURL01000192.1, forward strand.
CATCCCGATGCATTTCTCTTCTACGATGAAACAGAAGCAGGACTTGCTGCGAAGGGTGGAAGCTACACCTTGTATTATGGTGGAAGCTCATCAGATAAGGATCTGATGCGTGCGCAATTGAACGTGAAATTGTAATCCGTTTATATCTGTAGAATACTGCTGTTTTGGTAATTTCTAACACATCAAAACAGCAGTATCACTTTAATCTATTGCATCGATAGATACATTTTATCAGTCTTTTATCTTAATTTTTTAGATTATTTACAATATTATTCCCTACATTTGTGTTTACAGTTGTTAATTCCCGTATGAGGAACCGAGGTGGTATAAGTTTATGTTTTTTATGCGGTTAAATACTGTGGTGCATTATTCACGATTATCTGATTTAATATGACTGTTTTAAAAGATGAATTATATTTTTCAGTCATTCTGTGCACGTGCACAATTTGAATTGCCAGTGAAGAAACACCTGCCAGTGAAGTGAATTTTCAGTCGACAACTTTACAAAGCGCTCTTTAAAATATGGATATATCAATCATTTACATGGGTACTTCGTGTAACCGAAATTCAAATCTCATCTTTATCTACCAAAGTAAAGGGTGAGTGATGCAAGATCCGTTATCTCCCGACCTTAACATTCCTGGACTGTTACAACCATGTCGTCAGCAAATATGGTTATGTTCTGTGCTACCCTCAATAGCTTCGAATGAGAGGGAACTGGGGCGGAAAACCGATGTAATGAACACTCAAAATACTACTATTATTTACAAACAATGTGACCAAAAGGGTTAACAATTTACACTTTTTATCCTCCCTGTTATTCAGGGACTGTTATGAGAACACTTTAATTATCTAAAACGAATCAGAGAATGAAAAGGAAAATTTCGAATTTATTGAGAGGATTTTGTCTCGTTTTATTGGGAACAATATCCTTGACCATGTTCGCACAGAACGTGACCGTCACCGGAACGGTATCTGATAACAGGGGAGAGCCGCTAATCGGCGTAACTGTGCAGATACAGGGCACCTCCACTGGTACGGTAACCGACATGGATGGCAACTTCTCGTTGCCAAATGTTCCATTGGATGCAACGGTGGAAATCTCCTATGTTGGGATGCGTACGCAAACCATTCCACTCAACGGGCGTAGTCTCCTTCGCGTGGTTCTGGAAGAAGATACTGAGCTACTGGAAGAACTGGTGGTGGTGGGTTACGGCCAGATGCGCCGCAGCGACCTGACCGGATCGGTGGTCTCCGTATCGGAAGATGCAATTAAGAAGTCGATCCCCACCTCTATTGATCAGGTACTGCAGGGACGGGCGGCCGGTGTGCAGATCCAGGCCAACTCCGGAACACCGGGTGCCAGCTCAGCTATCCGCATCAGGGGTATCAACTCGCTGAATGCTACCAGTCAGCCTATCTTTGTGATCGACGGGGTGATTGTGGATTCCTCCACCGACAGTGAGAGCAGCAACCCGCTATCCAGCATCAACCCCTCCGACATCGTCTCGATGGACGTGCTGAAAGATGCTTCCGCCACCGCCATCTACGGTGCACGGGCATCAAACGGAGTGATCATGATCACCACCCGCCGTGGACAAAGTGGAGAAGCGTTGATCAGTTATGATGGTTATATCGGCACGCAGAGCATGCCAAAGCACCTGGAGATGATGAACCTGCAGGAGTATGCCCGTCACCACAACGACCGGTCCGACTTCAGCATCGTCGAGAAGAGCAGCGCCTTCGTACGGCCCGACATGCTGGGACCGGGCACCGACTGGCAGGAAGAGCTTTATCAGAAGGCACTGATGACCAGTCACAACCTCTCCATCACAGGAGGTAATGAGAAGACTACCTACGCCATCAGTGCCGGCTTCCTCGATCAGGAAGGGATCGCACTGGGATCGGGCTTCCGCCGTCTTTCGTTGCGCGGCAGCATGGACAACCAGGTGAAGAGCTGGTTGAAAGCCGGTATCAACTTCTCGCTCTCAGACTCGAAACAGGAGGTGGGTGCCGACAATGATATCATCATGAATGCGTTACGTCAGCAACCCATGGTGGCTGTCTACGGCCCCGACGGAACCTTCGACGGACCGGAGGATGTCTGGATGCCGGTCAACCCGGTGGGTATGGCATCCATCCGTGAAAACTACAACAAACGACATAACTTCCGTTTCAACACCTACCTCGATGCCACGCTGGCTGACGGGCTCACTTTCAAAACGGAACTCTCTACCGATTACAACCAGGGTAGCTTTTACTACTTCGAACCCTCCTACCGCTTCGGCGTACTGACCAACAACACCCGTACCTCCCGTCGTACAAAGAACGACACCAAATACTGGTCCTGGAGGAACTTCCTCACCTATAACAAGGTGCTGGCTGACCAACACAACGTGAATGCAATGCTGGGACAGGAGATGTCAGAATCACAATGGGAAAACCTGGTAGGATCAGCCACCGGTTTCCTCTCCAACACCACGCACGACCTGAGTGCGGGTGATGCCAGCAAATCGAGCGGTACCGGCAGCAGCGGCGCCAGCTCCATCTCATCATTCTTCGGACGCATCTTCTATTCGTTCGACGACCGTTACCTGCTCACCGCCACACTGCGCCGTGACGGATCCTCGAAATTCGCACCCGGTAACCGTTGGGGATGGTTCCCTTCACTGGCTGCCGCCTGGAGGGTCACCGGCGAAAACTTCCTGAAAGACCATGAGGTGATCGACACCATGAAGTTCCGCTTCGGATGGGGAGGTACCGGTAACCAGAACGTGGAGAACTGGGCATACATGGCTCTCCTTTCACCCAGGACCACACCCTGGGGTACCGGTGTGCTTACGGGCAACACCGCCAACCCGGACCTGCGCTGGGAGACCACCTACTCCACCAACCTGGGGCTCGACCTCAACCTCTGGCAGAACAGAGTCGAGTTTATTGCCGATGTCTATTATAAGAAGACCACAGACCTCTTGCTACAGCTGCCGCTTCCCGCCTACCTGGGATCATCGGGACAGGGTGCTGCCTCCAACCCATGGGCGAATGTGGGTGAACTGGAAAACAAAGGGATCGAGATGACCCTTAACACCGTCAACATCGACAACAGCGGATTCCAGTGGCGTTCCAACTTCGTCTTCTCGCTCAACCGCAACAAGGTGCTGAGCCTCGACACCGATAACTCATCCATCGAAAAGGTGTACCGCGTAGGATCGGAAACCAACATCGTGACCCGCACTACCGTCGATCAGCCCATCGGACAGTTCTGGGGATACAGGGTGATCGGTCGCTTCGAAAAAGCAGAAGATTTCTACTACAAGGATGCAAACGGCAACGTACAACAGGTGGCGCTCCCCGAAGGTGTTTCCATCGGCGAGAATGGTTCCTATATCGGTGACTATATCTTCGAAGACCTCAATAAGGACGGTAAGATCGACAACAACGACGCCACCTTTATCGGTAACCCCGAGCCCAAGTTCTCATACGGCATCGGTAACAGCTTCTCCTGGAAAGGGTTCGATCTGAACATCTTCCTGGCAGGATCCTACGGCAACGACGTGCTCAACTATAACCGCCGTTTTATCGAAGACCCGCGGGCCAACAACAACCTGCTCAAAACAGTTCTCGACTATGCAAAGGTTGACAGGATCGATCCCAACGGACCGGATGACTTCCGTAACCTGCATCTGGTGGGTGGTGACCGAAGAATACCCCGTTTATCCGCATCAACTTCAAACGGGAACAACCGTGTGAGCGACCTCTATATTGAAGACGGATCATTCCTCCGCATCCAGAACATCTCATTCGGCTATACCCTGCCCAAGAGATGGGTCAGCAAGCTGGCGCTTGACAATGTACGGCTCTACACCAACCTGCAGAATGTATACACCTGGACCAAGTACAGAGGCTATGACCCGGAAATCGGGTATATGTATGGTGATGCACTGATGAGCGGACTCGACTACGGTCGCTATCCCTCACCAAGGATCTATACCTTCGGGATCAATCTCTCATTCTAACGTCACCCATGGAACAAGAAAAAAAATATCCTATGAAAAATAAAATACTCATCATCGCAGCATTGGTCAGCCTGCTCCTCTGGACAGGTTGTGAGGACTTCCTCACCCAGACCAACAATACCAATCCAAACCAGGAGACCTTCTTCGACAGCGATCAGGCGGTTGAAGCAGCCACCTCTCCTCTCTACAACTATGTTTGGCATACCTTCAACGAGAAGTTCTACTACGGTATGGGCGACGGCAGGGCGAACAACATCACCGCCCGCTGGTCTGACTACATCTATCCCTATACCAACCTGACCGAGACAGCATTGAGCATCGGTCTGGAAGATGCCTGGGGATCACTCTACTCAGTAGTGGCTCAGTCCAACAACGTGATCAACAACATCCAGGAGTTTGCGGGCCCCACAGTCACGGAAGAGGCCAGGCAGACTGCCATCGCCGAAGCACGCTTCATGCGCGGTACCGCATACTGGTACCTGGGTTCACTCTGGGGCAAAGCGATCATCTACGAGCGCACCTCCGACCTGGTGAACAACTCAGCCATCCCGCCACACAGGGTGACAGATGTGATGGAGTTCGCCATTCGCGACCTGGAGTTCGCAGCGAAATATCTGCCTGCCACTGTCGCCACAAAAGGAAGGGTTACCCGCTACAGCGCTTTCGGCATGCTGTCACGCATCTACCTCTCCATGGCCGGACTGACCTCCGAAGGAGCATACAACGGACAGAACATCGCCACCGATTTCAACCGGGGTACACGCAACAGCTACTACCTCGACATGGCCCGTAAGGCTGCCATGAAGGTGGTCAACGAATCACCCTATGCCCTGATGGAGAACTACGGTGACCTCTTCACCTATGAGAACAACAACTGCAAGGAGGCTATGTTCCAGCTGCAGTGGCTCACCGGCTCCACCGATGCCATCGGCTGGGGTGCCAACCAGCCCATCCAGGCTTTCTTCGGATGGTCCACGCTGGTCGCCGACGGCACCAACTGGGGTAACGCAACTTACACCTCATGGGATCTGGTGCGCACTTACGACCCGCAGGATCGTATCCGCCGCCACAATACGATTGCCACATATGGCGCCTACTATCCTGAGCTCTACAAAAAGGGGGGTGGTTACACCTATGGTGTCACCGAAGAGGGATACGAAGATCGTTGTAACATCAAGAAATATGTGATCGGTACCATCGACGACAACGGCGTCAGCTACAAACAGAGCAATGGTCTCAACACCCATATGCTGCGCCTGGCTGAGGTGTACCTCAACCTGGCAGAAGCGATCCTGGGCAACAACGCCTCCACCTCCGATGCCACGGCACTCACCTACTTCAATATGGTTCGTGAACGGGCCGACATGCCCACCCTGAGCAGCATCACCTACGAGGATCTCCATTACGAACGACGCATTGAGCTGGCCATGGAGGGACAATATTGGTATGACCTGGTACGGCGCGGCTACTACCAACAGCAGGAGGTGGTCAACTACATGAACAACCAGGAGCGCAATGCAGGTTACGAATACGATGAGACCGAAGATGTTGAGTATGTAAAGACTAGCGATGGTGAAGGTGTGGCCACAGCCGAAGTGAAACACCTCACCCTGCCTGTTTCGGATGTGGACAAAGGGAAGAACCCTTACCTCGAGGGCACACCTGAAGCCTATGAATTCACGGAAGAAAAAATCACCGATCTCTATTAATCATTAATCTGACAAACAATGAAAAAGATACATATCCTATATCTCACCCTGCTCACACTGATCGGAATCACTTTCCTTTCATGTGAAGAGAGCGACAACCTGGGGAGCACACCGATCCAGGTGACAAAAATCTACCTGGAAGATCATGAGTCTTCCGTGCCGGACCGCCCGGTGGAGTTTGCCCGCCTGGGGCAGATGATCCGCATCGAAGGGAGTGGTTTCCTGGGGATGAAGAAGGTCTTCATCAACGGATACGACACCTACTTCAACGTGGCCTATGTCACCGACAACTCCATGTTGATATCCATCCACCGAAATACACCCGTTGTGGATGCAGAGGAGGAGGTGCGCAACACCATTCAACTGGTGAAAGAGGGTACCGATATCACCTACACTTTCACCATCATGGCTGCCTCTCCCACCATCACACGCCTGAGCAACACCCTGCCGCAACCCGGCGACCTGGTGACCGCTTATGGCGAGAACCTGCATGAGACCAGCAAGGTGACCCTCCCCGGTGGTGTCGAGGTGACCAATATCGTCTCCGATGAAGAGGGAGAATGGTTCACCTTCACCATGCCCGACGGGGTGACCGCCAGCGGCTCTCTCTTTTCGGAGGGTGCCAACGGCAAGGCTGCCACACCTGCCTACTTCAACTTCACTGAGGGTATCCTCCTCGACTGGGATGGCAACGGTGAAGGCGGTGCCTGGTCATGGAGTGAAGGCGGATCGATGATCGGTATCCAGGACAGCGATGACCAACAGAGCGATCTGGTGAGCGATCCCCTTAACTCGGGTCGCGGCAACTGCGTACCATTGATCCCCGAGCGGATACTGAATGGTGCCAACGGCGGTGTCGTGGCCGGCAAAGCACGTGCCACGGAGGTGTGGACAGCCGGCACTGACAACCCGATGGATGACTGGAGCCGGATGTATGCCTACATCCCGGAGACCACACCCCTCAACGAGGTGGCCTTCCAGTTCGACATCTATGTGCCCGATCCATGGAGCAACACGGGACAGATCCAGGTGGTGCTCTACAACAACTTCAACTTCACCGGTGTGGGATCGGATGATGACGGTCAGCGTACCGCATTCTACATCCCCTATATCCAGGATGGTGTCATGGTGCCCTACCAGACCGAAGGATGGGAAACCGTTACGATACCCTTCAGCGAGTTCGGTCACTATGCCAATATGCTGGAAGATGACGAGGCCACTCCCCCCACCTTCAAGAATGTGGTAGAGGACCGACTGGCAGCCACCTATCAGAACTTCGGCATGGGCATCGTCAACACCGACTTCACCTACCAGGAGGTAGAGGTAATCTCCACCCTCTTCAACCAGAAGATCTATGTGGACAACTGGCGGGTGGTACCGGTAAAGAAGGTAACCGTCTCCGATTATGACGATGAAGAGTGACAGAGCAACTGGACATGACAAACAAATAAACAGAAACAAAATGAAAAAATATAAAATCATTCTTTTTGCAATTGTTGGTGCTTTGCTGCTCCACGGTTGTTACGACGAAAAGATGGAATGGGGCACACCGGAGGATCATAACCCGATCAACTCCTCTGAGATCCCCCTCAACCTGGCTGAGAAAATCGCCAACTACGACTTTATCAAGGCCTATGTACCCGCCGGCATGATCGTCGGTATCGGGGCGGGTGCCGATCTCTACATCAGCGATCCTGCTTACAAAAAGGTGATTGACGAGAACTTCCAGATGATCACCACTGGCAATGCGATGAAGCACTCATCGGTGGTCCGCAACAATGGTTCGCTCGACTTCACCACCATCGATGCTTTCATGGATGCAATCCCTGCCGATATGAAGGTGCTGGGTCACACGTTGCTCTGGCATACCCAGCAACGGCAGGCATACCTCAAGTCGTTGATTGCACCGGAGGTGATCATCGAGACCGACCCGGACGATAAGCTGGAAAACATCATCCTCAACTCCGATTTCGAGGAGGGCAACACCACCGGATGGGGTGCCTGGTCCAGTGCCGGCGCCTCACAGCAGATCGCCGGTCCCGGCAAGGGGTACAACAGTGAGTATGCGATGCTGTTGAACAATCCGGAAGAGGGTGCCAACTACTCGGCACAGGCCTACTACACCCTCCCCGCCACCACCTGGGAGGTGGACGAGCCCTACATCGTCTCCTTCTATGTCTACTCGGAAGAGGGCAATGACAACTTCCAGATACAATTGCAGAACCGCACCACTTACAGCGGCGGCGGTTACACGGCACAGAGCGTGCCGGCCAAGCAGTGGTATTACTTTGAGGCAGAGATCATGATGACCGAAGCGTTGGTAAACCTGCCCATGACACATATCACCATCGACTTTGGCGCTGGTGCAGGTGACTACTATATCGACGACTTCAAGTTCGGCAAGAAGAAAACCGGACCGGTCAACCATATGCTCAACGGTTCGTTTGAAAACGGGCTGGAGGGCTGGAGTGCCAACAACCCCGGTGCCGGCATCGAGGTGGTGGAGCTGGATGATGCACCGGCAGGCAGCCACGCGGTGAAGATGACCGCATCGGCCAGCTCTTCCAATGCCTGGGATCTGCAGCTCACTTCACCCGACATCCCCACCTTCCCGGGTGAGAAGGTACGTCTCTCCTTCTTCGTGAAGGCCGACCAGGCGGGACAGGGTCGTATCTCCTTCAGCGGACTCACCAACGGCTACCCCTGGATGGACTGGACCGGATCGCAGAGCGGCTGGTCAGAAGCGTTCGAGGTGGGAACCGGCTGGCAAGAGATCAGCGTAGTGCTCCAGGATTTCGGTGTCGACTTTGAGGAGGGAGCTGCCGTATGGAAAGGCAACTTCGATTTTGGCTACCTGCCCGATGTGACCTATTTCATCGACGATGTGAAGGTAACGATTGAAGAACCGGCAACACCCGCTTCGGCGCCAATGTCAACCCGTGCCGGCGGCATCACCTACGTCTACAAAACCGCTGAGGAGAAGAAGGCAGCCCTGCTGGGTGCCCTGGAAGAGTGGATCAAGGGGATCACCGAGCATACCGGTGACAGAATCTATGGCTGGGATGTGATCAACGAACCGATCGACGACAACGGTCAGTGGCGCGGCATCGGTGGCAACTTCATGAACGATGACTCCCACCCGGTGGAAGAGGAGGGTCTGGAGCTCAACTGGGCCGATGACCACTTCTACTGGGGCTACTACATCGGGAAGGAGTACGCCGTGAAAGCATTTGAATATGCACGTCAGTATGCGCCGGAAGGAACGGTACTCTTCGTCAACGACTATAACCTGGAGAGCAACCCGGCCAAGCTGGATGCACTGATCGACTTTGTCGGTTACATCGAGCAGAACGGTCAGACGGTCGACGGCATCGGCACGCAGATGCACGTGAGCGCTGACACCACGGCCACCTTCAATGAAAAAATAGACAACATGTTCAAGAAGATGGCTTCTACCGGTAAGATCGTTCGCGTCACCGAGCTCGATGTGCGTCTGGGTACCGCTTCACCCAGTGCAGGGCAGCTGGAGATGCAGGCGAAGACCTACCGGCATATCGCAGCATCCTACATCCAGCACGTACCGGAGGCACAGCGTTCGGGCATCACCATCTGGACCCTCACCGACCACCCGAGAGAGCATGAGTTCTGGTTGCCGGACGAATCGCCCAACCTGTTCGATAAGGACTACAACCGCAAGCATGCCTATAAAGGCTTCGCAGACGGTCTGGCCGGTCGCGACATCAGCGAGGATTTCACCGGTGACGACTATGTGAATGCCTATCCGGAGGAAGAGGAGGAGGAGTGAGTAGCATGATCTGATTACAACTATACTTTTGTGAGGGGAGATGGACAAAAAGCCATCTCCCCTTCTTATAAATGCCGAAAATGGATACAAATCTCCCACACATAAAGAAAAATGCACCCTATAGCCAATTTTTTACACCTCCCTGAAAATGATTTCACCTACTTTTACCAGGCGTTCATCCTTGAATGAACGGATAAAGATTTACAAACAATGAATGATTGACAGATTATGAAAAATGCGTTAAAATTTATTCTCTCTTTCCTTTTCCTCTGCTCATTTATGGTGAACGGGCAAGAAACAGTTCAGCTGCCCGAGGGCACCTATCCCAATGAATTCAATATCGTGGGAGCTGAGTATCCCCGTGTTGGAAAGGATGGCCGTACCTACTTCAAGGTATTTGCCCCTGATGCAAAGAAAGTGGAGATCAGCTTCCGGGGTGAAATGGAAAAAGGAGAAGATGGCTATTGGACCCTGGTCTCAAATGAACCGGAGGTAGTTGGTTTTCACTACTACCAGGTGATTATCGACGGTGTAAGTGTGGCCGACCCGAATGGCAAACCCGTTTTCGGCATGGGCAAATGGGTCAGCGGCATTGAGATCCCGGAAGAAGATGGGGATTACTATAAGCCACAGATGAACGTACCCAAAGGAAGCGTCAGCGAAAGTTGGTACTTCTCGGAAGTGCGCAACGAATGGCGCCGCTGCTTCGTTTATACGCCGGCGTGCTACGACAAGAAGCCAGAAACCAAATATCCGGTACTCTACCTCCAGCACGGCATGGGTGAGAACGAAACGAGCTGGGCCAACCAGGGACGGATGAACTTCATCATGGACAATCTGATTGCAGCAGGTGAGGCAAAACCCATGGTAGTGGTGATGGACAACGGGAACATTGAAAACTTCCGTACACTGCCCGGTGAGAACCCCAATGAAGCAAGAAGCAGATTTGGTGCCGACTTCACCCCCATCCTGCTGAACGAGATCATCCCCCATATTGAATCCACCTTCCGGGTACTGACCGACCGTGACAACAGGGCAATGGCGGGACTCTCCTGGGGAGGGTTGCAAACCTTCAACATCACCCTGAACAATCTGGACAAGTTCTCTTATATCGGTGGGTTCAGCGGCGCTGGTTTTATCAATCCCGATCAACTGGATCAGGCATACAATGGGGTATTCAATGATCCCGCGGTATTCAATGAGAAAGTACATCTTCTTTTCATGGGCATCGGCTCCGAAGAGAGGCCTGAACGAACAAGAAATCTAAGTGAAGGACTGAAAAAAGCCGGCATCAACAACGTCTATTATGAATCCCCGGGAACAGCACATGAGTTCCTCACCTGGCGCAGGTGCCTGAAAGAATTTGCGCCCCTGTTGTTCAAATAGCCTTATTCAGCCATATTAAAAGACCCAATTCAACAGTACATGAAACGGATATTACTCACAGCAATCCTTGCTCTATACAGCTTTGTTGCCTGTATTGGTCAGACCGCTGACAGGCAGTGGCTCAACCTCAATTATGCCGGGGATGAGAAGGAGTATCACAACCTTGATATTCATCTGCCCACCACAGAGAAGCCTGCCTACAAGGCAATCATTGTGATCTACGGCAGTGCCTGGTTCGGTAACAACATGAAACAATTCGCGTTCGACGCTTTGGGGAAGCCACTGCTAGAAAGCGGTTTCGCAGTGATCGCAATCAATCACCGGGCAAGCTCCGATGCTCCCTATCCCGCTCAGATCAATGATGTGAAGGCTGCCATACGATTCATACGGGCAAATGCCGATCAATACCTGATCGATGCCTCTTTCATTGGCATCACAGGTTTTTCATCGGGCGGTCATCTTGCTTCACTGGCAGGAACAACAAACGGCGTGAA
>DURL01000193.1 GCA_012837345.1 Bacteroidales bacterium
CAGCAAAAACATTCCTCTTTTCATGTCTACACGTTTTCTCATTCCGCAAAGATAATGAAATCAATGAAAAGATGCATCAGCTGAAAGAGTATCTGAGAGGATCAGCTCTTTTCTCCTCCTCCCCTCAGGATGGGGAGATGCCACTGGTAGCGCACTGCCAGCATCCGGATCAGGATCACTGTTGTGGCGGTGAGTAGTTCTGTGACCACGTGATTCAGTCCCGTTGACAGCAACAGCGTGAAAACAATGCCACCGATGACACAGGCCAGGGCATAGATCTCCTTCCTGAAGATAAGGGGTATCTCGTTGATCAGCACATCACGGATCATGCCACCCACCGAGCCGGTGATGGTCCCCATGATCACAGCCACCCAGGGATCATACCCCAGTGCGAGACTCTTTTCGACTCCCACCACCACGAAAAGGCCCAAGCCAATGCTGTCGAACAGGAAGAAGGTGTTATTGAGGCGAATCAGCTGGTGGTGGAAGATAATCACGAAGAGTAGTGCCAGCAATGTGGCCCACAGGTAGACCGGATTCTCCATCCAGAAGGGAGTGACGTTGATGAACAGGTCACGCAGTGTGCCCCCGCCGATGGCGGTCACAAAGCCGATGACAAAAGCACCGAAGAGATCGAACTTCTTCGCCGATGCCAGCCGGATGCCACTGATGGCGAAGGCAAAGGTGCCAAGGAACTCGATGATCTCCACAAACTCAACTGCGATCTCCATATCTCAAATAGCCTGTTGATGATGTCTGGTATGGCAGGATTACAAATTGCGCGGAGGCAGACTGGTAATCATACCGCTGCCCAGACAAAGACGGCTCTCACTGTCATAGACCACGCCAAACTGGCCGGCGGCGATGCCCTGCACCGGCTCCTCCGACCGGATGCGGTAGAGATCACCGATACGGGAGATCCTGCCCTTTGTGAAATCAGGTGTGTGGCGGATCTTGAAAGTGATCTCTTTTTCATCGTTGAAATCACCCCAGATGTCTTGTGTGATAAAATCAAACCCCTGCAGGTTAACCACCTCGCCATACTGATGCCGGGTGTCGTAGCCCTTCGAGACATAGACGATGTTACGGTTCACATCCTTCCTGATCACAAACCAGGGTCCACCGCTCAGTCCCAGCCCTTTTCGTTGCCCTATGGTGTGGAACCAGTACCCCTGGTGCTTGCCCAGGATGTTGCCGCTCTCCAACTCTACGATCAGTCCCTCCTTTCTGCCCAGATAGCGCTCAATGAACTCGTTGTAGTTCACCTTCCCCAGGAAGCAGATCCCCTGGCTGTCCTTGCGTTGTGCAGAAGGTAACTTCTGCTCCGCGGCGATGGCACGCACTTCCGACTTGAGCAGATCGCCGATGGGGAACATCAGCCGTGAGACCTGTACATAACTGATCTGACCAAGGAAATAGGTCTGGTCCTTCACCTTGTCCTGCGCCGTGGATAGCCAGGTAAGTCCTCCCTCCTCCGTAGTGGTGGCGTAATGGCCGGTAGCAATCCGGTCGAAATGGTGTCCCCACTTCTGTTCAAAAACACCGAACTTGATCAGCTTGTTGCACATCATGTCGGGGTTGGGTGTCAGCCCCCGCTTCACCGAATCGATGGTGTATCGCACCACACTCTCCCAGTACTCCTCATGCAGCGAGACGATCTCCATCCTGCAGCCATACCTCTTCGCGATGTAGGTGACAATCTCAATATCTTCCTCTGAAGGACAATCGATGTATCCATCCTTGTCCTCCATTCCTATCCGGATGTAGTAGATCACCGGGTCGTGGCCCATCTCCTTCAGACGGTGTACCACTACCGAGCTGTCCACACCGCCGGAAACCAAAGCAGCTATCTCCATTCTTTGTTGGTTTTGAACAGCAAAGGTACAAATAAGAATCGAAATGGGCGATTTGTGATGATCAGTGAGAACGGCATCTTTTATCGTGTAAAATAATTGAAACAAAAAAAATAGTATTACCTTTACAACTTCGGAGTGGACTGTATAGACAAGTCTGACGCCGAGACTGGAGATGGCGGCATCCGGGAGTGGAGCCCGCTCCACCTTCCCCGAAGTTGATTCGGGTATGAGAGAGAAAAAGAAAAAAACGATATAAATGACTTACAGATGGAATTATTCAACCCTGTCACACGACCAAAAAGATATAACAAATGAATTAGCGAAAGAAATAGATTTACATCCCGTTCTTGTTGAACTGCTGGTGAACAAGGGAATAGAGAGTGCGGAAGAGGCAGACAGGTATCTGCACCCCAAACTGGAAGATCTGCACGACCCTTTTCTCCTGCCGGACATGGATAAAGCGATTCGTCGCATCGAGAAGGCACTGGGCAACAAGGAGAGGATCCTGATCTACGGGGATTATGATGTAGACGGTACAACAGCTGTTTCACTGGTGTACAAATTCTTTCGGGGAATCACCAACAACATTGATTATTATATTCCGGACCGGTACGATGAAGGGTATGGCATTTCGTTTCAGGGAATCGATTATGCCGTGAAAACGGGTGTAAAGCTCATTATCTCTCTCGATTGCGGCATTAAGGCAGTCAGCAAGGTCGCCTATGCCAAAGAACATGGCATCGATTTTATTATTGGAGACCACCACATGCCCGACGATACGTTGCCGGATGCGGTGGCAGTGGTCGACGCCAAGCGGCTCGACTCGGTCTACCCCTATGATGAACTTTCCGGCTGCGGTGTGGGCTTCAAGCTGGTGCAGGCCTTCTCCCAGCGAAACGGTTACCCCTTCTCCGATATTGAACCGCTACTGGACCTGGTGGCGGTGAGCATCGCCTCCGACATCGTTCCTCTCACGGGAGAGAACAGGATCATGATCCATTACGGGTTGAAGCAGCTCAACTCCAATCCCAGCTTCGGTCTGAGAGGCATCATCGAGATCTGTGGACTGCACCGCAAGCAGATTACGGTGAATGATATCGTCTTCAAGATCGGACCCCGCATCAACGCCTCCGGCAGGATGATGAACGGCAAGGAGGCAGTGGATCTGATGCTGGCCGGTGACATGACCTCTGCACGTGAGAAAAGCAAGAACATCGACAAGTACAACGAGGATCGACGCGAACTGGACAAGCGAATCACCGATGAGGCGATCATGTATATCGACAAGCATATCGATATCGTAAACCAGAAGAGCATCGTGCTCTACGACGAGAACTGGCACAAGGGCATCGTGGGTATCGTTGCTTCGCGACTCACCGAGAAGTATTACCGTCCGGCGGTGGTGCTCACCAAGTCGAATGGTATGATCTCCGGCTCGGCACGCTCGGTACCCGGTTACGATGTCTACAAGGCTATAGAGTCATGCCGTGATATCCTGGAGAACTTCGGTGGTCATATGTATGCCGCCGGGCTTACATTGAAAGAGGAGCATCTGCAAGAGTTTACCGACCGGTTCAACAGCCTCTCGTTCGATGGCATCGAAGCGGGGATGATGCTGCCGCAGATCACAGTCGATGCGGAGATATCATTGTCTCAGATCACTCCCCGTTTCATCGAAGGACTCAAGTTGTTCAGCCCTTTTGGGCCGGAGAATGACAACCCGGTCTTTCTTTCACGCAGCGTCCTCGATTCGGGGAATAGCAAGCTGGTAGGGAAGGGGTTCCGTCACATCAAGCTGGAGCTCAAGGACCAGACAAGAGAAGCCCCCATGCCGGGTATCGCTTTCTGCCAGCAGGATTTTTTCCAGAAGATCAAGGGGGGGGAGCCGGTGGATATCTGTTACACCATTGAGGAGAACACGCATGGGAGTCGTTCCTTCACTCAGTTGATGATCAAGGATATAAGAGGATAAAAGAACAATCGTTTGCGTATGCAGCGGGAATTGTTTCACCGGATACTTCGTGAATACTGGGGGTATGACTCTTTCCGTACCCTGCAGGAGGAGATCATTCAATCGGTCTGGGAGGGCAGAGATACGCTGGGGTTGATGCCAACGGGTGGCGGTAAGTCGCTCACTTTCCAGGTGCCGGTCATGGCAATGAAAGGGATCTGTCTGGTGGTCACCCCGCTCATCGCTCTAATGAAAGACCAGGTGGATAACCTGCGTGAAAGGGGCATCAAGGCGGCGGCTGTCTATTCCGGCATGTCCCGCGAAGAGATCCTCACCACGCTGGAGAACTGTATCTTCGGCGACTTTAAGTTCCTCTACGTCTCTCCCGAGCGGCTCTCATCCGAAATCTTTATTGTCAAGCTACAGGCAATGAATGTCTGTCTGCTGGTGGTAGATGAGTCACATTGCATCTCACAGTGGGGGTATGACTTTCGTCCTTCCTATCTGAAGATCTCTGAGATTCGTCGTCTACTGGAGGAGGTACCCGTGCTGGCACTGACAGCTACTGCAACAGCTGAGGTGGTCGATGATATTCAGGAGAAGCTGCATTTCAGAAAAAAAAATGTATACCGCACCAGCTTCCAGCGTGAGAACCTCTCCTATGTCGTGCGCACGGCTGACAACAAGTTGGAGGAGCTGGTTCGCATCCTTCATTCTGTACCCGGTAGTGGTATCGTGTATGTTCGTAGCCGTCAGCAGACAAAAGAGATCGCCCATACCCTTCAGAAAGCAGCCATTCCCGCCGAATATTTTCATGCCGGCCTCACTCATGAGGTGAAAGTCCTGAAACAGAACAACTGGAAAAACGGTAACTGCCGTGTGATGGTCGCTACAAATGCCTTTGGCATGGGAATCGACAAAGCAGACGTGCGGACAGTGGTGCACATGGATCTGCCAAACTCCCTTGAAGAGTACTTTCAGGAGGCAGGACGTGCCGGGCGAGACGGTGAGCGTTCCTATGCCGTGATTCTTTACTCGAAGAGCGACAGTGCCAAGCTGCGGAAAAGGATCACAGACGCTTTCCCCGTGAGGGAGTTCATCGTGCGGGTGTACGAGGCACTCGGTAACTACTACCAGGTGGCCGTAGGCGCCGGTTTCGGGAACGCTTACGATTTCAGTTTGCATGAATTCTGCATCCCGTTCAAGTTTCCTTTCCTGCAGACTCACCACGCGCTGAAAATCCTGGAGCTGGCGGGCTACATTGAGTATACCGAGGAGATTGACTTGCGGTCACGTGTTCGTTTTCTGATTTACCGCGATGAGATGTACACCCTGCAGCTCAACACAGAGATGGATGAGCTGTTGCATACGCTCCTGCGCAACTACACCGGTCTCTTTTCTGACGATGTGTACATCGATGAGTCGTTGCTGGCTGTCCGCATGGGAAAAAGCAGAAAAGAGGTATGTGAGATGCTGATCACTCTCTCCCGTATGCGTTATATTCGTTATATCCCTCAAAAAAAGACTCCTTTCGTTTTATTCACTACCTCGCGTGAAGATACACCATTTGTATCCATTTCACGGCAGGTGTACGAGGAGCGTAAGAGGCGGTTTGAAAAACGGATCACCTCCATGATTGCCTATGTGGAGGAGCAAGAGGTGTGTCGCAGCAGGATGCTGCTCATCTATTTCGGTGAGAAGGAGCCGATGGATTGCGGAGAGTGTGACGTATGCCGCAGGAAAAATGAATCGGGGGTCACCAATTACCTCTTCAGGAACCTGCGGGAGAAGATACTCTCACTGATGGAGCCTGAACCCTCCTGCCGACTGAACAGGCTTGTGGAAAGGGTCTCTGAACAGGATGGGAGTCCTGAACAGGTGATCAGGGTGATACGGTTCATGGTCGATACTGGTGAGTTGTCGTTGCGCGACGACCGGATATCACTTCCTGAGGATGCTTAGACCGTCTGTTCACCGGGTGTGGAGTGATACAAAAAACACCCGCATTGCAGACAATGCGGGTGTTGAAAGTGACCCCGACAGGATTCAAACCTGTAACCTTCTGATCCGTAGTCAGATGCTCTATTCAGTTAAGCTACGGGGCCCTCATTTGTGGGTGCAAAGATACATCATTTTTGGAAACTGACAAAAAGTGAACCGATATTTTTTTTGCATGCCGGTCGAAGGCATCCCCCGCGTGAACAGCAAAGAGTGCTGAGAAGTAACCCGATAGCTCCCTATCCGTGCCGGTGCGGTATTCATCCCGGTCACAATAAAAAGGTGTCAAATTCTTTGTTAATAAACTGAATTATTGTAACTTTGCAGTCCGATTATTAGTTTTTATCAATTAAAAGTTTGATTTATAGCTTTTTATTTGCCTATTTATGTCCCTTAGCAAGACAAAAATTCGGAGCAGGATAAGTCAACTTCACATTTATTTACTAATTAATAAAATAACAACACAGTGGATACACTAAGTTATAAAACGATTTCTGTCAACAAGGAAACGGCACAGAAAGAATGGGTTGAGATTGATGCTGCCGGACAGCCCCTGGGTCGTCTCTGTTCAAAGGTAGCCAAGCTGCTGAGAGGAAAATACAAGGCCAGCTTCACACCGCACGTCGATTGCGGTGACAACGTGATCATCCTGAATGCCGATAAGGTAACACTGTCGGGCAACAAGTGGAATGATCGCATCTACTATCGCTACTCCGGATATCCCGGAGGGCAGCGTGAGTTTACCCCTGCCGAACTGATGGCCAAGAGCCCGGAGAAGCTATTCCGCAAGGTCGTCAAGGGGATGTTGCCCAAGAACAAGCTGGCTGATGCCATCCTGCTGAACATGTTCGTCTATGCAGGCACCGAGCATCCGCACCAGGCACAGAAGCCCAAAAAACTGGATATTAATACGCTAAAATAACAGAGATGGAAGCAGTAAATGCAATAGGAAGACGCAAAGCAGCGGTGGCTCGTGTATATCTGACAGAGGGCAGCGGCAAAATTGTGATCAATAAACGCGATCTGGAAAATTATTTCCCCTCTTCTATCCTTCAGTTCGTGGTGAAGCAGCCATTGAATACGCTGAATGTATTGGAAAAATACGATATCCGTATCAATCTCGACGGTGGAGGTTACAAGGGACAGTCGGAAGCAGCCCGTTTGGGTATCGCCCGCGCACTGGTAAAGATTAACCCGGAAGATAAACCCGCACTGAGAGCAGAAGGATTCATGACCCGTGACCCACGCGTTGTGGAACGCAA
Source organism: Bacteroidales bacterium (assembly GCA_012837345.1). Taxonomy (GTDB): domain Bacteria; phylum Bacteroidota; class Bacteroidia; order Bacteroidales; family Dysgonomonadaceae; genus Proteiniphilum. Next base: position 7,068 of record DURL01000193.1, read on the forward strand.
GAAACCGGGACAGCCCAAGGCCAGAAAGAGGTTCCAGTTCTCCAAACGTTAAACTTATTGAGGTCAGCCGTTCAGTCGCCTCGTGTGGCTGAACAGGCCGGATACTCTTATAATGTTGCCTGATGGGCACCAACGTTTAGTATCTAAATCGCAAGGACATTTTCCAGGCCAGTGGGTTTCACCCACAAGGATCATTTACCTTGCGGTTCGGTTCAGAAAAAGAAAGTAAACGAATTATTCAACAAACAAAACATGGCAAAATTAGAATTTGACCAACTACTGGAGACCGGAGCACATTTCGGTCACCTCAAAAGAAAATGGAATCCCGCGATGGCTCCCTACATCTTCATGGAGCGCAACGGGATCCACATCATCGATCTCTACAAGACGATCGCCAAAGCCGAAGAGTCTGCTGCTGCACTGAAGCAGATCGCCAAATCGGGAAAGAAAATCCTTTTCGTGGCCACCAAGAAACAGGCCAAGCCGGTAATCGAAGAGAAGGCACAGAGCATAAACATGCCCTATGTGATCGAACGGTGGCCGGGTGGTATGCTGACCAACTTCCCCACCATCCGCAAGGCAGTGAAGAAGATGAGCAACATCGACAAGATGATCAAGGATGGCACCTTCGACACCCTCTCCAAGCGTGAGAAGCTGCAGGTGACCCGTCAGCGGGCCAAGCTGGAGAAGAACCTCGGTTCCATCCAGGATCTGACCCGCCTCCCCTCTGCCATCTTCGTGGTGGATGTGATGAAGGAGCAGATCGCCGTCAAGGAGGCTGAAAAACTTGGTATCCCCGTCTTCGGTATCGTGGACACCAACTCCGATCCTTCGAACATTGACTTCGTGATTCCCGCTAACGACGACGCTGCGAAAGCTGTCGACATGATCATGGGTTACATCTGCAATGAGATAAAGGAAGGTCTTGACGAACGTAAGGTTGAGAAGGCTGATGCCGCTGCTGCTGAAGAGCAGGACGACGAAGCAGCACCGCAACGTCGCGAACGCAAGTCGAAAGCTGCGAAGAAAGAGCGGGTGAAGAAAGAGGATACCGAAGCGATGAAAGCAGCTGTGGTAAGCAAGTATGCCAAGGATGCCGAGGTAGACGAATAATCAAAACAACAAAAACGAAACAATAAGAATATGGCAGTAACAATGGCAGATATTCAGCATTTGCGCAAGATGACCGGTGCGGGAATGATGGACTGCAAGAATGCACTGAATGAAGCGAATGGTGATTTCGACAAGGCGATGGAGATCATCCGTAAGAAAGGACAGGCGGTAGCCGCCAAACGTGAGGACCGTGAGGCATCTGAAGGATGCGTGCTGGCCGCCACCGATGGCAACTTTGCGGCAGTGGTGGCACTCCAGTGTGAGACTGACTTTGTGGCAAAGAACGATGAGTTTGTGGCTCTCACCCGTCAGATCCTCGATGCGGCAATTCTCCATAAGCCTGAGACACTCGATGACCTGTTGGCCCTGGAGCTTCCCAATGGCACCGTGTCACAGCTGATCACCGACAAGATCGGTGCCACCGGTGAAAAGATGCAACTGGGCTTCTATGAGCATCTCACTGCACCCTGTGTAACCTCTTACATCCATATGGGCAACAAGTTGGCTACGATTGTAGGATTCAACAAGGTTGTGGCCGATGAGCAGGTAGCACGTGACGTTGCCATGCAGGTGGCCGCCATGAACCCCATCGCCGTCACTCCGGAAGGTATTCCTGCCGAGGTGAAGGAGAAAGAGCTGGAGATCGCACGGGAGAAAGCCCGCGAGGCCGGTAAACCGGAGAATCTGCTTGATAGGATTGCGGAAGGTTCACTCCAGAAGTTTTATAAGGAGTCAACCCTTCTTCAGCAGGAATATGTGAAAGATGGTAAGAAGACCATTGAACAGTTCCTCAAGGAAAACGACAAGGAGCTTGCCGTGACCGGCTTCAAGCGTGTTACGCTGAACGTCTGATCAGGCATCACTCACTGATAGAATGAAGGCGCTTCGGGAATTCCCCGGAGCGTTTTTTTTGGCTGCTGCTTGTTGCCGGACTCTGCTCAATGGTATGGGGCAATCCGCATTCTGTGTTGTCAGCCGGTGGTCCAGGTGAGGACGTAGCTGGGGTGTATCTCGTAATGAATGGTATAAGAGCGGGAGGCGGCTGAGCGGGTCTCGGTGGCTTGCATCACGCCGCTCACATCCGGCGTGAAGGGGGCGATATGCAAATGCTCCCTGAAATCAATCCCCCGCAGACCGATCAGCTTGAAGAGGCTCTCCTTGGCTGACCAGTGGAGTAGCTGGTGCACTGTTTTTTGCTCCGGATCGATAAACTCGTTCGCTGCGATGAACTTGTTGGCAATGCGGGAGATCCTCTCGGTGCGCATCTCGATGTCAATGCCCACGGGAACATCTGGATGCAGCAGCATGGCTGCGTAATCGCGTGTGTGGGAGATGCTGATGAAATGCCCTCCATCTTCCAGGAAGGGGCTTCCGTCCTCACGGTTTTGGATGATCTTCTCCTCACCCAGCAGCTGAATAAGCATGATTCTTGTGGAGAGCCATTCGATGGAACGTCTCTCAGAACGGATTTTTTCCAGGTGACGATCCGCTTCTCCGCGCAGAGCTGCCGGAAAGAATGTCAGAAGCTCATTGCGCGTCTCAGTCATTTTCCAGATGCCCAGCAGAGCGCCTGAATGCATATGTTCTTTTCTGATCTGCATATTGGCTTTGTGATGGCACTCCCGATCAGGGTGGATTATTCATTTTTCTTCACCCCGGGAGGGATGTACCGTACCTTGGTAATGCGTTTTTTGCTCATCTCCTCCGCCACAAAGATATGATTGCGGTAGGTGAAACTCTCCTTGCGCCTCGGGAAATCACCTTTCAGCTCCAGGAGTAATCCTGCGAGTGTGTCTACCTCCACCTGCATGAGGGCAAAATCTTTCTCCGGCAGATGGGTGATACGGATAAACTCCTCCAGTGGGGTTTTCCCTTCAAAGAGATAGGATCCGTCGACAGCCATCGTGCAGAACGGGAACTCTTCATCATATTCGTCGCTGATATCACCCACAATCTCCTCCAGGATGTCCTCCATGGTGACCAGTCCGGCGGTACCCCCATATTCGTCCACGACGACAGCCATGTGATTCTTGTTCGCCCGAAATTCCTCGAGCAGGTCATCGATTCGTTTGGTGGCCGGCACGAAATAAGCCGGGCGGATGAGTGACTGCCACTTGAAGTTCCCTGTTTTGCTGAGGTGTGGCAGCAGGTCCTTCACATAAAGTATTCCTTTGATGGTGTCCGGATTCTCCTCATAGATGGGAATGCGGGAGAAACCGGCATCCACGATGAAGCGAATCACCTCCCGGAAAGGGGTGCTCATTTCGAGTGTCACCATGTTGACGCGGGAGACAAAGATATCGCCTACCATTTTGTCCCGGAAGCGGATGATCCCTTCCAATAACTCCTTCTCCTGTTCCCCTCTCACCTCACGAGACGTGATCTCGAGGGCTTTCGACAACTCATCAATCGAAATCTCATGTCTGTTCTGCATACGTGAGGAATGAAGAGAGGAGGTGAGTTTCATCAGTAACCACGATATTGGCCTCATCAGATGGTCTACCAGGCTGATGAGCAGTATGTTCTGCTCGGCAAATCGAAGGGGATGGTACGATGCGGCTGTCTTGGGTACAAAATAAATGAAGAGCAGAATCACGGTAAAGGCGATACCGGTTCGCAGCAACAGCAACTCGCTCTCCCCCTGTAGTTGAAAGAAACCGTGGAGCGGCAACGAGATGATCAGCAGCGTTACAATGATGTTGAGCAGATGATTGGCGATGGTGATAGAAGTCAGTACTTTCTCCGGTCTGCTCAACAGCTTGGAAAGGCGTATCTTGCGTGGCTCCTGCGAGACATGCAGCTCCTCGGCGTCGTGTGCGCTTATTCGGTGAAAGGCTGTCTCAGAACCCGAAACGAGTGCGTTGATCACGATAAGGAGGAGCAGCAGGAGATAAAAAAGAAGGGGTGAGACTACCGGATTGATGGCCGGTAGCAGTAAGATGAGATGCGATAAGGGGTCAGGGTCCAATTGACGATAGTTTAAATGAACAAGGAGAATGTTTTCACGCTTTCAGGGAGATAAAAGAAGAGCGAAAACATTCTCCTGCAAAAATACGATGTTTTATTTAAAACGGCAAATCATCCTCTTCCGACACATCTCCCGGGTCAGCTGGGCTGTCATTGTTCTCCTGATAATCAGGTTTGTTTCCGCCGTTTTCACTCTCCATGCTACCCGATTTCCGGCTCAGCAACTCCAGGTTGTCTGCAACCACCTCGGTGATGTACCTCTTCACTCCATTCTGGTCGTCATATGACCGTGAACGGATCTTACCTTCCACATAGAGCAAGGTACCCTTCTTGACAAATTTCTCTGCAATCTGGGCTAGCCCTCTCCAGCAAACAATGTTGTGCCATTCGGTACGTTCGGGTACCTGTGTGCCCCCAGCAGTGGTATAACCTCTTTCACTGGTTGCCAGTGTAAAGTTGGCTTTCGCCACGTCATTGTCAAAATACTTCATTTCGGGGTCTCGTCCCACATTTCCAATCAGGATAACTTTGTTTACCGACATAACTGATTTTTTTTTAGGGTTAAAGAATAGTGTTACGCAACACAGGCAAATTTACACATAATTTTGAAAATGTCAACCAAAATAATTCAAATTGTTTCGAGGTATTTATGTGTCAACCGTGATACCGGATAGTCGTGGAGTGATTCCTGTCTGATGACCAGCAATTCACGGGACGGGTCAAAAAGTGAGCTCTCCGGTATAACCACCCGGTAAAAACGAGTATGAATCAACTGGTGTGTCAGCTGGTGCCGCACCGTAAGAAGAGGGTCGATCAACAGATCCGTGATACCGGAAAAGAGTTGCCTGAATGCATCTGTCTGTTCCAGTAAAGGGAAATCAACGGGTTGTTCCGTTTCAATCAGGGGAAATTCATAGAGATTCTTCCATATTCCGGTGCGATCCCTTTTCTGCAGATAGGTTTGATTGCCATGCACGATGTGGAAGTAATGAAAATAACGATTTTGAATCTTTGTTTTTCTTGCCTTGACCGGGTAGGCGGTGACATTCCTGTGGGCATGTGCCAGACAACTCTCCTTAAGCACACAATCCTCGCATCGGGGTTGAGAGGGGGTGCAGATCATCGCTCCAAAGTCCATAATGGCCTGGTTATAACCGCCGGGATCATCTGCAGCAAGTAGCGACTGTGCAATTTCCGTGATCATCGTCCTGCCCTGGGAGGTGTCAATCGCAGTCTCAATGGCAAAGAGGCGTGTGAGCACGCGAAACACATTGCCGTCCACCACTGCGTGAGGTTGGCGAAAAGCAATCGAAGCCACTGCTGCCGCAGTATATTGTCCCACACCTTTCAGCGAGAGCAACGCTGAATAACTGGAGGGCAGCCGCCCACCATACAGGGTAACAACCTGCCGGGCTGCCTGGTGCAGGTTGCGCGCACGTGAATAGTAACCGAGACCCTGCCACACCTTCAGCACCTCCTCCTCACTGGCGGCGGCAAGTGATCTGACATCGGGAAATCGCTCTGTGAAGCGCTGATAATACCCCATCCCCTGCACAATGCGAGTCTGCTGGAGGATCACCTCCGAGATCCAGATGCGATAAGGGTCATCTGTTTCACGCCAGGGTAACTCCCTTTTGTGTTCACTGTACCACTTCATTAAACGCCTTGTGAGGATGGAGGACTCTTTCTCTGACAATTCTTTCTTTTCCATTGCGCTGCAAAACTAATGCAAAATGTGTAATTTCCCCGAAAAGAGAGAAAAAAGAGAAAAATTAGTAGCAATAATTTTCAGCGTTGAAAAAAAAGCTATATATTTGCAATCCAAAATTTTACTTATTAACAAATGCTATAATTATTAATATTTTAAAATATAAATAAAATGACGAAGGCAGACATTGTGAATGAAATTGCAAAAAACACCGGTGTAGACAAAGCGTCGGTATTGGCAACAGTTGAATCTTTTATGGAAGTGGTGAAAGATTCTTTGGCAAACAACGAGAACGTTTATTTGAGAGGTTTCGGCAGTTTTATTGTGAAGAAAAGAGCACAGAAAACCGCACGCAACATTTCAAAGAACACCACTATCATCATCCCCGAGCACAACATTCCTGCTTTTAAACCTGCAAAGACATTTGTTGCAAAGGTAAAGCAAACCAAATAATTAATTTTTAAAGGAGATACGAACATGCCAAGCGGAAAAAAAAGAAAAAGGCATAAAATGTCGGTTCACAAGCGTAAAAAAAGACTCAGAAAAAACAGGCATAAGAAGAAAAAGTAAGCCGAAGATTTTTTTTACACCACATACAGGAACAAACTTAAAAAAAACCATCCGGAAATTAAGTTTGTTCTTTGTGTATTTGACAGGGGAATGGTTCAGGCGTGAACCTCCTTTCTGTTGTGAAGACAGAAGCCCGAATAATTATGTAAACATTTAAAAAAAAACAATTGTGACAAGCGAACTTGTGGTAGATGTTCAGCCAAAAGAGATTACCATTGCCGTTCTCGAAGACAAGAAACTGGTAGAACTGCAACAGGAAAGCCAGGAAGGCTCTTTTGCGGTTGGTAACATTTACCTGGGCAAAGTGAAAAAACTGATGCCCGCCCTAAACGCTGCATTTGTGAACGTGGGACACAAAAAGGACGCTTTTCTTCACTATTTGGATTTAGGGGTTGAATTCAACTCGATTCTGGATTTCCAGAAGATGGTTGAAGACAAGAAAAAAATTCCTCAGCTTCAGAAGATGAAGCTGAAGCCCGATATCGATAAGGAAGGATCCATCTCGGATATCCTGAAGGTGGGGCAGGAGATATTGGTTCAGATAGCCAAAGAGCCGATCTCTACCAAGGGGCCCCGTCTGACAGCCGAGATCTCTTTCGCTGGTCGGTTTATGGTGTTGATTCCATTCATCGACCGTGTATCGGTATCGCAAAAGATCAAATCGCGCGAAGAGCGCGCCCGGCTCCGGCAGCTCATACAGAGCATTAAACCCAAGAACTATGGTGTCATCATCAGGACGAACGCCGAAGGGAAAAAGGTTGCTGACCTCGATGCTGAGCTAAAGGTGCTGGTGAAACGATGGGAAGATCATATCGGCAGAATCATGAAAGCCAAAGCCCCCTCGCTCCTCTTTGAGGAGACAGGACGTACGGTGGCCCTGCTGCGCGATATTTTCAGTCCCTCATTCGAACAGATTCACGTCAATGACAAGGACGTGAGCAGGCAGATCGCCGAATATGTAAGCATTATTGCACCGGAACGAAAGAACGTGGTCAGAGAATACACCGGTGCATTGCCTGTTTTAGACAATTTCGGCGTCACTAAACAGATTAAATCGCTCTTTGGAAAAACTGTTACGTTCAAAAACGGTGCCTATCTCATCATTGAGCATACCGAGGCCCTGCATGTAATCGATGTGAACAGCGGTAACCGCAACAAATCGAAGCTGGGACAGGATGAGAGTGCTTATGAGGTGAACCTGGCTGCCGCCGATGAAATTGCCCGTCAGCTGCGGCTGCGGGATATGGGCGGCATCATTGTCATCGACTTCATTGACATGAACAAAGGTGAGTATCGCAACAAGCTGCTCGCCAGAATGCAGGAGCTGATGGCGGGTGACCGTGCACGACATAACATTCTGCCATTGAGTAAGTTCGGGTTGATGCAAATCACACGACAGCGTGTGCGTCCCGAAATGGAAATTGCCACAAGCGAAGAATGCCCCACTTGCTTTGGTAAAGGTAAGATCAAATCATCGATCCTGTTCACCGACACCTTGGAGGGGAAGATCGATTATCTGGTACACAAGTTAAAAGTGAAGAAATTCAGTCTGCACATACACCCCTATGTTGCAGCGTACGTTCAGCAAGGATTGTTTTCGTTGAAGTACAAATGGAGGAAGAAATTCAATGTAGGATTGAAAGTGATCCCGGATCAGAAACTGGGATTCCTGCAGTATGTCTTCTATGACAAAGACGGAAATGAGATTGATCTGAAGGAAGAAATTGAAATGAAATAAGATCATGACCGGTGAATAACCGGCATATAATTGAAAAAGAACCGGTATTGCGTATATGTGATACCGGTTTTTTTTTGTTGCGGATCACATCGGATCCACATCGTAGCTGAGGGTGACATATCTGTACTCAGGCCGGGCATGGAGTGACTCCTCTTCTCTTAGCAGCAGATGGCGGACCCGTTGTGGTGAATAGCCTGTTTCCAGTTTCAACAGGATCTCCCGCAGATATTGCAGCTTGATCCTGCCCACGGGCGGTTTGCCGGGACCCAACACACGCTCACGGAGCTCAACTCTGAGTCTGGTAGCCAGATGGCTTGCAGCACTCTCCGTCAGAGCCTCATTCCTGTGTTTGACGCTGATCCGTATCAACCGGGTGTAAGGTGGATACCCAAACTGTTTCCTTTCGTTGAGTTCAGCCTGAAAGAATCCGGGATAGTCATGATGGACTACATGCCTGAAGATCGACTGTTGCGGATCGGAGGTCTGGATGATCACGATCCCTCGTTCATTTTTTCTTCCCGAGCGACCTGCCGCCTGCGTCATGAGCTGAAAGCCACGCTCGTGCGACCTGAAATCGGGGTGGTTGAGGAGGGCATCTGCCGAGAGGATGCCTACCACCCTCACGTGATCGAAATCCAATCCTTTCGATAACATTTGCGTGCCAACCAGTATCTCTGCCTTTCTCTCCTCAAAGGCACGGATGATCTTTTCATAAGCCTGTTTACCACGTGTAGTGTCGGCATCCATACGCATCACGTTGTGGTCGGGAAAGAGTGACCGTACCTCCTCTTCCAACTGCTCCGTACCTGCACCCAGTGGTTCCAGTTTCTCCCCACCACAGGAGGGACAGACCTCAGGCAGGGGGTATGATCTGTTGCAATAGTGGCACACCAGTCGTTGCGGGTGTTTGTGAAGGGTGAGTGACACGTCGCAGTGGGTACATCTGGGTGTCCAGGCACACTCACTGCATTCCAGCACCGATGAGAATCCCCGCCGGTTACGGAAGAGGATCACCTGTTCCCCTTTCTCCAGCGCTGCTGCCATTTCATTGATCAGTGCCGGTGAGAGTATTGATTTCATCTTTTTCCTCATTCGCAACTCACGGGTGTTCTCCAGCTGTACAGAGGGCATCATCATCCCGTTGAACCGTTCGGTAAGGTTTACCAGTCCATACTTGCCTGTAACTGTATTATAGTAAGATTCAACGGAAGGGGTGGCCGACCCGAGTACTGTTTTGGCTCCGGAGAGGTGGGCCAGCATGATTGCTGTATCGCGTGCGTGGTAACGGGGTGCGGGATCCTGCTGCTTATAGCTGGTCTCATGCTCCTCATCCACGATCACCAGCCCCAGGTCACGAAAAGGCAGGAACAGGGAAGAGCGGGCCCCTATGATGATCTGATAGGGGTGATCCGATAGCATCTTCAGCCAGATCTCGGTCCGCTCATTGTCGCCGATGCCGGAGTGATAGATGCCCAGTTTGTCGCCAAAGACATTGTGTAGACGCTGTGTGAGCTGGGTGGTCAGGGCAATCTCGGGGAGCAGGTAGAGTGTCTGTTTGCCCTCGTTTAGCGTGCGGTTGATAAGGTGGATGTAGATTTCGGTCTTTCCGCCAGAGGTGACTCCATGTAACAGTACTGTCTTCTTCCCGGGGAGGAGCGCTGTCACCTGCTCCATTGCCAGTTGCTGGTAATGGCTTAGCGGGTAGGGTTCCCGAAGTGGCTCACTGCCCTTCATCAGGCGGCTCTCCTGGCGACTCTCCTCAATCAGTATCTCCTTTCCTGTCAGCCCCTTCAGGAGGGAGGGGGTGTAGCCTGGGAGTGAGGTAAGCTCCTGTCTGCTGATCATCTCCTGTTTTCTGTCACACAGGAAGGTCCGGACCGACTGAAACAGTGTTCCCTGTTTTTTTGCTCTTGACAGCAGAGCACTACGTGTTGGAGAATCGATCTCGTTGTTTATACGGTAAAAGCGCTCAACCTTCGGGAGATAGCGCGTGGCGAGATCCTCCGGTTTCATGAAGGAGGGGAGCGCAGCCTTACAGACATCACCCAAAGAACACTGGTAGTAAAAGGCGATCCACTCCCACAGCTTCAACTGCTGGGGCGTGACCACCGGATGATCATCCGTCAGGGAGTGTATCTCCCTGACGGTGAATCCTGTCTGCGGCCGGTCGTGGATGCGTGCAATGATACCCGTGTAATGCTTCCGTTTCCCGAAGGGTACCACAACCCGCTGTCCTGCCATCGTGCATGGCTGCATCTCTGCCGGCACTGCATAGGTGAACATCCCGGGCAGGGGTAACGGAAGGATGACATCCACATACATGGTTCAGAAATAGAGTGCGGCGCTGATGCTCCATGTCTCCGACTTGCCATTCAGCGGATCATTCCAGTTGGGTTGTTCCACCGCGTAGTTGTCGGTGAGTTGTACACCATAGTTGACACCTACCTGAAGCATCCTGAAGAGCTCCAATCCCAGCCCGATGTTGGCACCGGCTTGAAACTCTTTTGCCTTGATATCTGCCTGCACATCCTGCAGATCGATACCATCTCCCGAGATCAGGTAGCTCGCGTAAGGTCCTGCCACGGCATACATACGTAAGGGTAACATGCCCAGTCCGAACTTGATCTTGGCGTTGAGGGGGAGGTAGAGGTAACGGTTCGATACCTCGTTTGAGGTGGCACTAGCCCCATCGGTGAGGTTGGCAACGGTCATGCGGTTGTCGTTGTAGAGTAGTGATGCCTCAATCCCGAAATCGATCACGGCAAAGGGAAACATTGCCTCAATTGAAGGACCTATACTGTAGGAGGTCATGTTCTCCACTTTCAGTGCTTCACTGTTGAAGCGGGGGTTGTTCAGTCCCACGTCCGCTTTCACGCCAAATCGGATCTGACCGAAAAGGGAGGTGGTGAACATGGATGCGATCAGGATAAAAAGGCTGCTACGAATCATTTTTTTTGTTTTCATCTTGATTGGTGTTACATGAATTACTTATTGATCTTTCTGTCGCAGGATGCAAATATAGTCTTACGACAGTGGTAAAACAAAAAAGATAACCGTTAGGTTGTTAAATAAACTTTAAAAAGGATGAAAGAAAAAGCGTTTCTTCTTCCGTGGTGGAAGAAGAAACGCTCAAAGATGTTCTACTTCTGAAGATTAATCCTTGAACTTCGCCTTCAGGAACTCCCGGTTGAGGCGGGCGATATTGCTGATGGAGATATTCTTCGGGCATTCCACCTCGCAGGCACCGGTGTTGGTGCAGTTGCCGAAGCCCAGCTCATCCATCTTGGCTACCATCGATTTGGCACGACGGGCTGCTTCCACCCTTCCCTGTGGCAGGAGAGCCAACTGGCTCACCTTGGCCGAGACGAAGAGCATGGCCGATCCGTTCTTGCAGGCTGCCACGCAGGCACCACAGCCGATACAGGCGGCAGCGTCCATGGCCATCTCGGCATCATCGCGCGGGATGGGGATGGCGTTGGCGTCGGGGACACCACCGGTGTTGACAGAGACATATCCGCCCGCCTGGATGATCTTGTCGAAGGCGGTGCGGTCGACCATCAGGTCCTTGATGATGGGGAAGCCGGCTGAGCGCCACGGCTCCACAGTGATGGTGTCGCCGTCGTTGAAACGGCGCATGTGGAGCTGGCAGGTGGTGATGCCGGTGTCGGGTCCGTGCGGGTGGCCATTGATGTAGAGGCTGCACATGCCACAGATGCCTTCACGGCAGTCATGGTCGAACACCACCGGTTCCTTGCCTTCGTTGATCAACTGTTCGTTGAGGATGTCAAGCATTTCCAGGAAGGAGCTTCCCTGGGAGATCTTTTCCAGTGCATAGGTTTCAAAGTATCCTTTCTCCTTTGGCCCGTTCTGGCGCCACACTTTTACTTTGATATTGATATCTTTATCCATGATCGTTTGTTGTTTTTCGTTTACACTTGTCGGATCAACCGTTACGATTTGTAGTTTCGCTGCTGACGTTCCACAAACTCATACTCGAGCGGCTCCTTATACATCACCGGGTCTTTATCTTCACCCTGGTACTCCCAGCAGGAGACATAGGCAAACAGGTCGTCGTGCCGCAACGCCTCTCCTTCGGGTGTCTGATGTTCCAGACGGAAATGACCGCCGCACGACTCTTCACGGTCCAGGGCATCGTGTGCCATCAGCTCACCGATCTCAATGAAGTCGGCCAGACGCAGCGCTTTTTCCAGCTCCACGTTGAGCGTCTCCTTGTTGCCCGGGATGCGCAGGTTGGTCCAAAAATCTTTTTTCACCTCTTTCAGCCTCTCGATGGCCTTCCGCAATCCTTCGGCATCGCGGCCCATGCCCACGAAGTCCCACATCACATGGCCCAGTTTCTTGTGGATGTGATCCACCGAGTGCTTGCCTTTGATCTTCATCAGCCGTTCAATGCGGTCGTTGATCTCCTTCTCGGCCTGTGCGAACTCGGGTGCGTCGGTCTTGAAGCGAGGCACGTTGATCTGATCGGCCAGGTAGTTCTGGATGGTGTAGGGAAGCACGAAGTAACCGTCGGCCAGACCCTGCATCAATGCTGAGGCCCCGAGGCGGTTGGCGCCGTGGTCGGAGAAGTTGGCTTCACCGATGGCAAACAGACCGGGGATATTGGTCATCAGCTCGTAGTCTACCCAGATGCCGCCCATGGTGTAATGGATGGCGGGATAGATCATCATGGGTGTCTCGTATGGGTTGTCGTCCACGATCTTCTCATACATCTGGAAGAGGTTGCCATAGCGTGCTTCCACCACATCTCTGCCGAGACGCTCGATGGCATCTGCAAAGTCGAGGTAGACAGCCAGGCCGGTGGTGCCCACGCCATAGCCGGCGTCGCACCGTTCCTTGGCAGCACGAGAGGCGACGTCACGCGGCACCAGGTTCCCGAAAGCGGGATAGCGGCGTTCCAGGTAGTAGTCGCGGTCTTCTTCCCTGATCTGTGTCGGTTTCAGCTTTCCTTCGCGGATGGCCTGTGCATCCTCCAGCTTCTTCGGAACCCAGATGCGGCCGTCGTTGCGGAGCGATTCCGACATCAACGTCAGCTTCGACTGGAACTCACCATGCACCGGGATGCAGGTGGGGTGTATCTGTGCCATGCAGGGGTTGGCAAAATAGGCTCCTTTCTTGTAGCACTGCCATGCTGCCGACCCGTTGGAGGTCATGGCGTTTGTGGAGAGGAAGAAGGTGTTGCCGTACCCACCAGTGGCGATCACCACCGCATGTGCGGCGAACCGTTCCAGCTTACCTGTCACCAGGTTGCGGGCGATGATACCGCGGGCACGGCCGTCGATAATCACCAGGTCCACCATCTCATAGCGGGTGTAGAGCTCCACCTGTTTGTTGTGTATGGCGCGGCTCAGTGCGGAGTAGGCACCCAGCAACAGCTGCTGGCCTGTCTGGCCCCGGGCGTAGAAGGTACGTGATACCTGTGCGCCCCCGAAGGAGCGGTTGTCGAGCAGACCGCCATATTCACGGGCAAAGGGAACACCCTGTGCCACGCACTGGTCGATGATGCTGTTCGATACCTCCGCCAAACGGTAAACATTGGCTTCGCGGGCACGGTAGTCGCCCCCCTTGATGGTATCGTAGAAGAGACGGTAGACCGAGTCACCGTCGTTGGGATAGTTCTTGGCAGCATTGATCCCCCCCTGTGCGGCGATGGAGTGTGCACGACGGGGTGAGTCCTGGATGCAGAAGTTGTGCACCTTGAATCCCATCTCGCCCAGTGAGGCGGCGGCAGAGGCACCGGCCAGTCCCGTGCCCACCACGATGATATCGAGGCGACGTTTGTTGGCCGGGTTCACCAGCTTCTGATGGTTCTTGTAGTTGGTCCATTTCTCGGCGAGAGGTCCCTTGGGTATTTTTGCGTCAAATTTGTTCATAATATTCAGTTTCTAAAGTTATCCTAACAGGTTGGAGTATCCCAGGTGAACGGCGATGGCCACGACGATGAATCCGAGTGAGATCACCGTGGCAATGATGTTGCTCAGCACCTTCA
>DURL01000019.1 GCA_012837345.1 Bacteroidales bacterium
CCGTTCAGCAAGAGGTGCACTCATAATTGTAGATTTTCCTGTTACACAAAGATAGGGAAATTATATACACAATAAAATTGTATATTTGTACCCATAAAGTCAAAAAGTAGAGTATGCAAATTGCCCCGATCCTGTCGCTCTTCGGCAATATGGAACCACTTGACCTAGTCCAGCTGAACTTTAACCAGGAGAGCGTCGACCTGATGAATATCGCCATCGCCTTTATCATGTTTGGCGTTGCCCTCGGTATCAAACCGGAACATTTCAGAGTTGTCCTGATGCGTCCTAAGCCGGTCTTGTTGGGAGTCATTTCACAATATCTCCTGCTGCCGGCACTCACCTACCTGCTGGTGTTGGTGGTGCGTCCCAGCAATTCGGTAGCACTGGGCATGATCCTGGTGGCTGCCTGCCCTGGTGGAAATGTTTCCAATCTGATCTCTGCCATCTCAAAATCAAACATTACGCTCTCGGTGAGTCTTACCGGGATCACCACCATCCTTAGCCTCTTCATGACACCGCTCAACTTCGCATTCTGGGGCAGCCTTTATGCGAAACACTCTCCCCTGCTGGTACCCATCACCATCGAACCGGTTGAGATGTTCCGCACCGTCTTCCTGATCCTGGGGATACCGGTGATCCTGGGGATGACCGTAGGGATGAAGTTCCCCAAATTCGTGAGAAAAGTGGAGAAGAGTGTACAGGCTGCATCCATCATTTTCTTCATTGGCTTCATCGCCGCGGCACTGGCAGGCAATTTCAGCATCTTTCTACGCTACATCCACCTCACCTTCCTGTTGGTGCTTATCCACAACGGCATTGCCTTCCTCACCGGTTACTCGCTGCCACGTCTCCTGGGTGTGGACGAGCTGAACAGCAGAACCATCTCCATCGAGACTGGTATCCAAAACTCCGGACTGGGTCTGGCACTCATCTTCAACCCACGCATCTTCCCCCCCGAGCTGAACCTGGGCGGTATGGCCTTCATCGCGGCATGGTGGGGCATCTGGCACATCATGGCAGGACTGCTCCTGGCATTCTACTGGCGTAAACGTCCCGCAAAAACAGGAACCCTCTAAACCGTTGCATCATGCTATATCGTTACGACTTCCGCTACTCGATTGCCAAGTTTTACTTCAACAGTGCCCTTCGTCTCAACTTCAGCAAGATTGTTTTCACCGGCAGAAGTGAGAATGTCTCGAAACAGCGGCCGGTCATCTTCGCCCCCAACCACCGCAATGCGTTGATCGACGCCTTACTGGTGGTGATGGCTACCTATCACAGGAAACAGGTGGTCTTCCTGGCGCGTGCCGATATCTTCAAACAGAAGCTGATTGCATGGGTGCTGAGAGGGATGCGCCTCATGCCAGTCTTCCGGATGCGTGATGGAAAGGATAACCTGGACAGAAACAACGACATCTTCAACAACGCAGCACGCATCCTGAAGAGGAACAACCCCCTCGCCATCTTCCCCGAGGGGGTACACAACCCGAAGCAATCGCTGCTGCCCATCCGCAAAGCGGTACCGCGCATCGTGTTACCTACCGAGGCATCAACAGGCTTCACCCTCAACAGTCAGATTGTGCCGGTCTCCATCTACTACCGTGACATTAACGCTTTTCTATCCGATGTCTATATCACCTGTGGACCCCCGATTGAGGTCTCCAAATACAGGGATCTCTACCACGAGAACCCTGTACTGGCAGTGAATGCACTGCGACAGGACCTGGAGGAGAGTCTAAAAAAGATGGTGGTGAACATACAGAATGAGGAGTACTACGAGGAGTATCGCCTCGCGATCGACTGGAACGGTGACCAGTTGTCAGAAGAGCTTTTCCCCAGGCAAAAGGATGGTTTCCTACAGGCGTCACTTCATATCGTGCGGGAACTGGACAGGCTGCAGGAAGAGGATCAGGTCGCTTTTGAAAAGAAGATGACCCGATTCCGTGAGGCGGTTGCCTTGATGAAAGAGGAGGGATTGCGATCAACTGATCGGCTCTGGAAGCCGAAAACAGCAACCATGTTGACCGCCGGCAGGGCAGCATTGCTCATCACCGCCCCGGTGGCACTCATTGGCTTCCTTAACGGCATCTTCCCTATCCTGTTACAGAAGAAGCTGCAGACACTGTTCAAGGACAAGCAGTTCGTAGCCACTGCGCGCTATGCGGCAGGGCTCATCTTCGTACCGCTCTTCGACCTGTTGCAGTCGCTCGCCGTAAGGCTGATCACAGGAGAATGGTTACCGGCAATCGCCTACTTCCTGCTGATGCCGGTCACCTTCTACTTTGCCCTCTACTGGCGCAAATGGTGGAAGCAGTTGCAGCGGGACCGTTGGTTGTTCCGCTTTGCCACCCGGAAGAATGATAAATGGCAGCGGCTGTTAGCTCTGATAAGGCTGTAAATACCCTAACTATCTCCTCTCCTTCAGATGCCGGATCAGCTACGGGTCACCTTCTGCACGATTGCCTCCACGGCGGCATGCAGTCCGTCGGCGTTCTTACCGCCGGCAGTGGCAAAATGGGGTTGTCCACCGCCACCGCCCTGAATCAGCTTCGCCGCCTCGCGCACCATCTTGCCGGCATGCAACCCTTCCGCCACCAGGTCGTCGCTCAGCATCACCGTCAGTGAGGGCTTGCCGTTCGTCGCGGTGCCGGCCACGAAGAGCATCCTCTCGGGAAACTGGCTCCTCAGTTGGAAGGCGATATCCTTGATCACCTCCGGCAGACCCACCGGCAGCTCAACACGGAAGAGGGTGATGCCGTTCAGCTCTACTCTCTTCTCGATGATCCGTTGCCGCAGCTGTTCGCTCTTCTCCTTCATGAAATCCTGCACCTGCTTCTTCATCTCATCGTTCTCAGACAGCAGGCGATGGATACCCTGCATGACGTCAGGCACGTTGTTGAGCATGTTTTTGATCTCCAGGATGGCATCCTCCTTGGCATAGAGGTACTCCTCACATCCTTTGGCGGTCACCGCCTCGATACGTCGCACGCCGGCGGCGATGGCTCCCTCGCTCACGATACGAAAGGTGCCGATGCGGCCGGTGGAGGAGATATGAGTACCCCCGCACAGCTCGAAGGAGGAGCCGAAGCGTACGGTACGCACCTCCTCGCCATACTTCTCTCCGAAGAGGGCCATCGCCCCCTCTGCTTTCGCCTCTTCGATGGGCACATGACGATGCTCCTCAATGGCAAAGTCACCCCTGATGGTGGCGGTCACCTTTCTCTCCACGGTGCGGATCTCATCCGGTGTCATCTTCTGGAAGTGGGAGAAGTCGAACCGCAACAGCTCCGGAGAGACATAAGATCCCTTCTGTTCCACATGGCTGCCCAGCACTTCGCGTAGTGCCTCGTGCATCAGGTGGGTAGCGGTATGGTTGCACTCGGTGGCGGTACGTTTTTCTTCATCGATACGGGCCACGAACTCCCCTTCAAGGTTTGTCGGCAGCTTATCCGTGAGGTGCACAGCCAGGTTGTTCTCCCGCTTGGTGTCGAAGAGAGTGATTCGCTCACTGTTGTCGACCGCCGTGAGCCAACCGCTGTCGCCCACCTGTCCTCCCATCTCAGCATAGAAGGGAGAACGGGAGAGCACCAACTGGTAGTAGCTCTTGTTCTTCTGCTTCACGGCACGATAACGGAGAATGCGGCAGTTGCTCTCGCTCTCGTCATACCCCACGAACTCAGGCTCACCATCATGTACCCGGGTCCAGTCGCCCGTCTCGGTGGCGGCGGCGTTACGTGCCCGCTGTTTCTGTTTCTGCATCTCGGCATCGAAGCCGGCCAGGTCGACCCGCATGTCATGCTCTCGCAGGATCAGCTCCGTAAGATCGATCGGGAAGCCGAAGGTGTCATAGAGCTGAAAAGCCACCTCACCACTAAGGTATTCACCCTTGCTTTCAGGGATGCTCTTCTCCAGCATCCTGATGCCGGTCTCCAGGGTGCGGAGGAACGACTCCTCCTCCTCTTTGATCACCTTCTCTATCAGCGTCTGCTGTGCCAACAGCTCGGGATAAGCCTCTCCCATCACCCCGATCAGGGTGGGTATCAGGCGGTAGATAAACGACTCGTGCATCCCGAGGAAGGTGTAACCGTAGCGTACGGCACGACGTAAGATACGACGGATCACATATCCCGCCCTGGCGTTGGAGGGCAGCTGTCCGTCGGTGACCGAGAACGCGATGGTGCGCAGGTGGTCGGCGATAACCCGCATGGCGATATCCTTCTTCACATCTTCACCATAGGGATGGGCGGTGATCTCCGCGATCTTGCCAAGGATAGGTTGGAAAAGATCGGTGTCGTAATTGGAAAGCTTGCCCTGCACCGCCATGCAGAGACGCTCGAAGCCCATACCGGTGTCGATCACCTTCGCCGGGAGTGGCTCCAGCGAGCTATCGGCCTTGCGGTTGTACTGCATAAAGACCAGGTTCCAGATCTCGATGACATGGGGATGACTCTGGTTCACCAGCGCCAGCCCGCTCACCTTCTCCCGTTCGCTGTCGGGACGTATATCGATATGGATCTCGGAGCAGGGACCGCAGGGGCCGGTATCACCCATCTCCCAGAAATTGTCTTTCTTGTTGCCATTGATGATCCGCTCCTTTGGCAGAAACGCTTCCCAGTAGGAGGCTGCCTCATCGTCGCGATCCAGTCCCTCTTCTCTCGATCCCTCGAAGACGGTCACATAGAGTCGTTCTTTGTCGAGATTGAGCACCTCGGTGAGATACTCCCACGCCCAGGCGATCGCCTCCCGTTTAAAATAGTCGCCAAACGACCAGTTGCCCAGCATCTCGAACATGGTATGGTGGTAGGTGTCGTGCCCCACCTCCTCCAGGTCGTTGTGTTTACCGCTCACGCGGAGGCACTTCTGCGAGTCGGCTACCCGCGGGTATTTCACCGGGGCATTGCCCAGGATGATATCCTTGAACTGGTTCATACCCGCATTGGTGAACATCAGGGTAGGGTCATCCTTGATAACCATGGGTGCCGAGGGCACGATCTGGTGCTGTTTCGACTGGAAAAAATCTTTGAACGACTGGCGTATTTCTTTCGACGTGATCATATCTCTCTGTTCGTTTTTGATGTTTTCAATATTCTGTCGTTTCCGGATGTCGATCTCTCATGATCCGCAAACAAGGATCTTGTAGCTCCTCTCAATTTCGAAGTGCAAAGATACTATTTTCTTGTGTTTTACAGAACAGAAATAAGCATATCACCTTTTAAAGCATTCCGATAAACAAACAATTCTTTGTACATTTGTGGCTGATGTGACTCTTTTTTGCAAATAATCGCCAACCCGGAAGTATGTCTTCAATAGATCTTTCAAAATGCCCCTTATGTGGCAGCAACGATTTGGGAAAAATGTTCGACTGTGAGGATCATTTCTCCAGCAGGGAGCTTTTTCCCGTATGTGACTGCCGGCAGTGCGGGTTTCGCTTCACCAATCACTTTCCATCGGAAGAGAGTATCGGCAAATATTACGACTCACCCGGTTATATCTCTCACTCAGACTCTGACAAGGGGATCACAAACAAGCTCTACCGCCTCTTTCGCGGGATGATGTTACGCCGGAAGGTGAGGATCGTGAAGCGATACACTCACACCAGAGAAGCGCGATTGCTGGATATAGGCTGTGGCACCGGTTACTTCCTCCATACGGCAAGAGAAGCTGGATACCGTGTTACCGGCATCGAGAAGAACAGAATGGCACGGGAGAAAGCAGTATCCCTGTTCGGTCTCGACCTGCAGGAAGACCTCGATCACTTTGCCCAGGGACAATCGTTTGAGGTGATCACCCTCTGGCATGTGCTGGAGCACCTTGAGAAACTGAACGAAAGCATTGAAAAAATTGAGGGGATGCTGACAGCTGACGGCACACTGATCATCGCCCTGCCCAATCACCTCTCATACGATGCAGGGGTATATGGCAGACAGTGGGCAGCCTACGATGTGCCGCGCCACCTCTGGCACTTCACCCCGAAGACGGTTGAACAGCTGACAGAGAAGCACGGCATGAAGGTGGTGAAACGATACCGGATGCCGCTCGATGCATTCTACATCGCCCTGTTGAGTGAATCATACAGGGGTCATTCATCACTGGTCAGATATCCCAAGGCATTCCTGACAGGTGTGATGGGATTTCTCTACTCCCTGTTCGACCTGAAAAAGAGCAGTTCAGTCATCTACATCATCAAAAAATAACCATCCAGAGTCATGGGTAAAAGAAAGAAACCGATCCAGTTCAGCGAGAAGCGTCTCTACTATTCCATACAGGAGGTGGCAGACCATTTCGCAGTCAATGTCTCTCTGCTTCGTTTCTGGGAGAAGGAGTTCGACAACATCAGTCCCAAAAAGACGGCAGGCGGCACCCGTCAGTACCGGCGGGAAGATATCCAACAGGTGGAGATCGTCTATCACCTGGTGAAAGAGAAAGGGATGACCCTCGAAGGAGCGCGTCAGACACTACACAGCAAGAAAGATGAAGAGACCAGGCGGGTGGAGGCGGTAGCCCGGCTGACGGAGATCAGGAAGGAGTTGCTACAACTCGAGGAGGAGTTTGACAAGCTCCATGCAGATCGTAAATATGCCAAAACAACTACCGACGAATGATGAAAAAACATCTATCTCTTCTCCTGTTTCTTGTCGTTTCTCTCTCAGCGCTATCGCAGAAGGCGGTGGAGGTGGGAGCAGAACGGACAGCGTGCTACTTCCCGCTACTGGAGGGTAAGCGGGTAGCGGTGATGACCAACCAGACCGGCATGGCGGGCAACGAGCATCTGGTGGATCTGCTGCTGCGTCACCGGCATAACCTGGTGGGTATCTTCTCACCCGAGCATGGATTTCGCGGCACCGCCGACGCCGGGGAGCATGTATCCAGCACCGTGGATGAGAAAACCGGCATCCCCATCTGGTCGCTCTATGGCAGTGGCAACGGCAGACCCTCAGCCGAGAGGATGAAGGCATTCGACATCCTGGTCTTTGATCTTCAGGATGTGGGACTCCGTTTCTACACCTACTATGCCAGCATGACACGGCTGATGGATGCCTGTGCGGAACATGGCAAGCAGATGATCGTGCTGGACCGCCCCAACCCCAATGGCATGTATGTGGATGGACCGATCCTCGACATGAAGCACAAGTCGGGTGTGGGATGGCTTCCCATCCCGGTGGTGCATGGCATGACACTGGGCGAGCTGGCGCTGATGATCAACGGTGAAGGATGGCTTCCCGAGAAGAGGGTCTGCGACCTGACCGTGATCCCCTGCGCAAACTACACCCACCATACACGTTACGAGCTCCCCATCGCACCCTCACCCAACCTGCCCAACAACCACGCCATCTACCTCTACCCCTCCACCTGTCTCTTTGAAGGGACGGTGATGAGCCTGGGCAGAGGTACCCCCTACCCCTTTGAGGTGTATGGTCATCCTGATTACCGCGGTGCGGGATTCTCCTTCACTCCGCGAAGTGTGCCGGGTGCGATGAACCCGCCGCTGCTCAACAAAAAGTGCTACGGAGTGGATCTGCGTGACCTGCCTGATGAACAGATCATCGCCGGCGGATTCGACCTCACCTATCTGATCGATGCCTACCGGAACCTCGACATGGGCAATCAATTCTTCTCCCCTTTCTTTGAAAAACTGGTTGGCGTGGACTATATCCGGCAGGATATCATCGCCGGAAGGTCGGCTGCGGAGATCAAAAAACGGTGGCATTGCGATGTGGTCCTGTTCAAACAGCAACGAAAGCCATACCTGCTATATCCCAACTCAAATATCCCACTTCCCAAATAGTTTTTGTATTTTTGCAGCCTATTTAGAAATCGATTATGGAGATTGCAAGTAAATACAACCCCGCGGAGGTTGAAGAGAAGTGGTACCGCTACTGGATGGAAAACAACCTGTTTCACTCCGAGCCGGATGAAAGAGAACCCTATACCATCGTCATCCCGCCACCCAACGTCACCGGCGTGCTGCACATGGGCCATATGCTCAACAACACCATCCAGGATGTGTTGGTGCGACGTGCACGCATGCAGGGTAAAAACGCCTGCTGGGTACCCGGTACCGACCATGCCTCCATCGCCACCGAGGCGAAGGTGGTGAACCGCCTCGCCGCACAGGGCATCAGCAAGAGAGACATCACGCGTGAACAGTTCCTCGACCACGCATGGGAGTGGACCCACGAGCACGGGGGGATCATCCTGGAGCAGCTGAAAAAGCTGGGGGCCTCCTGCGACTGGGAACGCACTGCCTTCACCATGGATGAGGCACGCTCGGAGAGCGTGCTGCGTGTCTTCTGCGATCTCTATGACAAGGGGTTGATCTACCGGGGTGTACGCATGGTCAACTGGGACCCGAAAGCGCTCACCGCCCTCTCCGACGAGGAGGTGATCCACAAGGAGGTGAACGGCAAGCTCTATTACCTGCGGTATAGGATTGAGGGTGATCCCGATGGCGGTTATGCCGTGGTGGCCACCACACGTCCCGAGACCATCATGGGCGATACTGCCATGTGCATCAACCCGAACGACCCCAAGAATGCACACCTGAAAGGGAAGAAGGTGATCGTACCCCTGGTGAACCGCGTGATCCCGGTGATCGAGGATGACTACGTGGATATCGAGTTCGGTACCGGCTGCCTGAAGGTGACACCGGCACACGACGTGAACGACTATATGCTGGGAGAGAAGTACAACCTCCCCTCCATCGACATTTTTAATCCCGATGGAACGCTCAACGAGCATGGAGCCATGTATGCCGGGATGGAACGCTTTGCCGTGCGCAGGCAGATAGAGAAAGATCTGGAAGCTGCCGGACTGATGGAGAAGATGGAACCCTACACCAACAAGGTGGGCTTCTCAGAGCGCACCGACGAGGCAATAGAGCCGAAGCTCTCGATGCAATGGTTCCTGAAGATGGAGGAGCTGGCCAAGCCGGCTGCCGAAGCGGTGGAGAACGACACCATCCGCTTCTATCCGGAGAAGAACAAAAACACCTACCGCCACTGGATGGAGCACATCAAGGACTGGTGCATCAGTCGCCAGCTATGGTGGGGCCATCAGATACCGGCCTACTACCTCCCACAGGGGGGTTATGTGGTGGGGCTGACCAGGGAAGAGGCTTTTGAGAAGGCAAAAAAACAGGTGGACTACCCGATCACCATCGATGAGCTGAAGCAGGATGAGGATGTGCTCGACACCTGGTTCTCCTCCTGGCTCTGGCCCATCTCCGTCTTCGACGGCATCCGGGAACCGGAGAACAGTGACATCAGCTACTACTACCCTACCAACGACCTGGTGACAGCACCCGATATCATCTTCTTCTGGGTGGCCCGTATGATCATGTCGGGTTATGAATACCGTCAGGATATCTGCTTCAGGAACGTCTACTTTACCGGCATCGTACGCGACAAGCAAGGAAGGAAGATGTCGAAGCAGCTGGGTAACTCACCCGATCCCATTGAGCTGATGAACCGTTATGGTGCCGATGGTGTCCGCATGGGGATGCTCCTCTCCTCAGCTGCCGGCAACGACCTGCTGTTCGACGAGAGCCTCTGCGAACAGGGACGCAACTTCAACAACAAGATATGGAACGCCTTCCGCCTGATGAAGGGCTGGGAGACCGATGACAGCCTCCCGCAGCCGGAATCGTCACGCATCGCCATCGAATGGTTCGGCAACAAGCTCTCAGAGACCATCGCTGAAATTGACGATCTCTTCTCCAAGTACCGCCTTTCGGAAGCACTGATGCTCCTCTACAAGCTCTTCTGGGATGAGTTCTCCTCCTGGTATCTGGAGATGATCAAGCCGGCCTACCAGCAACCCATCGACAGCGAGACCTACCGTGTAACGCTGGACTATTTCGATGCGCTGCTCCGTCTGCTTCATCCTTTTATGCCTTTTATCACTGAAGAACTGTGGCAGGCACTACAGCCAAGGGTTGAGAGCGAGAGCATCATGACAGTCCTCCAACCGAAAGCGAACGCAATGAACCGTGATCTGCTGTCACAATTTGAACAGGTGAAGCAGGTGATTGCCGGAGTACGCACCATCAGGCTGGAGAAGAACATCCCCAACAAAGAGACACTGGAGCTGCAGGTGGCCGGTGGTCACGACGATCAGTTTAACAGTGTGGTCACCAAGATGTGCAACCTCTCCTCCCTCACGGTTGTCGCCGACAAAGAGGCCGGAGCTGCAGGATTCATGGTGGGTACTACCGAGTACTCGGTACCCCTGGCCGACAAGGTGGATGTGAAAGCAGAGCTGCAGAAGCTGAAAGCGGAGTTGGAATACACCGAGGGATTCCTGCTGTCAGTTTCAAAAAAGCTGGGCAACGAACGGTTCGTGCAAAATGCCAAGCCGGAGATCGTGGAGAACGAGCGCAAGAAACAGGCCGATGCAGAGAGTAAGATCGCATCGCTGAAAGAGAATATCGCCGCACTTGAGAAATAACTCCGGCTGTGGAGATGAAATATCATCATTATCCCATTGTAACATGAAGTACAAATTTCCTACTCATCAAATAGTGGCAACCATACTATTGTTTGTTGTCTCTCTTTCTTGTTCCTCTTCAGATGACTCGCCAAAAGAACATCCTTTTCTTACCATAAAAAGCATATCATCCAAAAACCTCTCTGCCACCGGTGGGGAAACCATCATCAGCGTGGGCTCGCGGCCTGCGGCCACTGCACGATCCGACGCCGGATGGATGACTTTGAAATCCTCTACACCGCTGGAGAACTATACTTCGTTTGTGTTCACGGCAGAGGCAAACAAGGGTGCCTCGCGCGAGGCACACATCATCGTTACCGCCGGCGATAAACAGGAGACCCTCATTATCGTTCAGGAGAAGGGTGACAATAGCGGAAGCGACCCTGCAGACGAAAAGCAGCCGGCAGTAATAGTGGCTCGCGAGTTGGGCCTTGGATGGAATCTGGGTAATCAGCTCGATGCACACGCCAACAACGTGGCAGGCGAAACACTGTGGGGTAACGGCAAAGCCACACAAGAGACGCTCCACAAGGTGAGGGAGGCTGGTTTTACATCGGTACGCATACCCGTCACCTGGCTTGGCAAAGTGGGAGCGGCTCCTGGTTATGTGATCGATTCCGGCTGGCTGGAACGTGTGGCTGAGGTTGTGGGTTATGCCGAGCAAGCCGGATTGAAAGCCATCATCAACATTCACCATGATGGTCACCGAAACGAGGATGAACCGGGAAACTGGCTCGATATCACGAAAGCAGCTTCAAACGCCGCTGCCAACGAGGCCATAAAGGCACAACTAAGTGCCATGTGGACACAGATAGCCGAGCGCTTTAAAGAGAAAGGGGAGTTCCTGATCTTCGAAGGAGTGAACGAGATTCACGACGGAAATTGGGGTTAC
Organism: Bacteroidales bacterium; assembly: GCA_012837345.1. Lineage (GTDB taxonomy): Bacteria > Bacteroidota > Bacteroidia > Bacteroidales > Dysgonomonadaceae > Proteiniphilum. Next base: position 11,378 of record DURL01000019.1, read on the forward strand.
GGTGAGAATACCAGTGACGGTGGCAGGCAGTATGCCATTCTCAATGAATGGCAACAGACGTTTGTCGATGCCGTGCGTGCTGTCGGTGGCTTCAATAGCACCCGTTACCTGGGTATCAGCGGTTACACCACCAATCCCGAGTTGACGATGAAACACCTGAAGCTGCCCGAGGATCCTGCAAAAGATCGCCTGCTGGTATCAGTGCACTTTTATGACCCCCATGAATTCACACTGACTGATAAGTTTAGTGAGTGGGGACACACCGGTGCCACAGGAAAGAAAGAGAAATGGGGTGACGAAGATCACCTGAGGAGGGTGTTTGCTGATTTGAAAGACACCTATGTCGACAAGGGTATACCCGTTTATATCGGAGAGATGGGCTGCGTGCACCGTAGCGACAGTCGCTCCGAGTCGTTCCGGAAATACTACCTGGAGTATTTGTGCAAGGCCGCACGCACCTATGGCATGGCCGCATTTTACTGGGACAACGGAAGTACCGGTACGGGTCATGAAAGCTCGGGTCTTTTCGATCATGCTACTGGCAATTATGTCAACAATGGCAAAGATATTGTGGAGGTCATGAAAAGAGGTTATTTTACTACCGACACCTCTTACACGTTGGAAACCGTCTATCACAATGCCCCCCAATAATAGGAATCTGCCATTGGGCATCTTCACGGTAACAGGGTCAATGGGCAGTTTTAAAACTCCAGATAGGGTTCCAGCCGGATGATATCTGCATCCGTGAATTGATCCAGCATCGCCAACTCACGGATCGATTGGATGTCACCCTTCTTACGACGGAGGTTCACAATGGCTTTCACCTGCTCATAGTTGAGGTAGGGATGGCGGAGCAGATCGCTGAACGCTGCACGGTTGACCGGCAGGCGACGGTAGAGGCTGTCTGGCGTAATATAGTGCGATATGCGGGCATATAACTCCGCGTCAACCCCATACACCTCCTGTAGCTGATCCATGCACACGTAGCCTCCCAGCAGCTCCCGGTACCCCACGATGCGGGCGGCATACGTACTGCCAATGCCGGGAATCATCTTCCATCGACTTGTGTCGCTCTCATTCAGGGAGATGGTTTCTCCAGGGCGCAGCTTCACTGTAACGGGATAAGCAGGATATTCAGGATGTTTTCTCTCAACCGAAGGAGGAGCAGCCTCTCCTCTCCTGTTTCCATGCGAAACGATTTTCCGCTCTTTTCCACTCCGCTCATTATGGCCTGCGGTATCGGGCTGCACTACCTGACCGCTCCGCCGAAACAGCTCAAAAGCACGGATCAGTGAATCATTTTGCTGCAACACGAATTCAGAAGAGCGACGGGTAGTGAGCAGGATCTGCAGGATCAGCGTCAGCACAATCAGGATCATCAGCAGGAGTACTGCCAGCCTTGATCCTCTTTGGAAATATAGAAAATCCTTCCAGCGCATTGAATTGAAGGGTTTCTGTTCAGCCTGGTAAAGTTACAAAATATATGATTTCCTTTTAATAAAGTGGTAGAAATTGTACCTTTGGTTTTTGAATGTCAGAAAGGACTCTTTTCAACCTTGATTTCCACTGAATATGGTATTGAACTACATCTGGATCGCCTTCTTCCTCATCGCCTTCGTGGTGGCACTGGTGAAGCTGCTTTTCTTTGGGGACATGCAGGTCTTCACCGACATCATGAACTCTACCTACGACACCGCACGCACCGGCTTTGAGATCTCACTGGGACTGACCGGCGTGCTCTCACTCTGGCTGGGGGTGATGAAGATCGGCGAAAGGGGCGGCATGGTGGAGATGTTCTCACGTGCCGTGGCACCTCTCTTTTCGAGACTATTCCCTGACCTGCCCAGAAACCACCCCGCTTCGGGGTCGATGCTGATGAATATCTCAGCCAACATGCTGGGTCTGGACAATGCCGCCACACCGTTCGGTCTGAAGGCGATGCAACAGCTACAGGAGATCAACCCGCAGAAAGAGCAGGCCTCTAACCCGATGATCATGTTTTTGGTGTTGAACGCCTCCGGGCTCACCCTGATACCGGTCACCGTGATGGTTTACCGTGCACAGATGGGGGCTGCCAACCCAGCTGACATCTTTATCCCCATCATGATCGCCACCTTCGCCGCTACCCTGGCGGGTGTCATTGCGGTCTGCCTTCGTCAGGGGATCAACATCTTCCAGCGGGCCATCATGGGCTTCCTGCTGGGCATGTGCGCCATCATCGCTGCCACCGTACTGCTGTTCCGCACCATGCCACAGGAACAGATCAACATCGTCTCCAGCCTGGCCGCCAACGTGATCCTCTTCTCCATTATCTGCCTCTTTATTGTGAAGGCATTGCGAAAAAAGATCAACATCTTCGAGGCTTTCATCGACGGAGCGAAAGATGGTTTTAAAACGGCCATCACCATTATCCCTTACCTGATTGCCATTTTGGTGGGTATCGGTGTCTTCCGCGCCTCCGGTGCGATGGATTTCCTGATGGAGGGACTACGTAGCCTGGTGGCGATGACCGGCAGCGACACCCGCTGGGTGGACGGCATGCCCACAGCTCTGATGAAACCACTTAGCGGCAGCGGGGCGAGAGGCATGATGATCGACACCATGAAAAACCTCGGCGCTGACTCTTTTGCCGGTCGCCTCTCCGCAGTGTTACAGGGTGCCACCGACACCACCTTTTATATCGTGGCTGTTTACTATGGAGCTGTGAACATTAAAAATTCACGCTACACCGTTCCCTATGCGCTTTTGGCGGATCTGGCAGGTGTCGTGGCAGCCATATTCACTGCCTATCTCTTTTTCGGATAGCAAGTAGACAGGTCTCAATGTTAATATAACTTAAATAGAAATGGCAATCATATTCCAATCAGAAAATGTCTCATTCCCAAAAACCATCAAGAAGCGGGAAACGGCTAACTGGATCAAATCGGTCGCGGCTGCCTATGGTAAAAAAGTGGGAGATCTTTCCTATCTCTTTTGTGACGATCAGAAAATACTGGAGATGAACCAACACTATCTGCAGCATGATTATTTTACTGACATTATCACTTTCGACTACTCAGAAGGAGAGATCATCGCCGGGGATATCATTGTCAGTCTGGAAACGGTGCAAACCAACGCACAAAAATATCAGACTCCTTTTGAGGAGGAACTGCGACGGGTGATCATCCACGGTGTGCTTCACCTGTGCGGTTTTCATGACAAGACGGAAGCAGAACAGCAAACGATGAGGGAGGCGGAGGATAAAGCACTCATACTGATTTGATTGCTGACATACCCCAACCATATACTTAGCCAATATCCACCGGACAATTCAGACCTATAAACCAAAACCGAACTATTATGCACCAGCCATTCTCTCTGATGTTCTACAACACCGAGAACTTCTACGACACCGTCGATGATCCGGAAACGATGGATGACGAATTCACGCCCAACGGTTTCCGGGAATGGAGCGAACAGCGATACAACGACAAGGTTGAAAAATTGACTAAAGTGATCTCCACGATCGTACACCCGGATAAACCGGACATCATCTCACTCGCCGAAATCGAAAACAAAACAGTGATGGAAAGCATCCTGAATGAGATGCATCGACAGGGGATGGAGGGATACAGTTATGTGCACTACGACAGTCCCGATGAGCGGGGGTCTGATGTGGCGATGATCTATAAGACAGATAGCTTCCATGTGCTGGAATCCAATACGGTGCTGGTACATCTGCCTGGTATAGAAGACCGTACCCGTGATATCCTCCATGTGAAGGGAATGGTATCCAACGGCGAAACCCTGCATCTGTTTGTCATCCATTTCCCCTCCCGTGCCGAGGGAAGAGAGCTCTCGGAACGAAGACGTTATTTCGCTGCGAGCGAACTGAGAAACGCGGTTTACAAGGTTACGGCAGAAGATCCGGAGGCCAATGTGATCATCATGGGTGATTTCAATGACACTCCCGACGACAACAGTGTGGATGAAGTGCTGGGAGCACGAAAAAGCTTTGAGGATGTCAAAAGCCTGAGACTCTATAATCTGCTTTACCCAAGATACAAAAAAGGACTGGGCACAACCTACCACAAGGGATGGTTGCTGTTCGACCAGATCATCGTCTCTGGCAACCTGCTGACATCACCCGCCATCGACTGCAAACCGGAGAATGCCGACCTGTTCAACCCCTCATGGTTGCTATATTTCGGTCGTGGGAACCGCCCCAAACCCAATCGCACCTACAGCGGCAAATATGTGGGTGGGTACAGTGATCACCTACCTGTATACCTTCGGCTCAATCTTAAATGAGCATGCGGAATCGCTTATTATCGGATATTAACAGTCTAAGCAACAGGTAACGTTTTCTTTTTTAGTAAATTTGCAGCTTCGAAAAAAGAAAATGAATTTCAAATACGACATCATAGTTGTGGGAGCAGGCCATGCTGGATGTGAAGCCGCAACGGCTGCAGCCAACATGGGCTCAAAGACGCTGCTCATCACGATGGACATGAACAAGATTGCTCAGATGAGCTGCAATCCTGCTGTGGGTGGTGTGGCCAAGGGACAGATCGTACGGGAAATTGATGCTCTGGGCGGCCAGATGGGGATCGTGAGCGACAAGACGGCGATCCAGTTCCGGATGCTGAATCGCTCCAAGGGCCCTGCAATGTGGAGTCCCCGCGTACAGAGCGACAGGATGAAGTTTATCGAGAGCTGGCGGGAGATCATCGAGAACAGCCCCAACCTCTCCATGTGGCAGGACACCGTCACAGAGTTACTCTTCGATAAAGAGAGGGTATCAGGTGTGAAAACCCGCATGGGTGTGACCTTCACTGCCGGTGCAGTGATTCTCACCAATGGCACCTTCCTGAACGGTCTGATCCATATCGGCAAGGTGCAGATTGGTGGCGGTCGCCTCTCTGAGCCAGCCTCTACAGGGATGACTGAACAGCTGCAGCAGCGCGGATTTCGTACCGACCGGATGAAAACCGGCACACCCGTGCGGATCGATGCACGAACCGTCGATTTCTCCCTGCTGGAAGAACAGAAAGGGGATGTTGATTTCCATAAGTTCTCCTATCTCCCGGATGTGCAGCGCACCCTCAAACAGCGCAGCTGCTGGATCGCCTATACATCGGAGGAGGTACACGCGGCGCTGCGGGAGGGATTGAATGACTCACCTCTTTACAACGGGCAAATCCAGAGCATCGGTCCCCGCTACTGCCCCAGCATCGAGACGAAAATCGTGACCTTCTCCGAGAAAACAAGCCATCAGCTCTTTCTGGAACCGGAAGGGGAGACCACCCATGAGTATTATCTCAACGGCTTCTCCTCCTCGCTGCCGCTGGAGACACAGCTGAAAGCCCTACAGAGCATACCCGCGTTCCGCCATACACATATCTTCCGACCCGGTTATGCCATCGAATATGACTTCTTCGACCCCACACAGCTCCATCCTACCCTCGAAACCAAAACAGTTAAAAACCTCTTTTTTGCGGGACAGATCAACGGCACCACAGGCTACGAGGAAGCTGCAGGACAAGGTATGATCGCAGGAATCAATGCCCATATCAACTGTCATGGAGGCACTCCCTTTGTGCTACATCGTGATGAAGCCTATATCGGCGTTCTGATCGACGACCTGATCACCAAGGGTGTGGATGAACCCTATCGGATGTTCACCTCCCGTGCCGAATACCGCATACTATTGCGACAGGACAACGCCGATGAGCGGCTTACCCGCAAAGGCCACGAACTGGGGCTGGCAAACGTTGAACGACTGGATCAATTCAACCGCAAGGAAGAAAAAGTGGAGGAGATCATTCACTTTGTGAACAATTTCTCCATAAAAGCGGATCGAATCAACCCCTTCCTGGAGAGCATCGGTACCGCGCCCCTCAAACAGGGAGTGAAGCTGATCGACCTGCTGGTACGCCCGCATGTCGACCTGGGAATCATGGCACGAGAGGTTTCCCCCTTGCGGGAACTGCTGGAGACCATCCGGGAGCGAAAGGAAGAGATCATCGAGTCGGCCGATATCCGGATCAAATACAACGGTTACATCAAGCGGGAACAGGTGATGGCCGACAAGATTACCCGCCTGGAGGATATCCGCATCAAGGACAAATTCAACTACAATGAGATCCAATCGCTCTCAACCGAAGCCAGGCAAAAGCTGACACGAATTAACCCTGAGACCATCGCACAGGCAAGCAGAATACCCGGTGTATCCCCCAACGACATATCGGTGTTACTGGTATTGCTGGGCAGATAAAGAGAGAAATGTTTCACGTGGAACATTACCAAAAAAACAAACAAATAATTGTACAACAATGAGCATTGAAAAATTAACCGCTTCAGTAAGAAACATCCCGGATTTCCCCATCCCCGGCATTCAGTTCAAGGATATCACGACGCTGTTTCAGTCGCCGGAGCATCTAAGAGAACTTTCCGACATCCTTTATGAAAGCTATCGTGACAAAGGAATCACCAAGGTAGTAGGAATCGAGTCGAGGGGTTTCTTTATGGGTCCTGCAGTGGCCATCAAACTTGGTGCGGGCTTTGTGCCGATCCGCAAACCGGGAAAGCTCCCCTATAGTGTGATTGAAGAGACCTATAGCAAGGAATATGGTGAAGACACCATTCAGATTCATGAGGATGCCTTGACCAAGGATGATGTAGTGCTGATCCACGATGACCTGCTGGCTACCGGTGGCACCATGGTGGCCGCGCACAATCTGGTAAAAAAATTGGGTGTAAAGAAAATCTACATCAATTTCCTGATCGAGTTGGAAGAACTTGAGGGACGATTACTATTCCCCGCAGATGTGGAGGTAAGCTCTATCCTGAAGTTCTCAATTTAACGAGTCACTCGTTTCAATCCCGCTCATTTTTGTTATCCGCCCGTGGGGCTGTTGACAGAAATGGGCTCTTTTTTGTATCTTTGTCTTTAAAGTAAGCCACCGGAATGATGAACGATGAAATCAAACAGACGTTGGCAGTGCTCCCGCATCAGCCAGGTTGTTACCAGTTTCTCGACGAGAAGGGGACGGTGATCTACGTGGGTAAGGCGAAAGATCTGAAAAAAAGAGTCTCCTCATACTTCAACAAGCAACATGATCATCCCAAGACACGGATCCTGGTGCGCAACATCCGAAAGATAAAATACATCGTCGTCAACTCGGAAGAGGATACCTTCCTGCTTGAAAACAACCTGATCAAGCAACTCCGTCCTCGTTATAACGTGCTTCTCAAAGATGACAAAAGTTACCCTTCCATCGTTGTCAAAAATGAGTTCTTTCCGCGGGTTTACAAAACACGCAATATCGTGAGGGATGGTTCCCGTTATTTCGGTCCCTATACCTCCGTACAGTCGGTAAACACATTGCTCGATATCTTCCGCAACGTCTACAAGGTACGCACCTGCCGATTGAATCTCACCCCTGAGAACATAGCCGCCGGCAAATTCAAGGTTTGTCTGCAATACCACATCAAAAAGTGCAAAGGTCCCTGTGAAGCGTTACAGTCGCTCGAGGAGTACAACCGCAACATTGCCGAGATTACCGAGATACTGAAAGGGAATATCTCAATTATCGAAAAGCAGATCCGGGAAGAGATGCATCTGTTGGCCGAAGAGCTCCGTTTTGAGGAGGCTCAGGAGTTAAAGGATAAGCTTCTACTGATACAAAACTTCAGGGAGAAATCGCAGGTTGTCAGCAACTTTGGTTACAACCTCGATGTATTTGCATTCGAAGAAGATGAGCAGGCAGCCTACATCAACTACCTCCACGTAGTGAATGGCGCTGTAAACCAAGCATATACATTTGAATACAGAAAAAAGCTGGAGGAGCGACCGGAAGAGCTGCTGGGTCTGGGCATCGTGGAGATGCGGCAGCGTTTCGGGAGTAATTCCAAAGAGATCATCGTTCCATTCTTACCCGACCTGAAGCTGACCGATGTTGAGTTCACGATCCCACAGCGGGGTGACAAGCGGACACTCTTGCTGCTCTCAGAAAAAAATGTGAAGCAGTTTAAACTTGACAAGCTGAAAAAAGCAGAGATGCTCAATCCCGACCAGCGGGCTACCCGCATCCTGAAGAGTGCTCAAAAAGATCTTCGATTAAAAGAGATCCCCTGGCATATTGAGTGTTTCGACAATTCCAACATCCAGGGAAGCCATCCGGTGGCAGCCTGTGTGGTCTTCAAAAAAGCGAAGCCGGTAAAAAAAGAGTACCGCCATTTCAATGTGAAAAGCGTGACAGGACCCGACGATTACGCATCGATGCGTGAGATCGTGGAAAGACGCTACTCTCGCCTGCTTAACGAAGGCGCTCCCCTACCCCAACTCATTGTGATCGACGGCGGTAAAGGGCAACTGCATGCTGCCGTAGAATCGCTCCAGAAAATCGGTCTCTATGGAATGATCGCGATTATCGGCATCGCCAAACGGTTGGAAGAGATCTATTACCCTGGCGACCCGGTTCCCATGTATATCGACAAGAACTCAGAGACATTAAAACTGATCCAGCAGCTCCGTGATGAAGCCCATCGTTTTGGCATCACTTTTCACCGGCAAAAAAGAAGCAAGGCACAAATCACGTCACAGCTCGATGAAATAAAGGGAATCGGCAAGGAGACAAAAAGGAAATTGCTCACCCGTTTCAAAAGTATCAAACGGATCCGGGAAGCAACAGATGAAGAGATCAGTGAACTGATTGGACGAAGCAAAACAGCGCAGATCAGGAAATGGATCCATGACAGCAATCACAAAACAGAGACATGAGGGTATTGATTCAACGGGTATCACGGGCCGCCGTAGTAATCGACGGTGAAGAGAAAGGCAGAATCGGCAAGGGTTTGCTGATTTTCCTGGGTATTGAAGAGGAGGATGACGAGAGCGACATCGATTATCTTTGCCGAAAAGTTGTCCAGCTACGAGTTTTTGATGATGCCGATGGTGTGATGAACCTGTCGGTCAGTGATGTCGGTGGTGAGCTGCTGGTAGTATCACAGTTCACACTTCATGCCAGCACCCGAAAGGGAAACAGACCCTCCTACATCCGGGCGGCAAGACCGGAGCAGGCGATTCCCCTGTATGAGAAATTTTGTCGGGTGTTGGAAGGTCTACTGGAACGGGAGGTGCCAACAGGTACCTTTGGTGCCGATATGCAGGTGGAGTTGGTCAACGACGGTCCGGTCACCATCTGGATCGATTCAAAAAAGAGAGAATAGATGAAATTGCAGGAAGCACAACAGCTGGTAGATGACTGGATACGCACCTATGGCGTGCGTTACTTCAGTGAGTTGACCAACATGGCCATCCTTACCGAGGAGGTGGGTGAGCTGGCTCGTATTATCGCCCGTACCTATGGCGACCAGTCGTTCAAAGAGAGTGACCGATCGGCTGATCTGGCCGATGAGATGGCCGACGTACTATGGGTGCTGATCTGTATGGCCAATCAAACGGGTGTTGATCTGGAAGAGGCATTGAGAAAAAACATTGAAAAAAAGAGCGGGAGAGATGCCACCCGTCACAAAGAGAATCCAAAACTGAACAATCAGTGAATATACAAACCATAAAACGAATAGAACAGATGGAAGAAGAAAAGTATCTATCCACACTGAAAGCGTATCCATTTACGCTGACCGATGAACAGGTAACCGAGAAGGTGAATAGCCTCCTGGCTGATAAAAGAGCTACAGACAAATCCAGAGAGGTATACAGCTTCCTCTACGGTTGCATCGACCTGACCACCCTCAACAGTACCGACACCCGCGAAGGTGTCTGGCAGTTTACCGAGAGGGTGAACAGTTTTGAGGGCAGCCGTCCCGACACACCCAATGTAGCGGCCATCTGTGTCTATCCCAACTTCGCCCACACAGTGAAAGAGGCACTGACAGCCGATGTCCGGATTGCGTGCGTATCAGCCGGTTTCCCTTCATCGCAAACCTTTTCGGAGGTAAAAGTAGCTGAAACGGCACTGGCGGTAGCTGATGGCGCCGATGAAATAGACGTGGTGATCAACCTGGGTCTCTTCCTGGGTGAGGAATATGAAGAGATGTGCGAAGAGCTCTCCGAGATAAAAGAGGCTTGCCGGCAGGCCACCCTCAAGGTGATCCTGGAGACAGGAGCGTTGAAAAGTGCGGCTCACATCTATCGTGCATCCATCCTCTCACTCTATTCAGGAGGTGATTTCCTGAAGACCTCCACCGGCAAGGGTTACCCGGGTGCCACACCGGAAGCAGCTTACGTGATGTGCCAGGCCATCAGTGATTACCACAGGAAAACAGGTCGCAAAGCAGGATTAAAGGTCTCCGGCGGTGTGGCTACACCAGAAGATGCATTGAGCTACTATACCATTGTACGGGAGATCCTGGGGGAGGAGTGGTGCAACAACAGCCTCTTCCGTGTGGGAGCCAGCCGGCTGGCAGATGCCTTACTGGCAGAGATCGATAAAAGTTGATCTCACCTGACAAACATTTACAACCAACGGACCCAATAAACTTTAAATTGAAATGAACAGATTGATTCTTTATATACTGCTCACTGGTATGCTATTCCACAGTCCGGCAGAGGCACAGGAGTATATGAACGTCTCACCGCGACGTACACTCCCCTACTGGCAGGATGTCAATGTAGTACAGGTGAACAAGGAGTATCCCCGTACCCAGTTCATGACTTTCGACAGCAGAGAGGATGCATTACAGAAAAAATTTGACGAAAGCAACTACTATATCTCACTGAACGGCACCTGGAACTTTTATTATGTGGATAGCTACCGGGAGCTGCCGGAAAATGTCACCGATTCAACCGTCTCACTCGATGGGTGGAAAGAGATCCGTGTACCCGGTAACTGGGAGCTGCAGGGCTTCGGCACCCCCATCTATGTGAACCATCCCTATGAGTTCGTGGAACGGGATCCAGTGACCCGTTATCCTAAGATGGAACCTCCCTACCTGCCGGATGAGAACCCGGTGGGTGTCTACCGTCGGGAGATCACCATCCCCCAGGAGTGGGATGAAAGGGAGATCTTCCTCAGCATCGACGGTGCCAAGTCGGGAGTCTACCTCTATGTCAACGGCCGTGAGGTGGGTTACAGTGAGGATTCAAAGACCACCGCCGAGTTCAGGATCACACCCTACGTGAAACCGGGCAGCAACAGCGTTTCAATTAAGATATTGCGCTGGAGCACAGGTTCCTACCTCGAAGCACAGGATTTCTGGCGCATCAGCGGCATCGAACGGGATGTCTTCCTCTGGTCGCAACCCCGCACCTCGTTGCGTGATTTCCGGGTGAAATCGACCCTCGACGACAGTTACCGCGACGGCATCTTCGAACTGGAGACCACCGTGGCCAATTATGGCCGGGGGGCATCTGCTGCTGAAGTCAGCTATGAGCTACTCGACAGTAGTGGTAACAGCGTGGCGGCAGGGTCAAAACCGGTATCGGTTCACTCCAACGGCGTGCAATCGGTTCGTTTCGCCGCTGAGCTGCAGGAGGTAGCTACCTGGAGCGACGAGCATCCTAACCTCTACAAGCTGCTGATCACTGTTATCGGTGATGGGGAAGATACAGGAGAGGTGGTCCCCTACCCTGTCGGCTTCCGCCGCATTGAGATCAAACCAATGAAAACCGGCAATCGTACCGATCGCCTGTTGCTGGTGAATGGTCAGCCTATCAAGCTCAAAGGGGTAAACATTCATGAGACGAACCCAAAAACGGGTCATTTTATGACTGAGGATCTGATGATTCGTGATTTTGAGCTGATGAAACAACACAACATCAATACAGTACGTCTCTCACACTATCCGCAGTCGCGCCGTTTCTACGAGCTCTGCAGCGAGTATGGACTCTATGTCTATGACGAGGCAAACATCGAGTCGCATGCCATGTACTATGGTGAGCGATCACTCTCCAGGCACCCCGAATGGAAGGAGGCACACATGGAGAGGACGGTCAACATGTTCGAACGGAACAAGAACCACCCCTCTGTCACCTTCTGGTCGCTGGGTAACGAAGCGGGTAACGGCATCAATTTCTTCTATACCTACAAGTTCGTGAAGGATCAGGACCGCGGACTGATGGATCGACCGGTCAACTACGAGCGCGCGTTGTGGGATCACAACACCGACATGTACGTGCCCCAGTATCCCAGTGCAGCATGGCTCAACGAGATTGGTAGGAAAGGCAGCGACCGTCCGGTGGTGCCCTCCGAATATTCGCACGCCATGGGCAACTCAAACGGCAACCTCGATATACAATGGGAGGCGATATACAAATATCCCAACCTGCAGGGAGGCTATATATGGGACTGGGTCGACCAGGCCATGGAAGCGTATGACGAGCAGGGCCGCCTCTACTACACCTATGGAGGGGATTACGGTGTGGACACCCCCAGCGATGGCAACTTCCTCTGCAACGGCGTGGTGGGTCCGGACCGTACCCCCCACCCTGCCATGGCGGAGGTGAAGTATGTGCACCAGAATTTTGCCTTTGAAGCGGTGGATCTCACCACCGGCAAGATCCGCATCATCAATCGCCATTACTTCACCCACAGCGACGCTTTCCACTTTCAGTACAACATCACTGAAAACGGGTCTACGGTGGCAACTGGTGAGCTGCCTGTCACCCTCGCACCCCAGCACTCAGCCGAGATAGAGATACCGATAGCGGGAATCACACCCAAAGCCGGGGGAGAATATTTCCTCAACTTTGAGGTGACAAGGAAGGAGGCAACAGAGTTGCTGCCGGCAGGTCACCAGGTAGCCCTCGAGCAGTTCAGGCTGCCTCTTGAGAGAGAGCGCGAGCAATATGCCAGCAACATCGTCAACCCGGGCTGGAAAGTGACGGAGAAAAGTGAGGTCATTGAAATAAAAAGGAGCCAACTGCTCTTCCGCTTCGACAAGAAACAGGGAATCGTCTCCTCCTATAAGGTGCGCGGCATCGACTATTTTGACCATGGGTTCGGCCTGCAACCCAACTTCTGGAGGGCACCCAACGACAACGACTACGGCAATGGGGCACCTGCCCGTCTGCAGGTCTGGAAAGAGTCGAGCCGAGATTTCCGGATCACGGATGTGAAAACCTATGAAGAGGGTAACAAGATGGTGCTGGAGGTGACCTACCTGCTTGCTGCCGGCAACCTTTACGACGTGAAATACACTCTCTATCCGGATGGAATTGTGCATACAGCCAGCACCTTTCATTCCACCGATATGAAGGAAGAAAAGATCACCGCTTCGGAGGCCACCCTTACCGCTACCTACTCACCCGAGGCGTCAGCAGCAAGAAAGGCATCCTCCATATTGAATGTCCCACGCATTGGCATGCGTTTCCGCTTACCGGTGACGATGGAGAAGGTATCCTGGTTCGGTCGTGGTCCGGGTGAAAACTACATCGACAGGGCTTCCGGATCGAAGGTGGGCCTCTACAGCAGCAGCGCGGCAGATCTCTATTTCCCCTACGTGCGGCCGCAGGAAAACGGTCATCGCAGCGATACCCGCTGGGTGGCCCTCACCAACGGCAAGAAGGGTCTGATGGTGCTGGCAGACAACACCATCGGCTTCAATGCCCTGCACAACAGCGTGGAAGATTTTGATTCGGAGGAGGCTACCCACCGTCCCTATCAATGGAACAACTTCAACCGAGAGGAGATCGAGAGCCGTAACGACGCGGAGGCACGCAACAGAAAACCACGACAAACACATATCAACGACATCACACCGCGTGATTTCGTGGAGGTGTGTGTGGATATGAAGCAACAGGGCGTGGCTGGATACAACAGCTGGGGCGCCCGTCCCCTGCCTGAGTACACCCTTCCCGCCAACAGGGAGTACCGCTGGGGCTTCACCCTGATACCACTTGATGATCTGAGGGAGACCCGGGAGAAGGCGCTCTGGTCATACTAACCGGAGCAGCACATTTTTTCAGAGGCGGATCCCTGCGGGTCCGTCTCTTTTGTTTCGGAAATCTTCATCGTTTCGTAACGAGAGAAATCGACATAAATAGTATATTTGTTGACTGAACAGCAATAGATAAAAAATAACGACGATGAAAAAAAAGCTCTTTTTCCTTACTCTTCTTCTTAGCTCCCTCCCACTCTTCTCACAACAGCTGGCCACTGGTTTCGTCTTTGAAGACACCAACGGAAACGGCCATAAAGAGCGACGGGAGCCGGGTATAGCCGGCGCAGCAGTCTCCAACGGTACCGATGTGGTGTTGACACGTGACGACGGCAGCTACCGTATTCCGGTGAAAAGCGGCAACACCCTCTTCGTGATCAAGCCCGCCGGATACAAACCTGCCGTGAACGAAGATTTTATCCCGCAGTTCTATTACCATTACAAGCCGGAGGGATCACCGGACCACTACACCTATAAGGGGGTTGCCCCCACCGATGAGCTGCCCCGATCAGTCGATTTTGGCCTCTACCGATACGATGAGCCGGATGATTTTACCGCAATCGTCTTCGGCGATCCGCAACCCTACACGATGGAGGATCTGGATCATTTCACCCGCAAGATCGTGGAGGATGTGACGAAGAGTGACCACACGCTATTTGGGATTAGCCTGGGTGATATCGTGGGGGACAACCTTGACCTGCAGACGGTATACAAGGAACGGATGCGCCAACTGCAGCTCCCCTGGTACAATGTGATGGGTAATCATGACATGAACTACGACGCTCCTTCCGACGACCTCTCTGATGAGACCTTCGAAAAGAATTTCGGAAGTGCCAACTATGCCTTCAACTACGGTGACGCACATTTCATCGTGCTGGACAATATCCTCTACCCCGATCCGCGCGACGGCAAGGGATACTGGGGTGGTTACCGGCTTGATCAGCTGCTCTTCCTGGAGAATGATTTGAAGCATGTGCCAAAAGAGAAGCTGATTGTCCTCTCACAACATATCGACATGAAAGGTGAGGCAGGATACAGATTGTCAGACCGTCAACGCCTCTTTGATCTGCTGAAAGACTACGACAATGTATTGGTGATGTCGGCCCACACACATTTACAGGACCAGATCGAGTACACCTCAACAGAGGGCTGGATGGGCAAAAAGCCATTGCACGAATACAACGTGGGTACCACTTCCGGCGACTGGTATTCGGGAAAAAAGGATGCCAGGGGACTGCCCGATGCCACCATGCGGGACGGTACGCCCCAGGGGTATGCTTTTCTGAAGATAAAGGGGAATCAATACAGCGTGGATTACAAGGTTGCCGGGAGAGATTCCGGGTATCAGATGAATATCTATGCACCGAAAGTGGTACCCTACAAGGGCCGAACCAGCTCCAGAATCGTGGTCAACTTCTTTATGGGAAGCCGCAACGACCTGGTGGAATACCGCATCGGTAAAGGAGAGTGGCAGAAAATGCACTACATCGAAGCAGCTGACCCCTCCTATACAGCCATGTTGTTCGAATGGGACTTGACCGACCGACTGCTACCGGGTCGTAGACCCTCGAACGCGGTGAACAGTACCCATCTCTGGCAAGGTAGCATCAAGACCGATCTGCCTCCCGGTGAACAGATGATCGAAGTGCGTGCCACCGACCGTTTCGGCAAACAGCATCACGGTGAGAAACGATACCGGATCGTCGAATAAGCAAAATCTGCCTTTTTGTCACCTTTATGCCTCTGAATAGAGTATAAAAGCAGTATTATATGCCATTTTGTCCTCTTTTATCCTGTTGTAACATGGTTTGATGCAACGGCATATCTTTTGCCATTTCTCTTATGCGAGAGAGAAACAAAATCGATAAACAAACAACAAATAAAAGAAAGGGTACAATTATGACGATCATCAGACGTACAAACAACTGGCTGCCGAGTGTCTTCAATGACGTGTTCGGCAATGAATGGATGCCAAGCAACAACCGGTCGGTACCGGCCATCAACATCCAGCAAAACGACAATGGCTTCCTGGTAGAGGTTGCTGCTCCCGGAATGACCAAGGAGGATTGCAACATAAGGATCGACGAAGAGAACAACCTGGTAATCACGTTCGAAAAGAAGAATGAATCGGAAGAGAAAGACCAGAAGGGATCCTATCTGCGTCGCGAGTTCTCCTACACACAGTTCCAGCGTACAATGATCCTGCCTGACAACGTAGAGAAAGATCAAATCTCAGCCAAGGTGGAAAACGGTGTGCTCTCGGTAACCATACCGGTCGCCAACGAAGAGAAGAGACCTAATTCACGGCTGATCGAGATCCAGTAAGGATAGGATTGATCACGATTGATGTGAAGATACCACCCCACCACGGGGTGGTATTTTTTATTAATACCTGCGGTCTTTCAGGTAGCCGAGGAAGAGGTACATCAGCTTTTCCATCTCATTACTGAAGCTGAAACCCGTGACAATCTGTTCCGCCTCTGCAATCAGGCTCTCCATCTTCCCATAGGCGTAATCGATGCCTCCCTGCTCCCTGGCAAATGACAGCAGACAGTCGATATTCTCATCGCTATAACTGCGGGAGGTGATGATCTCCATCATCTCATCAGAAAGGGCTTTGGGAGCGTTCTGCAACGCATAAATCAGGGGCAGGGTGATCTTTCCTTCGCGGATATCGTTGCCGGTAGGCTTGCCCACATCCCTGTTGAAGTAATCAAAGATATCATCCCTGATCTGGAAACAGATACCCAACAGGCTACCCAACTTCGTGAAACGGTCGATTCTCTCACTGTCTGCTCCTCCGGTGATGGCACCGATGGCAATGCTGGCACGCATGAGTGAGGCGGTCTTCTTGTCGATCACCTCGAAATAGGCTGCCTCGTCAACGATGATGCCGTTGGCAAGGGTAAGCTGATTCAGCTCACCTTCCGCGAGATTCTGTCCCAGCTCCGAGATAATCCGAATGATGTTGAGGTCTTTGGTCTTCACGCTCTCCAGCAAGGCTGTGGAGAGAAGGTAGTCGCCCAGCAGCACCGCCTGGGTATTATCATAGACCGCATGCAATGAGCGCTTACCGCGACGGGTATCCGACTTGTCGATCACGTCATCGTGTACCAGAGTGGCGGTGTGCAACAACTCTACGGTTACGGCACCGTGATAGGTCTCCGGGATGATCCCGCCACAGGCCTTGGCTGTCATCAGCACCAACAGGGGTCTCAATCTCTTTCCGGTGGTGTTGAAGAGATAGCCTACCATCTCGCTGATGAGCGGGTTATCGCTTTTCACCGATGCCTGCAGATACTCTTCAAAGTGGAGCATCTCCTTCCGAAGAAAATCATTTATGAGCTGACCCTGATCCATCAATACCGACTTAAACAGCTACAAAAGTAGAAATAATTCTCCGCTTCGCAACAAATATTCGTAACTTTACGTTTCCTTAATGTTATCGCAGCAGATTATGAACAAGAACAAGCTTTTCCTTCTCGACGCCTACGCACTCATATACCGTTCCTACTATGCTTTCATCCGCAATCCCAGAGTTAACTCAAAGGGACAGAACACCTCTGCCGTGTTTGGTTTCGTGAATACACTGGAGGAGGTGTTGCGTAAGGAAGATCCCTCTCATATCGCGGTAGCATTTGATCCGCCGGGACCCACCTTCCGACATGTCGAGTTTGAGGCCTACAAGGCACAGCGTGAGGCCACACCTGAGGATATCAAATGGTCAGTACCTGTGATCAAGGAGATCATCCGTGCCTACAACATACCGGTGCTGGAGGTGGAGGGATATGAAGCCGATGACGTGATCGGGACCCTGGCCAAACGTGCCGACAAGGAACGATTCGATGTCTACATGATGACACCTGACAAGGACTATGGGCAGCTGACTGAACCCCATATCTTCATCTACAAGCCACGTTACGGCAGCAATGAGTTTGAGCTGATGGACGATCGGCGGGTGACGGAGAAGTATGGCCTCTCCCACCCCGGTCAGGTGATCGACCTGCTGGGACTGATGGGTGACACATCCGACAATATTCCCGGCTGTCCCGGTGTGGGCGAGAAAACAGCGGTGAAATTGCTGCAGGATTTTGGGTCAATCGACAACCTGCTAAAGCATACCGATCAGCTGAAAGGCGCACTGAAGAAGAAGGTGGAGGAACACACCGAACAGATCCGCATCTCACGCATGCTGGCTACCATCAAGACCGATGTACCCATTGAAGTGGATGAAGACCTATTCATGCGGCAGCAGATCAACGATGAAGCGCTACGCACAATTTTTGAAGATCTTGAGTTTCGTACCCTGCTGAGTCGCGTGCTGAAAGAAGATACGCCCCCACCCGCGAGCAAAGTACCGGTACAGGGTGATCTCTTTTCTTTGTTCAACGCCCCTGTGACTCCTGATTCTTCTGATGCTGTTGCATTGCCGACCGGCTTCACCGATCTCGGCAGCACACCCCACGATTACAGGATGACAACCACTGAGCAGGAAAGGAAAGAGCTGGCAGCGCTGCTCTCAGCACAGAAGGAGGTCTGCTTTGACAGCGAGACCACCGGAGTGGATCCGCTGGAGAGTGAGTTGGTAGGTCTCTCCTTTGCCTTCCGTGAGGGGGAAGCCTATTATGTGCCGATATCTGCTGATCGGGAACATGCCACAAATGAGATTGCCATTTTCAAACCTTTTTTTGAAAACAGGGACATCGTAAAAATTGGTCAGAACATCAAATATGACATCCTGCAGCTGCGGCAGTATGGTATTCAGGTGAAGGGAAAGCTGTTCGACACCATGATCGCCCATTATCTGCTCAACCCCGAGCAGCGTCACGGGATGGACTATATGGCGGAGAGCTACCTGCAGTACCGCACCATCCATATCGAAGAGTTGATCGGTCCCCGCGGGAAGAACCAAAAAAGCATGCGGGAGGTAGATCCCTCTGTGGTAAAAGATTATGCTGCCGAGGATGCCGATATCACCCTGAAACTAAAGAATATACTTGAAGAGGAGATCATACATAACCTGGTTGGGCATCTATTTCACCTTGTGGAAGCACCGTTGATCTATGTATTGGCCGATATGGAGTGGACGGGGGTACGGCTCGACCTGGAGGCACTGAAAGAGCTCTCATGGCAGTATAGCGCTGAATTGGAGTCTATTGAGCATGAGATAGCCGCAATGGCCGGCATTCCGTTCAACGTCAACTCGCCCAAGCAAATCGGAGAAGTGCTGTTCGACCGTTTGAGAATAGCTGATAAACCGAAGAAGACCAAAACGGGACAATACAAAACCAGTGAGGAGGAGCTGGAGAAGTTGCGCAACCGGCATCCGATCATCGAAAAGATACTGGAACAACGGGGACTCAAAAAGCTGCTGGGTACCTATGTGGATGCCTTCCCACTGCTGGTGAGTGATCGCAGCGGCAAGGTGCACACCTCCTTCAACCAGACGGTTGCCGCTACCGGGAGACTGAGCAGTACCAACCCCAACCTGCAGAACATTCCCATCCGCGATGAGCGGGGCAGGGAGATGCGTAAGGTATTTATCCCCGATGAGGGGTGTCTCTTTCTCTCGTCGGACTATTCTCAGATAGAATTGCGCATCATGGCGCACCTGAGTGGTGACAGCAACATGGTGGAGGCCTTTGCCAAAGGACAGGATATCCATGCCGCCACCGCTGCAAAGATTTACAAAATCCCTCTGGAAGAGGTGACCGGTGATATGCGGAGGAAAGCGAAGACTGCCAACTTCGGTATCATCTACGGTATCAGCCCCTTCGGTTTGTCGGAGCGGCTCAACATCCCGCGCGGGGAAGCCAAAGAACTGATCGATGAGTATTTCGTCACCTTCCCGGGTGTGAAACAGTACATGGATAACTCTATTCTCCAAGCCCGCGAGAAAGGGTATGTGGAGACACTCTTAGGTCGAAAGCGCTATCTGCCCGACATCAATTCCCGTAACGCCACAGTGCGTGGTTATGCTGAACGCAACGCCATCAATGCACCCATCCAGGGGAGCGCTGCCGATATCATCAAGATGGCCATGATCCGCATCTTCAAACGCTTTGAAGAGGAGCAGCTGCGATCAAAAATGATCCTGCAGGTACATGATGAACTCAACTTCAATGTCTTCCCCGATGAACTGGAAAAGGTGCGGCAGATCGTAACCTATGAGATGGAAAAAGCCTATAACCTCGATGTACCACTGGTAATCGATTTGGGGGTAGGAAAGAACTGGCTTGAAGCACACTGATTTCCATGCTCGACGGACTGGCGGAATATGGCTATTGGGGCTTGTTGCTTGCCTCCTTCCTGGCGGCAACAGTACTGCCCTTCAGTTCAGAGGTGGTCTTCGCGGCGCTGATCGCGGCGGGACTGGACACCTGGCAGTGCATTCTCTTCGCCACCGTCGGCAACGCCGTGGGCGGTGCCACCTGCTATTACCTGGGACGACTCGGCAAAACGGAATGGCTTCAGAAATGGTTCCGTATCAAACCGGAACAGATCGACAAGATCATCCGTTGGCTGCACGGGAAGGGTGGGGTGATGGGCTTCTTTGGCTTCCTGCCCGCTGTCGGAGATGCAATCCTTGTGGCACTGGGATTCATGCGTGCCAACGTCCCCTTGGTGATGGGCACCATGACGCTTGGAAAGTTCCTCCGTTACCTGTTGATCGCCTTCGGTACGGAGGGGATACTATCGCTGTTTTCCTGATGACGGCCTGGTTTAAGGTTAACAGGTTGATAGGTTTGTGGGTTAGTAGGTTAGTAGGTTAGTAGGTGCTTAAAGCTAAATAAAAAATCAGATATGACCATTCTTTTTCATGAGATCGTATACGGACCGGTGCAGAGCCGAAGGCTGGGTAGTTCACTGGGTGTAAACCTGCTGCCCTACGACGGCAAGCTTTGCTCCTTCGACTGTATCTACTGCGAGTGTGGCTTCAACAGGGATTTCCGCACCAAAACAAAGCTGCCCGACCGCGAGAACGTGCGTGCAGCCATGGAAGATAAGCTGCAACAACTACAGGAAATGAGAGTCACCCTCGATGTGATCACCTTTGCCGGCAATGGTGAGCCGACGATGCACCCGGAGTTTGCAGGCATCATCGATGACACCCTGCTACTGCGTGACCGTTACTTCCCTCACACCAAGGTCAGCGTGCTCTCCAACGGGCTTCATCTCAACAAGAGAGAGGTGTTCGATGCCATGAGAAAGGTGGACAATCCCATCCTGAAACTCGATTCCGCCTTTGATGATACCGCACGTCGGATCGATCGGCCCAACGCCGCTACCTATAGCGTCAGCCAGCAGGTGGAGCGATACAGGCTGTTTCAGGGTGATTTTGTGTTGCAATCGATGTTCCTGCGAGGCAGTTTTGAAGGCAGGGTGGTGGACAACACGACCGAGGAGGAGGTTTCAGCCTGGTTAGGGCTCGTCAGATCGCTCCGGCCGCGCGAGGTAATGATCTACACCATCGACAGGGAAACACCCGCCAGAGAGCTTGAAAAAGCGCCTCTTGAGGTGTTGCAGGATATCGCCAGCAGGGTAGGGGAGCTGGGCATTCCCACCACCGTAGCCGGGTGATCCCGCTATCAGGCTCTCTTCTTCACGAAGAAGAGATGATAGATCTGAATGAGGCACACCACTGCATTGGAGATGATCAATGGCCATTTGAATCCCAGCAGGACTCCGTAGACAATAAACAAAGCACAGGCAATCAGATTGATCATCCGCACTTTCCGTACCTGCGTGGGCAGGAAAGAGACAACAAGAAAGGTCATGGCCAGGTAGCCAAAGAGTTCAGTGGTATCCATAATAGGTTGGTTATATTATCTTTAATCAAAGAGTACTAGACGTTGAAACGAAAATGCATGATATCCCCATCCTGCACCAGGTATTCTTTCCCCTCCACGCTCATTTTCCCCGCCTCTTTTACGGCGCTCTCCGATCCGTAGCGGATGTAATCCTCATACTTGATTACCTCGGCACGGATAAATCCCTTCTCAA
>DURL01000194.1 GCA_012837345.1 Bacteroidales bacterium
CCGATATTGTCGAAGGCATACTTGATCACTCGTTCCAGTAGCTCGACATCACGGATCTTGTAACGCTGCACGGTATCCCGAAGAATTACGGATGAATAGATGTCATACACAACCTTGTATGCCGATTCATCGGGATAGTCTGCGGTATGGATGACCGGGAAACCGCCTTTGCGCAGATAAAGTAGCCAGCTCTGAAGACAACAAATGGGAGTTGGAACCGGTAAGATATATATCCACATCAAAGTCGACCAAGAACGAATTGATCGCTTTTTCCCAATCTTCTACTTCTTGTATTTCATCTAAAAGCAAATAGTACTTGCCGGATGATTGTACTTTAGTAGTTGATAGCTACCCGGGTTTGGCACTGTTTTTACTTACGCGGCTGCGACGTTTTGTTGGCAGGAATAGTCAATTCAAACCACATAACCATCTACATACTGTGGGGGGTAAATTATCTGGAAGTCTCTCAGATTGAGTCTATTATTTTTCCTAAAAAAACATATTTGATTCAATGGACGGAGATAAATTTTTGCTTTGTGGATTGATTTATATTTAATGTACAAAGGTTCAGATTTTGCATCTTGTGAGGGAGCTCTGACAGCATCAAAATCGAAAGTTGTTTGTTTTTTTAACAATTCAATTATTTTGGAAACCAATACAGGTTTGCTGGTCTTGGCTTTTACAATATGGTACAAATCTTCTAATAAACATAAATGCTCGTAATTATTAATCAAGTCGAAACAATAAGACGGGTTATGATCGTATTGCGCTGAACATATGATATAATTATTATTATACCCTTTACTACCCCACCAGTGAGCATGTTCTATATAATTTTCCCAGAAATAGAAACCATCACCGAGCCATGCATCTGATCTCGTGCATTTGAAAGGACCATTGATAGCAATGTCTTGCGGATTATTACGATCCTCAAGTGTTTGATATATCTGAATCGTCATTTCTATTCCACTTCAGTTGTATTTCTCTTTAATTCTTCTCCCAAACTTGATAGGTTTAATGTCGGGAGTATAACACCTTTGGTATTTGCCTGAGTTGTTATTAGACTTATATATGCTCTTACATAAGGAAAAAGTAAGGCGATACAGTTTACATAGAAAAATTCGGGAATTTCAGATAGGCTATTCACATTGTCAAAGATAAACTTTCCTACACAACTAACTGACAAAAAGGTGTCGCTCGATTGACTTGATTCCCCCTCCCCGACATCCACTTTAAACCAGAGATGATATGCTTTCCCTTGCTCGCTATATTCTCCTCGGGTAAGAAAAGAAACTGATAACTCATCGCTTTTGGGTTTGTTATTTATATCCAATATCACTTTTTCAAAGTAATAATCACTGATGTAAAACGCTGCTTTTTGTATCTGTTCCATGTGCCTTAAGATTAAGAAATAAAAAAACCAGAAGTAAACTTCTGGTCAAAATTATTAACTTTTTCTGTCTTTGGAGGACTATTTTGAAAAAAAAATCTCTTGCAATAGAGAAGAAGTTCCTCAATTGTAGGACCCACCCTATCGAATTCTTTCAAATCTTCATCCCAAATCTTAGAAAATTCTGGTTGCGGAATGTCGTTGATTGCTTTTAATATCTGCTTGAATTCTTCTCTCATAACTTCACACATGCTCTTATCTTATGAGTACAAAGATAATGTGTAATTTCCAAATTCAAATGATTTTGAGCATTAATTTGTTCATCGTGACCACATATATCGGATGATCAACCTATTTTGTCAACTATACATCTTTGTAATAAAACGCAACAAATTGTATTATTTATTCATTTTCAATATACTAAAATATTGTCACAGTGACTGCCATCAAAAATAATTATCATTATTTACTTTCATTTGTCAACCAAAGCAACGATCTTTGTGTTGTATAACTATAGTCACAGTAATGGAAATAAAAGCAATATTTGCAGAACGGTTTAAATCCGCACGGTTGATGAATGGTTTTTCATTGCAAGATCTGGCTGATGCACTGGATAACCAGGTTTCACGTCAGGCATTGCATAAATACGAGAAAGGGGAGGTTATACCTGATGCTGAAAAAATTAACAGGCTCAGCAATGCTTTGAATGTAAATCCTGATTTCTTCTTCAGAACTAACAAAATTGAATTTTCGAACATAGAATTCAGAAAGCTGGATAAACTACCAAAAAAAGAGGCAACTATTATTCAGGAAAAAGCCAAAGAGTATCTTTCCCGGTATTTGGAACTGGAAGAAATCCTAGGCCTTAAAAATAAATTTGAACATCCACTTGTAGATTACCCTGTGGTTACCTCTTATAAGCAGGTGAACAAAGCTGCAGAAATCATTCGGGAAAAATGGTCTTTGGGGAATGGGCCAATTTACAATATTGTTGAACTGTTGGAAGAAAAGAATATCAAGATCGTAAAATTGGATGCTTCTGTGACTTTCGACGGATTACAAGCTTTTGCAAACGATATCATCCCTGTGGTTGCCTATAATGTCAGGATGGCTAATAAACCTGACAGGATCCGCTTCACTCTTCTCCATGAACTCGCTCATCTTTTATTGAAGTTCGGAGATGTCTCAAACAAACAAAAGGAGACTTTATGTCATCAATTTTCGGGAGCGATGCTGCTGCCGGAAGAGACTATCAGGGCAGAACTGGGGGCTCAACGCAACAAGATTTCCACCTTTGAGTTAGCCAATATCAAAAAACAATATGGAATCTCCATGCAGGCAATTGTAATGCGGGCCAATGATTGCGGTATCATCAATGACCAATACAAGAATCAGTTTTTTTTCTTTATGAAACAGATGAATTGGAGAGTAGATGAACCTGCAGAATATCAGGGATCCGAAGAGAGTAATCGATTTGAACAACTCCTGTTCAGGGCACTGATAGAGGATCAGATCTCAATGTCAAAAGCTGCTTCATTGTCAAACCGGTCTCTGGCTGATTTTAAAAGAATGTATCAACCGATGTTTTGATGGCAATTTGATTTTTTCATTAACATCTCCAGGAGATGAAGCTTACAATATTCCCGAATCGATACGCACGAACGATACCACCCTGAACGGGGAGACCGATGTGTTGCGCAGCAGGCCGGGCAAGATGAAGGTGGGCAGGGTCACCCGGAGCGGTATTAACTGCGTTTTCATAAGGCCGTGTGCCACCGCCGCCAGAATTCGCCGATGTAAAAATTGCCTCATTCCGAAATATTCCCTATATTTGTCGCAACGGACTGACAATGACGCCTCAATGGCGCAAAGGTTGCTGCATCCGCAAGGGATGAACTTGGGTTGGAGACTTCACTGAAATGAATCGTTGTCCTATGGATCTGGCAGATGTAATCAAACGGATCGATCTGGTGCACCGGCAGAACCGGGTGACCGAGTACCTGTTGTTGGCGGGCACCACGCTGCTCTTCCTCTGCGGCATCACCTGCTTCGTGCTGGCGATCACCACCGGTGAGTTCGCCTGGGCCGCCCCGCCGGCGGTGACCACCGGGTTGCTCTACTATCCCCTGAAGGAGATCCGCGAGCTGCGGCGCAAGAACATCGCGCTGGCCACCGTGCCGGCACTCATTAGCCTGCTGCCTGCCAACAAGGCGGCAGAGGAGATACAGAAACTGATTGAAAACCTCTTCGGACGGGATGCGGAGAAATAGAGACAAAACAAAAGCACTGTTGGAAGAGCTTGTGAACCGCCTTTTTGCAGAAGAGCAAACAGTGCGGCCGGCTTCTCCCGGGGATGCCTACCTGATGGGGGCCGATGGCCGCTACCTGGGCAAGATCACCCCCGACAGCAGTGACCCCGACGCCCTGACCAACCCCTACGGCCGCCACGGCAGCCGCTACAGTCCCTACAGCATTTTTAATCCTACCTCCCCCTATGGAAGCAAGGAGGGGGAATTCAGCATCCACAACCCCCACACCACCACCCCACCCGAGTTGTATCTGCAGGGGAAACCGGCAGGACGGGTCACAGCCAACAAGAAACTGCCCGACGCCATCGACACGGAGATATTCCTCAGCCGGCTGGAGACCGCTAATCCACAAATCTGCTAATCTCCACATCAACGAATCAGCTAATCAACTAATCTGCTAATCAGCTAATCTCCACATCAGCGAATCTGCTAATCTACTAATTAGTATTAATAATTTCACCCATGTTATTATTATGTTATATAACGTTACGATAACGTAACGCTTTGAGAGAATGATTCTTTTTGTAATAACAAATTACTCATCTTAAATTTTAAATCAATGAAATGGAAAAATATAAGGCATATTTTAAACGAGTTCTTCCCTTTTAGCTGACGAGAGCTGTGATGGGTCACAAAACATCGTCAGACGAACGCTTTTGTTGAATTCATACGACTTACTAAACTTGAGTTATCTAAAAAAAAATATACAGTTGATGTAATTGTTTACTTTAGTTATATTTAAATCATGTCAAACTTAAACCAAAAAAACATGAAAAGAATTTTTGTACTATTCGCTAGTGTAAGTTTGCTATTTTTTTATCAAGGATGTAATAAGGAAAACGCAGATTATCTAAGTAGTCAGCCTGAGCTTCCATATTTAGAACACTCATCTAATGTGAAAGAGTATAAATCGTTCGTTTCAAGTTCATTAAATATTATTTTCCAAGAAGCCTTCGATGGAGAAAATATTAATGAAGAGCAAGCATTAATATTTTTAGACAATCTTAAACCTCAAATATTAAATAAGACAGATTTAAAAACAGTTAGTTATCTCCCTTTTTATCCTATTGCTAGATCAAATACAACAGAATTCCAAATTGATGAGAAGACATTAATGGAAAACCTAACTAACAATCAATACTCATTGGTCCTAAAAATGTTAAATAGTGAAACAATCAACTCGAGCTTTTTAGACGCGATTAGGATGGAGGCTCTTCTCATTACAGATAAAGCTGAAAGACAATTAGTATTAGATATTGTTGATGCAATAAGTATAACAATAGAAGAAATATTGTCATATACAACCAGTGATGGGGAATCCTATTTTACTCGTTCAAGGCAAAAGAGTAAAGGAGAAGTTTTTGCTTGTAATGTGGTATCTGGAGTAGTGGGAGGAATTTTTGGTTTTGTATTTGGAACAATTTCCGGACCTGCTGCTCCTGTCGTTGCACCAGTAGTTACAACTTTAGTTGCAGCAACAGTATCAACATACGCATGTTAAAGGAAATGTAATCATCATATGAAAAAACAAAGTCAGTTTATACGATTTATTCCATATGTCCTCTTGTTAGTGAGTACTATCCTCCTCTATGTCAATTCACATAGTGCTATCAATAAACTCCTATTTTTTGTTTCTATCGGGTTGGTTGTGGGAATATTGCTCAGCATAAAAGATACTGGTAGTAAAATGATACTCAAAGATAAAAAATATAGAATATACGTATTTCTATTCGTTTTATCGAGTATTTCAGCAATAGGATCAATGATGTTTACTCTTTTTGAGATCAGCAATGTGCTAAATATAATTATATTAGCTGTATCAGCAACTTTTTTACTGTTGGTAGTTATTCGCTATCAAAGACTTCGCCATTGATCAAGTGGTAATGGATCCCTGCATCATACATAATTATGAGTTTGACAGGGTCACGTTGATCAAGTTGTCGGTTTTGCTTTGCGCAGAGAGATTTTGCTAGCTGTCATTGATGACCTGAGGGTCAGTTGATGGAATATTAACACATCTGCTAATCTGCTAATCTGCCAATCAGCTAATCAACTAATCTACTAATCTGCTAATCTGCTAATCTACTAATCTACTAATCTGCTAATCAGCTAATCAACTAATATTTGTACAACAACTGCTCCATCAGCCTTCTATACTCGCTGGGGGTGGTGCCCTTTTTCTTCTTGAAGATGCGGATGAAGTTGGAGAGGTTGTTGAAACCGCAGCGGAAGCTGATCTCCGCCACCGAGTGGCTGGTCTCGGAGAGCATCTGGCACGCCTTGCCGATGCGCAGGTTGATCAGGTACTCGATGAAGCTGATCCGGGTCTTGCGCTTGAAGAAGTGGCTGAAGGCGGACTCCGACATGTTGACGCTGGCAGCCACGTCGCACAGATGGATGGGCTGCTCGAAGTTCTTGTCAATATAATCGCATACCTTCGCGATGCGCCGGCTCTTGGAGATGCGCACGATGGACTGCGTGTCGTAGACATGCTCCATCAGCTTACGCTTTTCGGATACGGAGAGCAGGTGCAGGATCTGCAGAAACTCGATCACCGTCTGGAAGCCGTGCTGCGAGGTGAGGTTGAGCAGTCGGTCGCGGATATCAAGGATCGTCGCCTCGGGGAAGCAGAGGCCGTGCTGCGAGTCATAGAGCAGCTCTTTGATGGACTGGAAGAGCCGCTTCTCCAGCATGGGGAAGTGGAGCACCTTCTCGGAGAACTGGATGGTGATCACATGGTTGCCATCCACCACCTCACCCTGCCACGCATGCGGGATATGGGGACCGATCATCACCAGGTCGAGCGTGGTGAAACGCTCCTCCGAGTCGCCCACGATACGGGTGCCATGGCTCTCCATCACCAGGTTGATCTCGTAGTCGGAGTGGTGGTGCACCGGGTAGTCGAACTTGGCCGACGGGTGGTTCAGGACAATAAACAGGTCATTGTCCGACAGCGGTGTGATCTCCTTGTGAAGCTCTTTCATCTTCATAACCAATTCCTTTGACTTCCCAAATGTAAGATGTTTTTCTGAATGCGCAACCAGAACTGTCAAAAAAGTACAATCTTTTCATTGCAAAGTATACACCTTTTACTTCCTGCACCCGCTATCTTTGTACCGTGCTTATGGTTGAACATCTTTTGAACAGGTAAACTCCATGAATAGTTTCTCAATCAGTACCGTCGACATCATCATCCTGACTGCCTACATCGCCTTTATCGTGATCTGGGGATTGAAGCACGGCAAGAGCAGCGACTCGCAGTCCTACTTCCTGGCCGGACGTTCCATGCCCTGGTGGATAGTGGGTCTCTCCCTCTTCGCCGCCAGCATCTCCAGCACCACCCTCATCGGTCAGTCGGGCGACGCCTACGACACCGGCCTGGCCGTCTTCAACTACAACCTCACCGGGGTGATCGTGATGGTCTTCTTCGCCATCTTCCTCCTGCCACTCTATATCCGCTCGAAGGTGTTCACCATCCCCGAGTTCCTGGAGAAACGGTTCGACGAACGGTCGCGTTTCTACTTCTCAGCCATCTGCATCGTGGGCAACATCTTCCTCGATGCGGCAGGGGCACTCTACGCCTC
>DURL01000236.1 GCA_012837345.1 Bacteroidales bacterium
GGACGTGTGGATTTGATCAAGTAAGAGCAAACAAATTTTACGCATAAAATTATATGAGCCAAAAAATCAGAATCAAACTGAAATCTTACGATTACAGCCTCGTGGACAAGTCCGCTGAGAAAATCGTGAAAACCGTAAAAGCTACGGGTGCAGTGGTGAGTGGACCCATACCCCTGCCTACGCACAAGCGCATCTTTACCGTGAACCGTTCCACCTTCGTGAACAAGAAGTCGCGTGAACAGTTCGAGCTGGCCTCGTTCAAACGCTTGATCGACATCTACAGCTCTACGGCCAAAACCGTGGACGCACTGATGAAGCTTGAGCTGCCCAGCGGTGTGGAAGTAGAGATCAAAGTGTGATAATAAAAGCGATCAGCATTCAGCATTCAGCGATCAGCTGATGACTGAAAGCTATAAATAACTAAACAACAGAGAAATGCCAGGATTATTAGGAAAAAAAATCGGAATGACATCCGTTTTCAGTGCCGAGGGAAAGAACGTTCCATGCACTGTTATCGAAGCAGGTCCTTGCGTGGTTACTCAGGTGAAGACAGCCGAAAATGACGGCTACGATGCTATTCAGATCGGGTTTGTGGACAAGAAAGAGAAGCACACCCCCAATGCTGAACAGGGTCACTTCAAGAAAGCAGGAGTAAGCCCCAAGAGACACTTGGCCGAGTTCAAAGGAATGGGAGACGACTACAAGTTGGGCTCCGAAATCACTGTTGACTTTTTCAACGATGCCGTTTACGTGGATGTGATCGGAACCTCGAAGGGAAAAGGTTTCCAGGGTGTGGTGAAACGCCACGGATTTGGCGGTGTGGGTCAGGCCACACACGGACAGCACAACAGGCTGCGTGCGCCCGGTTCCATCGGAGCCGCTTCATACCCCGCAAAGGTATTCAAGGGTACACGCATGGCCGGACAGATGGGTAATGAGCGGGTGACCGTTCAAAACCTGCAGGTGGTAAAGGTAATCCCCGAACACAATCTCCTTCTGGTGAAGGGGTCGGTGCCGGGAGCGAAAGGTTCAATCGTATTAATTGAGAAGTAAGAAATGGAATTAAGTATCTACAATAGCAAAGGAGAGGTAACAGACAAGAAGGTGAATCTCGACGATTCCATTTTCGGTATTGAACCGAACGAACATGTTATCTGGCTCGACGTGAAGCAGTACCTGGCCAACCAGCGTCAGGGTACCCACAAGTCGAAGGAGAGAAGCGAGATCGCCGGTAGTACCCGCAAGCTGATCCGTCAGAAGGGTAGTGGTGGTGCCCGCAGGGGTGACATCAAGTCGCCCGTGTTGGTGGGTGGAGGCCGCGCGTTTGGTCCCAAGCCCCGCGATTACAGCTTCAAACTCAACAAGAAGGTGAAAGCGCTGGCACGCAAGTCGGCACTCTCGCTCAAGGCAAAGAACAATGGCATCATCGTGGTGGAGGACCTGGCGTTCGACACCCCGAAAACCAGGGAGTTTGCCTCGCTGACAAAGAATCTGCAACTGGCTGATAAAAAGCTACTTTTCGTTTTGCCAGGTCAAAATAAAAACGTATATTTGTCGGCCCGAAATTTACAGAAAGTGAATGTGATAACAGCTTCTGAGATAAACACATACGCTATTATGAATTGTGGCAGCCTTGTGATGACCGAGTCGTCGATCGCTGCGATTGATAACCTGTTTAACGCAAAAGGAGAATAAAAGATGAGTGTACTAGTAAAACCGATATTCACGGAAAAGCAGACTGCCCTGACGGACAAGTATGAAAACCGTTACGGCTTCATCGTGGCTCCTTCTGCAAACAAGGTTCAGATCAAGAACGCCGTGGAAGCCCTGTACAACGTACATGTGGAGAGCGTCAACACAATGAAGTATGACGGGAAGGTAAAGAGCCGTTACACCAAGTCGGGTGTAGTCTTCGGCAAGACCGCCGCATACAAGAAAGCAATCATCACCTTGCGAAAAGGTGAGACGATCGATCTATTTAGCAATATTTAAACAACATGGCAATACGTAAATTAAAGCCCACCACACCGGGGCAAAGACACAAGATTATCGGTTCATTTGATTCAATCACTGCAAGTGTACCGGAGAAATCTCTTGTAGTTGGTAAGAGCGCTACTGGCGGTCGTAACCACCAGGGTAAGATGACCATGGGTTACCTGGGAGGCGGTCACAAAAGACGTTACAGAATTATCGATTTCAAGAGAACGAAAGATGGTATCCCGGCCGTTGTGAAGAGCATTGAATATGATCCAAACCGTTCAGCACGTATCGCTCTGCTGTACTATGCCGACGGTGAGAAGACCTATATTCTGGCTCCCAACGGTCTGCAAGTTGGAACCTCAGTGATGTCGGGGCCTGATGCTGCCCCTGAAGTAGGAAATGCATTGCCCCTGTCGGTGATACCCATCGGTACGGTGGTGCACAACATCGAGTTGCGCCCCGGACAGGGAGCCAAGATGGCACGTTCGGCCGGAACATTCGCACAGCTGGTGTCGCGTGAAGATAAGTACGCGATCCTGAAGATGCCTTCCGGTGAAGTTCGCAAGATTCTTTCCGCCTGCAAGGCCACCATTGGCAGTGTAGGTAACTCGGATCATGCTCTGGAAAAATCAGGTAAAGCCGGTCGTTCACGCTGGCTGGGTCGTCGCCCGCACACACGTGGTGTGGTGAAGAACCCGGTTGATCACCCCATGGGTGGTGGTGAAGGACGCGCATCGGGGGGACACCCCAGATCGCCCAAGGGCTTATATTCAAAGGGCTTGAAAACAAGGGCCCCCAAAAAACATTCTTCGAAATACATCGTAGAGAGAAGAAAAAAGAAGTAATCTGATTTAATTATTACACAACTATGAGCAGATCATTAAAGAAAGGTCCCTATATCAATCTGAAGCTGGAACAGAAGGTGCAGACCATGAACGACAGCGGCAAGAAGGCCGTAGTCAAGACATGGGCCCGTGCTTCCATGATATCTCCTGATTTTGTTGGACACACCATCGCTGTGCACAACGGGAACAAGTTTATCCCGGTATATGTCACAGAGAACATGGTTGGGCACAAACTGGGCGAATTCGCTGTTACCCGTACGTTCCGTGGTCACTCCGGCAACAGGAAGAAATAAGATCAGGGCGCTTAACGAACAAAGAAAAACAGAAAAGACATGAGTGCTAGAAAAAGAATATCAGCCGAACAAAGAAAAGAAAACCGCAAGACGGTTTCTCTGGCCGTCCTGAAAAACGTGCCCACCTCACCTCGCAAGATGCGTTACGTGGCCGACATGGTACGTGGCATGGAGGTGTTCAAGGCCCTCGGCGTGCTGAAGTTCTCCAACAAGGAGGCATCGAACAAGATTGAGAAATTGTTGCTTTCGGCCATTGCCAACTGGGA
>DURL01000195.1 GCA_012837345.1 Bacteroidales bacterium
GAGCTGAAGCAGAGCTACGGCCACCTGGTGAAGCTGCGTGACGAGGTAATCGCCATGGGGATCATCCCTGCGGTTGATCAGTGGAGCAGTGTCAACCCGAATCTCTGATCAGAACAATTTACTACATACTAAAAAGACGGCCGGTTGGCCGTCTTTTTTTTCTATTTTTTTAAATTTCCAGCACAGTAGCCGGTTATCGCTCCACATAAGATTTTACCAGTCCCTTCTCGGGAGCCAGCATGGTCACCTTGAATCCTTTCTTCTGCAAAAGAGTGATGAGTGGTGCCGGCGGGAAGGGAGCGACCAGTAGCAGACACTCTCCCGGTTTCAGTTTCTCCGCCTCAGTCATCACCACATCTTTGGGATGGTCCCCTGAATCGATAATGGGACGCACATCAAGGGTGAAGGTTACCGGTGTAACAGGAGCCTGCGCTGCTACCTGCAGAGATTGCTCATCAGCGTCATTGCTGAAGCTCTCTCCGAGTAACTCCATGCCTGCAGCCTGTCGAAGGCTGTCAACCATCTCAACTGCGTTGATGTTGCCCACCTTTGCTGCCTGTTGCAATGATGTGACACGTGCAACAGTTCTGCGCAATACCGGGTTCTTCAACGCCGCGAAGGAGGGTGCCAGGCGATACAGTACTTCTTCCAGTTCCGGAAATTCGCGCAGCAGCTCGCCCACCTTCGTTTCGGGGGTAATATCGAATCTACTTCTGCTCATAAGAGAGGAGTCGTTTATCACCTTCAAGCAGTCGCAGTCGGGTGATGTCTTGCGTCACCTCCACCACACCAAGATACTCACCCTCTTTGTTACGTACAGCCGAATACTCGATGTAGATGAACCGGTTCTTCATGAATGAAGAGATCCAGAAGACTGCTTTGTTCTCCTTGCCGCTCTTGAAGTCGGTGAGGATCTGTTCCACAATATGAACGCTGCCTGGGGGGTGGCACATGCGCACGTCGCGTCCCAGGACTGCGCGGTTGCGTTCAAACACCCTGTTTGGGCTATGGGAGAAGAAACGCACCTTGTCGTTTTTGTCCACGAAAGTGATGTCGATGGGGAGGTGAAGGAAGAGCGCCTCCAGCTCACCAATGTCAAAGGCACCCGAAGAGAGACGAATGGCGTCGGCAGTCACATATTCCTGTTTCTCCAGTCTCATGCCTTCCGGTTTCCACTCATCCTGCGGATCAATCAGGCAATAGCCAAAATCCGGTGTCTCATGGTACACTTTGTACCACTCTTCTTCGCTGAGCGTATCCATCGCCATGGGGAGCAGTATCTCCTCCTCCTTCATGATCATCCCCTCAATCATTTCCACCGTGTGATCAAGTACCAGCTCCACCAGCGACTGCAGCTCTTCCGCACGCTCCATGTGTGCGGCAAGGGCTTCGTGCGAGTTCTTCAGCAACTCGCGTGTCTCGTCATGCTTGCCCCACATCACCTTTGGGGGACCGGTGATCAGATGTTTTTCCAGGAAGGGGAAAAGCAGGTATTCCTTGCGCAGGTAGTGTTTCTCCACATCGGCGAAATTGTTAAAGATGGAGCGCAACTGCATCACGTAGCCCGGCAGATCACTGTCGTTGATCTGCCATAACTGTTCTTTTGCCAACCGGTAGCTGTCTATCTCCCTACGGAGTGCGCTGTTCTCCTTTTTGAAGGTGTCCACCGGATGTCCTGCTGGAACCTGTTTCGCGCCCTCCAGGTCGATGCTGCCATCGAGCACAGCGGTATGCAGGTCGCAGAAATCGAGGATCTCCTCTTCGGTCAATGCGTTGCTGTTGATCAGCTCCTGTTCCACCTCCACCACTTCATGGTAAGGGATCTGTTGCAGAGCGTCGATTAGGCGTCGGCGCAGCACTTCAGGGTTGTCACCTTCGTGCAGCCGGAGCAGGAGGTGTTTCAGCAGCTCCTTTCGTTGGGATGAATTGTTGATCAGTTCGCTCATAATTATAGTTATTTGGGTTACAAAGATACTATTTAGAATCAATATAAATTGCGTATCAGGGAACATCACTGTGTATTTGATAAATATTAACTAATGGTTGCAGTGAAATGGACCGTAGATAGAAT
Organism: Bacteroidales bacterium; assembly: GCA_012837345.1. Classification (GTDB taxonomy): domain Bacteria; phylum Bacteroidota; class Bacteroidia; order Bacteroidales; family Dysgonomonadaceae; genus Proteiniphilum. Next base: position 2,072 of record DURL01000195.1, read on the forward strand.
ATCTATAGGAAAGAGAGAGGTCAGAGTAAATTTGATCGTGATAGATCGAAGAAGTGGTTCAAAGACAAATCAGAGTTGCTTTGAACAGTAATTTGACTCATTGCATGCTGAAAGATATAAAAAAGGTTATATTTGCAGGAAGAAAAGTATTATCCCTAAAAATAATATCTAAAGTCATGAGCAATCAATTAACAAGAAGAAAATTTTTCAAGACGGCAGCCGTGGGTGCTGCCGGTGTGGCACTGTTCCCGCAGTTCCTGGCATCCTGTACCCAAAACAAGAAAGCAGCCGGTGATGCGGGCGACGGTATTCTCCGCCTTGGTTTTATCGGACTGGGTCAGCAGTCGATGTACCTGCTTGCCGGTTATCTCGGCATGGAGGGGGTACAGGTTGTAGCCGGCAGTGATGTCTACGGTGTGAAACGGGAACGTTTCCTGAAGAGGGTGAATGCCCGTTATGCTGAAACCGGTCAGGAGGTAGCCGTGGAGACCTACGAGAATTACAAGGATCTTATCGCACGGGAAGATATTGATGCCGTGGTGATCGCTACCCCCGACCACTGGCATGCCTTTATGGCGATCGATGCCTGCAATGCGAAGAAAAACATCTACCTGGAGAAACCGCTTACCTTCACTATCAAAGAGGGGCAGATGCTTGCCAAGGCGGTTCGCGATAACGGCGTGATCCTGGGTGTTGGGAGCCAGCAGCGTTCCGATGCCAATTTCCAGCATGCTGTGAAAATGGTGCAGGAGGGTAAGATTGGTAAGATTGAAAGGGTGAATGCTTATGTAGGTGCACCTCCCACGCCGTACGACCTTCCTGAGGAACCGCTACCAGCCGATCTGAACTGGCCGTTGTGGCTCGGGCCCTCGGAGTTCATTCATTACAACTCGCAGCTCAACCCGCCCATCTCGCTCGATCCCGAGCAGAACGAACAGTTCTGGGGTGCCTGGCGCTGGTATAAGGAGCTGGGTGGCGGTTTCACCACCGATTGGGGTGCTCACATGTTCGACATCGCACAGTGGGGACTCGGCATGGATGAGAGTGGTCCCGTGGAGATCATCCCTGCCGGCTATCAGGATACCAAGTATCTTACCTACAAGTATGCCAATGGTGTGGTGATGACCGAAGAGCCGTTCAATGAACGGCAGACCAAGGGTGTGAAGTTCTGGGGCGACAAGGGGTGGATCGAGATCTCCCGTGAGCATTTCCTCGCCTCCGACGAGAGCCTGTTGCCACCGGCAACGGAAGCTGCCGAAGGAGCTTATGAAACCAAGATCCCGCACCTGGAGAACTTCATCAACGCTGTGAAGACGAAGAGCGACCCGGTGGTGCCCGTAGAGATAGGCCATCGTTCCTGCACCGTCTGCACGTTGGGTAACATTGCTTACGATCTGGGGCGGCCCATCAAGTGGGATCCCGCAGCCGAGAAGTTTGTAGATGATGCCGAAGCTGATGGCCACCGATTGTTCAACAAGAGCTACAGCGAGGGTTACACCCTCTGACGGGTATTCTCTTCGATACAAAAAAAGCTGCCCTTGGGTAGCTTTTTTTTGGTTTACGGCAGAGAGACATAATCACTCCGGCTCTCATCCACTGTCACTCCCTCTTCACCGGCTTGAGCATGATGCCCAGCTCATCGAGCTGTTCCAGCTCCACACGCGAGGGAGCGTCGATCATCACGTCGCGGCCGGCGTTATTCTTGGGGAAGGCGATGCAATCGCGGATGCTGTCGAGTCCCGCGAAGATCGATACAAAGCGGTCCAGGCCGAAGGCGATACCGCCATGGGGTGGGGCCCCGTACTGGAAAGCGTTCATCAGGAA
>DURL01000196.1 GCA_012837345.1 Bacteroidales bacterium
CACCAGGCGGATGGCCATCTCAAAATCGACATCCTCATCGATATAGAGAAAATTGTTGCCGCGACCGCTCACGATCACCGGCACCGAGGCATGTTCCTGCACGAAATGAATCAACCCCTCTCCGCCACGCGGGATGATCAGGTCCACCCTCCGGCTGTTCTCCCGGATCAGTTGTTGTGTTTCCCCGCGGTTGAGGTTGAGGTACTCCACCCAGTGGATCTCTTCACCGTTGACGGTGAGGGCTTCCTGCCAGAGTCGGGTGAGCAGCGTGTTGGTATGAAAGGCCTCCTTGCCCCCTTTCAGCAGGATGCGGTTGCCCGCCTTGAAGGCGGTTGCTGCTGCCTCGATGGTGACGTCGGGGCGGGATTCGTAAATGATCAGGATGGTGCCGAAGGGAACGGTGCGGTTTTCAATCTGCAGCCCGTCTTCACGGGTGTGTTGGTATAAAATTTTGCCTTCCGGGTCGGCCTGGGCGGCCACCTCCCCCAGGGAGCGGATCATCCCTTCGATCTTGGGTCCGTCCACTTTCAACCGGTCGCGCATCGATGCATCCATGTCGGGAAAAGCATCCATGTCGGCACCATTGGCACGCATGATCTCATCCTCCTGCCGTTTGAGCAGTTCTGCCAGCGTTTTCAGCACGTTATTCTTTTGGGAGCTCTTCATCAGTCTGTTTAAAAAAGTAATGAATCCGGCCCCAAAGGTAACAAATTATTCGATAAGAGCTCCTTTTTCTGCCAAAAAGGATTCGGAAAGCTGCAGGCTGTCCATCTCCTGCAATACCCGGTCATGCACCCGGCGGAAGCTGTCCAGCAGCTCCGGTTTCACCGGCAGGGAGGGGGGGGCCTCCATGGTGAGTGGGTTGATGGGTTGGTTGTTCTTGTGCACCCGGAAGTCGAGATGGGGACCGGTGGAGAGGCCGGTGGAGCCCACGTAGGCGATCACATCTCCCTGCTTCACGCTTGTCCCTTTCTGAATCCCCTTTGCAAAGCGGCTCAGGTGCATGTAGGTGGTGGTGTAGGTGCTGTTGTGCCGGATCTTGAGGTAGTTGCCGGCGCCACCCCGCTGAAAGGCTTTCTCAATCACCACCCCGTCGCCGATGGTTTTTACCGGTGTACCGGTAGGTGCGGCATAGTCCACCCCGTGATGGGGGCGGTAGCGTTTCAGCACCGGGTGGAAGCGGGCGTTCGAGAAGCGGGAGCTGATGCGGAAGAAGTCGAGGGGAGCTTTCAGGAAAGCCTTCCTGAGGCTGTTGCCCTCTTCGTCGAAGTACTCTCTCACGGAATCCTGTTCAAAAGGAATGGCCCGGTACTCCCTGCCACGGTGTGTGAAGGTAGCTCCTTCGATGGAGGTGATCTCCACGAAGGTGGTGTCATCGACCCATGCCTCGTCGTACATCATTCTGAACGCATCGCCCTCCTTCACATCGAAGAAATCGACCTGCCAGGCATAGATGTCGGAGAGCATGAGTGCCAGCATGGGGGTGGCACCCGATGCGATGATGGCATTCCATAGTGAGGAGGTGATAGTGGCTTCGCTGTAGCGGCGATGCAGTGTGACCGGCTTCGAGGAGGCCCACGCGGTGAGGCTGTCGCCACGCAGGTCCACCACCACGTAGTCGGTGATGGAAGGTTCGAAGACCAGGTAGTGTATGGCAGCTGTCGTGTCGCGTTGGCTCATCACCGCGTAGCGGTCGCCGATCTGCAGCCTGGAGGGCGGGTAATAAGGGGTGATTGCACGACTGATTTTATCCGATTCTGTTCCCGTAAAGCCGAGTCTACCCAGGATGGAGGATAGGTAATCACCATTCTCGACCTGGTGGAAGGCTACATCGAGTGTATCCACACAGATGCCGTACTGGGTTAACTGACAGGGTTCAGGAGTCTCTGGATTTTCATTCTGGGATGATTCCTGTTTCAGTGCACAGGAGAAGGTGGTGAGTGTCACCAGCAGATAAGTTGCTGTTTGTAGAATCTGTCTTCGTGCTAACATCTGTCAAAGATAGTTGATTGTGTGAAAAGTGGCAACAGTTTGGCGACCCAAAAATTAAACGTTTTTAGGTTCAAGGTGTCCAAACCCCAATGAAACAACGCAAAACCGAAAACCAATCTTTTAAGACCCTA
>DURL01000197.1 GCA_012837345.1 Bacteroidales bacterium
GAGCAGACGAAGAACAACACCGAAGCGATGTTCAGCTTCACTTTTGCAGCAGAATATGCAGTGCTTTCACGATTCGCCTATATCCGTTCGTCCCATGAGAGAGTCAACCTCCGTTATTGATTGTCGTCCCCGGCCAGTCGTCCGTGCGAAAGGGGGATGCCGGGAGGCCTGCCTCGTTTACCAGGTTACACGCTGGGTTGTCGGCCCAGCCGTAACGAACTGCGACGGGGAAGGGCACTTTGGCTGAGTGCACCACCACCTCGTTGCCCTCGATGTGCGCCTTGGCCCAATGGAACATCCTGTCCGGACCGGCGATGGCAAACCCTTTGAGATCACCATCTCCCCTAATGGCCGGCCCGCTTGAGCAGGGTTTGAAGCAGATGCGGATCTTCCCCTCTTCGATCCGGTAAGAGTTGTAGCGCGGTCCCTCGGCCACGAGATCCTCATCATAGGTGTGGCGACGTGCCAGCAGTGCCAAACGCTTACCCACATCCTGTTTGTTCTTCGGGTGGATGTCATTCGCATCACCAATGTCGATGGTGACCGCCATACCGGTGTTGTGCAGGCGTAGGGTCTGCAGCTGTGCCTCCCGCAGCTCCGCCCAACCTGAGGCAGATGGCGCTTCTTTGCGCTGCATGTAGTTGGCCAGCTGTACGAAATAGAAGGGGAACTCGTAACCCCATTTTGTTCTCCAGTCCCGGATCATCAGCGGAAAGAGTGTGCGATACTGGTAGGCACGGCCGGCATTGCTCTCCCCCTGGTACCAGATGGCACCTCTGATGGCGTAGGGTACCAGCGGGTCGATCATGGCGTTGTAGAGAGTCGTCGGGTAGTGTGGACTCTCCGGATTTCGCTGTGGCGGCATACCCACATCGTTAAGGTTCACTGCGGTGCGGAAGAGCCACTCTCCGTTCAGGTTCTCACGCAGCGTCTCTTTCCCTGCCGGGGCGATGTACATCTCTGACTCCTTGCCCATGAAGCCTCCCAGGCCACCGGTATCCAGCACCCTTACGGCCAGGATCGCTTTACCTGCCTTCACCCGGGCAGCGGGGATCCGGTAGCGTCTCGCAGCACCGGCACCCTCGGTAGCTCCGATTTTTACACCATTGAACCAGGTCTCCTCGTTGTCATCCACCGCTCCCAGAGACAGGATCAGCTCTTGTCCCTCCCAGTTATCCGGGATCTCGATGCTCTTCCGGTACCAGGCGATCCCGTCGAACTCAGGCAGGCCGTTGTTTTCCCAGGGACCGGGCAGGGTGACGCTGCTCCACCCCTCTTCCGGATAAGAGGCAACTGCTGCCGTCGCCACATCCTTTTCCATTCCGAAGTCCAGCGTATTCACCTTCCGGTGCCACTCGGTGAATTTCTGTTCGAAGTAGGCTTTCTGCTGCTCCGGATCACGCGGCACTGCAGCGTACTCCTCCGCACTTTCCTTGAAGGCGGGCATCAGCTGCAGTGACTCCAGGCTGGTCCACGCCTCTGCCATGGTGCCACCCCAGGAGGTGTGGATCAGTCCCACCGGCACATCCAACTCCTGCAGGAGATCCCTCCCGAAGAAGTAAGCAGTGGCGGAGAAGTAGGGTATGGTCTCCGGTGAGCACTCCTGCCATCCGCCGGCAGACAGGGAGGGCTCCTCCAGCGGATAGGTGCTGGTGGCCTTGTCCACCTGCAGCAGACGTATACGAGGATGATTGGCTGCAGCGATCTCCTCTTCGTAGTTGAAGATCTTGCCCCAGCCGGTGAGTGGCATCTCCATGTTCGACTGGCCGGAGCAGATCCATACCTCACCGATCATCACGTTGGTGAATGTAATATTTTCACTGCCGCTGATCACGATCTCGTAAGGCCCTCCTGCCGAGGGTGTCTCCATTTTTATCTGCCATTTGCCGGCGTTATCTGTCACAGCAGAATAAGTTTTTCCATTCCAGGATGTGCTGATTTGCACGGTGCTGCCGGGATTGTCCATGCCCCATATCGGTGCATTGCTCTTCTGTTGCAGTACCATGTGGTCACTGAAAAGAGAGGAGAGTGACAGTTGTGAGTGTAAATCGGCAGAACAGACCATGAACAGAACCAGAAGGATGATCAAAGATGCAGAATTTTTCATTGGGAGTAGCATTTATGGATTTGAAATGATAAAGATATAGAATATTTTTTAATCCTATTTCCACAAACTGTGGAAAAATTCCTCACTATATGAAAATTGTCATATTAATAATTTTATTAATTCGATTAAAGATATTATTTTTGTTACAGATTCATTGAATAAAGAATAGAATTACGCGCATTGATTTTTATTTAATCCAACCAAAATCTTAACTATGTTTTTATTTTTTCGTAGTGATTACGC
>DURL01000198.1 GCA_012837345.1 Bacteroidales bacterium
AACATGCAGTCGGGCGAGCAGACGAGTGTCACCCCCGATGAGGTGGCGGCAATTGTGGAAAGCAAATCATAAAAATAAAGGGGATTTACTGCTTGTAGGAGTAAAACAACCGATGCTTCAAGCTCAATCCTGTACTGGGATCGAGGTTGAAAGCAGCAAAATTGCAAGTGGGACAATTCCCTTTCACATAAGAGATGTCAGTCTGTTTGGGAACAATTGACATGGTGATATTAAAATCTTCAAATACTGAATTCCCGATGGCCTCAACAAATTCCAGCCCAATGTAGAAAGGGGAATTATTCTCTATTTCTATTTCATACTCTGAAAGATCAAGATACATCTTTTGATCAATTTTCTTCGTAATAAAATAGCCGGGCCCTTCAAAAAGTATCGCCGAAGGCTGGTGATCTTCTGAATCCAAGATGATCGGCTTTACAATAAAACCATCCTTCTCAGAATCACCCCATCGATAGTTAAAGTAAAACTCAATCCCTCTGATGAGGATATCTTTGTGTGTGACAAGGTTTATCTGTGAAACAATTTTTGATTTCCCTTTAATGGCGACTCTGATATTCTTACGATCCGGTGATTTCAGCAGCTCAATATCACCCTTCGGATATACAATCAATTCATCGAGCTGAATGATTTTTTCTTCTTTCTGAACTTCCCTCTCAGCACCTTTATTGTCCTGCGAATATGCAGAAAGGAGAACCAACACAGCGTATACGGTTACAACAATCTTTTTCATTACAGATTGAAAGAATTAAGCTACATGATGTGTGTGGAAGTATGTTTTCACTGTATATTGAAGCATTATCTGCTTTTATCCTTGATGGGTAAGAGGGGATGGTTTCACCTTGCCTTCTTAGCCTTAGCCACCAATAAAAAAATGAGGATGCATCAATTACTGCGTTTTGACACATCCTCATTCTAGATCTTATTGGATGATCTTCACATCCACGGCATTCATTCCCTTGGGACCGCGCTCCAGCCGGTAGGTGACCAGATCGCCCTCCGCAATACCATGCTCGGCATTGCTCTTGTGGAAGAAATACTTGATGACGCTGTTGCCCTCGCGGATGAATCCGAAGCCACGTGTTTCATCGTAGAAGTCGACACGTCCTTCCGGATCGCCCGCCTCCTCGCTGACCTCCTTGCGGGGTACAGAGATCTCGATATCTTCCAGTTCAATCTTCTCCTCTTCCTGAATGGGTTCAGGCGGTGTATCGATGATCACACCGTTGGCATCTACATAGGCTATCATATCCTCGAAGGAGCTGGTGCCCTGCTGTTTGCGTTCCTCTTTCTTCTTCAGTTTCTCTTTCTTCTTCTGCTGTTTCTGCTTCTCGATTTCTCTTTTGTTGAATGAATTTGATCTTGCCATTGATTCGTTTAAAAAGTTTTTATGTTAGTACGTTAATACGTTAGTATGTTAACACGTTAATTCGTTCTTAGTTCATAGTTCGAAGCTAAAAGCTATTAGCTAAAAGCTAATTCGCAATCGGCAGCTTCCGCCCCGTAAGCTTCTGGATGTCGCGCAGCATCGGTTTCTCCTCCGACGTACAGAAGGTGAGGGCCCGTCCGCTGTTGCCGGCACGACCGGTACGCCCTATGCGATGCACATAGGTCTCAGCCACGTCGGGCAGATCGTAGTTGATCACCAGGTCGAGCTGATCGATGTCGATACCACGGGCGGCGATGTCGGTGGCGATCAGCACCTTCGTGGTGCGCGCCTTGAACTCGCTCAGCGCGCGCTGGCGTGCGTTCTGCGACTTGTTGCCATGGATGGCCGCGCTCCCGATGCCCGCCTTGGTCAGGATGCGTGCGATCTTGTCGGCACCATGCTTGGTGCGTGAGAAGACCAGCACCGACTTGTCGCGTTCCTGCTTCAGCAGGTCGATCAGCAGATCCTTCTTATCCGGCTTCTCCACCAGATAGATGCGCTGGTCGATGATCTCCACCACCGACGAGACCGGTGTCACCTCGACGCGTACCGGCTTATGCAGGATGGTGCGTGAGAGCGTGGCGATGGAGTCGGGCATGGTGGCCGAGAAGAAGAGCGTCTGCTTGTGCTTGGGCAGCAGCGGCAGCAACCGCTTGATGTCGTGGATGAATCCCATGTCGAGCATCCGGTCTGCCTCGTCGAGGACGAAGTGGCGGATGTGCTGCAGGGTGATAATCCCCTGGCCGATCAGGTCGAGCAAACGGCCCGGCGTGGCGACGAGGATGTCGATGCCCCCTTTGAGGGTGTTCACCTGTGCATGCTGCTTCACCCCGCCAAAGATGACGGTGTGGCGCAGACGGGTGTATTTGTTGTACTCACGGATGCTGTCGTCGATCTGGATGGCCAGCTCGCGCGTGGGGGTGAGGATCAGCGCTCTGATCTCTCTTTTCTTTCCCAGCGGTCTGTCTGAACAGAGCTGTTGGATGATGGGGATGGCGAAGGCAGCTGTCTTGCCTGTACCCGTCTGTGCCAGTCCCAGGATGTCTTTGTTGTGCAGCGCCGGAATGATGGCCTGCTCCTGTATCGGTGTGGGGGTGGTGTATCCTTTTTCACTTAGAGCCCTTAAGATCGGCTCCATGATCTCTAATTCGTTAAATGTCATTCGTTTTGTCTATGGCTGCCTTTTTTTATTGATGAGGCAGCGTTGTTGTGATTGTGACCGCGTGTAGGTGGGGATCCTGATTCCCATGCCCATTTCTACAGGGCGGTTGATGGTTCTCTCTCTGACCGTCCCTACCGTACGACGGCAGGACCCGGTTCACGCTCTCCTCAGTCCGCAGACCCCGGAGTAGGACGTTTATTAACAAATGGTGGGGAAGAACTGATTGAGTAGGACCTGCACGCGATATGTTACGGGGGACAAAGATAGGCAAAAATTTTCAAACTCCCCCAAAAAGCGTTTCCTTTGCACAAAATTTCAGAATAATGGTCTCAATCGATAACCTCACCGTGTCATTTGGCGGATTCACACTGCTCGACCAGATATCGTTCGTGCTGAACAGGAACGAGCGGGTGGCACTCACCGGCAAGAACGGTGCCGGCAAGTCGACCCTACTCAAGATCATGGCGGGACTGCAGCAGCCTACCTCCGGCAACATCTCCTTCCCGAAGGAGGTATCGATTGGCTACCTGCCCCAGCAGATGAAGCTGAGCGACGGGCGCAGCGTGCGCGAGGAGGCATCGCTCGCCTTCGAGCATCTGCAGAAGATGGAGAAGGAACTGGAGCGGCTGCACCGGGAGATGGCGGAGCGGACCGACTACGAGTCGGATGCCTACCAGCAGGTGATCGAACGGGCGACCGACCTGCAAGAGCTACTGCAGATGTCAGGCATCCACAACTTCGAGGCGGAGGTGGAGAAGACGCTCATGGGGCTGGGCTTCGCACGTGCCGATCTGGAGCGGCCCACACGCGAGTTCAGCGGTGGCTGGCGCATGCGCATTGAGCTGGCCAAGATCCTCTTGCAGGCCCCCGACGTGCTGCTGCTCGACGAGCCTACCAACCACCTCGACATCGAGTCGATACAGTGGCTGGAGAACTTCCTCTCCACACACGCCAACGCGGTGATGCTGGTGTCGCACGACAGGGCTTTCCTCGACGCGGTGACCACCCGCACCGTGGAGATCATGCTGGGCGACATCCACGACTACAAGGTGAGCTACAGCAAGTATGTGGAGCTGCGCAAGGAGCGGCGGGAGCAACAACAACGGGCCTATGAGAACCAGCAGAAGCAGATCAAGGATACGGAGGATTTCATCGAGCGCTTCCGCTACAAGGCGACCAAGTCGAACCAGGTACAGTCGCGCATCAAGCAGTTGGATAAGCTGGATCGCATCGAGGTGGATGAGGTGGACAACTCGCGCCTCAACCTGAGGTTCCCACCTGCCCCTCGCTCCGGCACCTACCCTGTGATCATGGAGGAGATGGAGAAACGCTACGGCGATCACCTGGTCTTCAGCCACGTGACGCTCACCATCGAGCGGGGCGAGAAGATCGCCTTCGTGGGCAAGAACGGCGAGGGAAAATCGACGCTGGTGAAGTGCATCATGCAGGAGATCGACCATGGCGGGAGGCTTGAGCTGGGCCACAACGTGAAGATCGGTTACTTCGCACAGAACCAGGCGCAGCTGCTGGATGAGGATATGACGGTGTTCGAGACCATCGACTATGTGGCGGTGGGTGACATCCGCACGAAGATACGTGACATCCTGGGTGCCTTCATGTTCGGCGGTGAGGCCTCGGAGAAGAAGGTGAAGGTGCTATCGGGTGGTGAACGAAGCCGCCTGGCGATGATACGCCTCCTGCTGGAGCCGGTGAACCTGCTGATCCTCGACGAGCCGACGAACCACCTGGACCTGGCATCGAAGGATGTACTGAAAAAGGCGATCCGCGAGTTCGACGGCACCGCCATCATCGTGTCGCACGACCGTGATTTCCTCGACGGGCTAGTGGACAAGGTGTATGAGTTCGGCGGCGGTAAGGTACGTGAGCACCTGGGTGGCATCTACGACTTCCTCACAAAGAAGAAGATGGAGACGCTGCAGCAGCTGGAGCTCTCCGCATCGCCCACCTCAAAGAGGGAGGAGAAGCATGATGAGCCATCGGAGAGCAAGCTCTCCTACCAGGAGCAGAAGGAGATGAACCGACAGCAGCGCCGTCTGGAGAAGCAGGTGGAGGAGGCAGAAAAGAAGGTGGCATCGCTCGAGGAGAAGCTGAAGGCGATGGAGGAGCAGCTAGCCACTCCCGAAGGGGCCTCGAACATGGATATGTTACAGAAATACCTGGAGGTGAAGGCCCGACTCGATCAGGCGATGAACAGCTGGGAACGAACCACGACGGAGTTGGAAAAGTTAGTAGGTTAGTAGGTTGGTAGGTTGGTAGGTTGGTAAGTTGGGAAGTTAGTAGGTTGGTAGGTTGGTAGGTTGGGATGAATGAATAAACGATTAATAGAACAATTATGTCAACAATTCACAATTTCGAGGAACTTGAAATCTGGAAAGATGCCCGGGAATTGTGCAAAGATATCCGGAATCTGATCAACAAGGATGAGATGTTCCAGAAAGATTACGCGTTAAGGGACCAAATTTCTCGCTCAACAGGTTCTATCATGGATAATATTGCAGAGGGATTCGGGAGAGGAGGTAACAAGGAGTTTCACAACTTTCTCTCTTACTCGATGGGATCGTGTTTAGAAGCAAAATCACAAATATACAGAGCATTTGATTTTCATTATATCGACAGGATTGAGAAAGAGAAAATGCTTGACAACATTGATAAATTGTGTTTCAAAATTATTGCATTCATGAGATATCTGAGAAAAACAGATATCAAAGGTTCAAAGTATAATAAAAAATGAACAACAATAATTAAGCAACGTTTTATTATTGAACAATCACATACAATTGAACAACAGTTACCTAAATATATAAAAACGTACTAACGTAATAACCTGCTAACATAATAACATAATAACATACTAACGTAATAACGAATTAACGAATTAACGAATATATGGCCAATCTAAGCAAATTCATACTCAATAAGATCATGGGATGGAAGGTGATCAACACTTTCCC
>DURL01000020.1 GCA_012837345.1 Bacteroidales bacterium
TCAGAAAGCTCTGATCCTCATCACCCCATGGCTTTGGAATTACGAAGGTGATCTCCATATCTTCCTGTTGTGCCATTCCTCTTGTCAGTCCATAACTGGCTGTTCCAAGGCCTCCCAGTATATGTGGCGGGAATTCCCAGCCAAACATCAATGCCTTCATCTGTGCAGTTTTTTTTAATGATAGCTGATTTCCTTGCCGGCTTCAGCCAATTCTGTTGTCTACTGGTAACTGTTGATCATTTTCTGAGCCCTGAGCAGCTCTCCCACACTCATGGCAAAGGAGTATCCTCCGTGAGCAATGAAGGGTGGGTTGGAATCATAAAACTCCGAGATTGATCCAATGCAGTCGTTCTGTATCTCTGCTTCCATATCTACCATGATCCGGTCTGCCAGCGACAGGCCGCTTTTGTGAAACAGTCTCAGGTAGCCTTCAATATAGTGTCCCAGTAACCAGGGGAAAGCCATTCCGTTGAAATAGGCCACCCTCTTCTCGTTCTCACTCCCCCGGAAATGCGGGTGAAAACGGGCACTCTTGGGGGTGAGGGAGCGAATACCGCAGGAAGTCAGTAGCTCCTTGGTGACAAAATCGATCACCGATTTCTTCTGGTTTCTCTCCAGGGGTGAATAAGGTAGTGAAACCGCAAATAACATGTTCGGTCGTACATCGGGATCCCTGTAGTTACCGTCGATGTAATCGTACAGATAACCGGCTTCATTAAGGAAGAGCTCCTTGAATGTGTTACCGGCAAGATGTGCTTTCTCTTTCAGGTCAGAAGCAACTTTCTCCCTGCCGATGTCAACTGCCACCTCTTCGGCGAACTTCAGGGCATTATACCATAGGGCGTTAAACTCAACCAGATATCCTGATCGGGGGATGACCGGCTTACCATCCAGCAGGGCATTCATCCAGCTTACAGCCACATCGCGTCCGTAGGTGGTAAGCAATCCTTCATCCTCATGGTAAGCAAGATTAGGATGGTTGCCGGCAGTGAGATAATCAATGATCTCCAGTAGAAAAGCGGCATATCGTTCATTGAACCGCTCCTTCTGTTCGTGGTGGTATTGCTGTAGTGCCCATGTGACCCAAAGGAGCACATCGGGATCATCCAACTGCTTGAGGAAGCTCTTAGAGGGCTTGTCAGCCATGAAATTCCTTAGATGCGGGATGGCTGTTTCCATAATTGCTTCGAAGTCATCTGATTTGCCTACGGCCAGCGTACATCCGGGAAGTGCGATGAATTGATCACGAGCGCGAACCTTAAACCAGGGATACCCTGCCAACAGGTACTGTTCGTTTTTGCCGGGGATATAATAAAATTGATGGCTCGAGTTTTTCAGACAATTAAAGAAGCAGGAGCGGGGCGTCCGTTTGTTCATCTCGAAGTCAAACTCAGCCGCCAGACTCTCCGGCTCCACCATCATCTCTGCCGCAGAGAAGATGATCGATTCGTTCTTCTCGATCGACATCTCAAAATAACCGGGAACGTATAGGTCTTCCTGGTAAGTATCCCCATTCAGTAAATCCTGCAGGTATTCAATGTCCTTGTACCAGTCGGGATGATAAACGAATTCCGGCTTTTTGTTGAACTGCATGAACAGTTCCGGGTAGCCAAAATACATACAGGTACTGATGCCGTTTACGACCTCCCGGTAAGAGCGGTCTACCTGGTCGTTTTCCCTGGTGAGTTGTGAGATCTTGCGGAAAGCAAGAAAAGGGCGAAAACGAATGGTGGTGGGGGAGTGCGCATCCAGTAGCGTGTAACGGATCATCAGTCGGTTTTCTTTCGAGGAGAACATGATCTCCTTGGAGAGAATCACTCCTCCAATCCGGTAGATCGTCTTGGGCACACTGTCTGAGTTGAACTCACGGATATATTTGTGACCCTTGGGACTGTAGTTGTCTCCCGCATAGCGATGGATTCCCAGATTGAACTCGGCTCCATGCTGGATTACCGTTTCATCGAATGAGGATAAGATCAGATGGTTCTCATCATCCATATAGGGTACAGGCATCACCAACAGACCCTGATATTTGCTGGTATTGCAACCTGATATTGAGGTATTGGTGTAGGCTCCTCTTCTGTTTGTTCTCAATACATTCCTGTAGAGAGAATATTCGAGGTTAATCATCAGGTCTTTGTCAAATTTAAGATAACTCATCGCCATTCACAATTTATGGTAAGGTGCCTTCGGTTGAATTCCTGCGAAAGATAATAAAATTGCCACAACTCTACAAGCGAAAAAAAGAATAAATTGATTAATCCCCGACCATTTTATGCATCCGCGAAAATGTTTGTACATTTGTCCCGGATCAGAACGAATCGTTTTCCAAGGTTATGGAACAGCAGGAGAGAGAAAAGTATGTGATGGTTAAGAAACGGATATGGCTGGCATCAATCCCGGCCATCCTTTTACTGGTTGTTATCTGGCTTACATTTCTGGTTAGTCAGACTTTATTGTCCCAACATGATACCATGCGCCTGGGTATCCTGCCAGGTAACATTACCGGCCTATGGGGGATCCTCTTCTCTCCGCTGCTGCACAGTTCTTTTTCTCACCTCTGGTCCAATAGCCTATCGTTACTCATACTGACCTGGTTTCTCTTTTATTTTTATAGCAAGATTGCACTGAAAGCATTTGCTGCGCTATGGATCATAAGTGGGGCGGTTACCTGGCTCATTGGCAGGGATGCCCTCCATGTGGGCGCCAGTGGATTGGTTTTCGCGATGCTCTTCTTCCTGTTTTTTAGTGGTATATTCCGTAAATATATCCCGCTCATAGCTGTCTCACTCATCGTGGCATTTATTTACGGCGGTTCTGTCTGGAGCATCTTCCCCGTCACCGAGCTGGTGGATGCCTCGATCTCCTGGGAGGGACATCTCTCGGGAGCGCTCAGCGGGTTACTGATGGCAGTGATCTGTCGAAAGGAGGGACCGCAAAAGCCGGAGGTGGTGTGGGATGAAGATGAAGCGGTGGAGGAGGAACTTTGATTTGGGAATTGAGATCTTGTATTTGGTGCTTTGCCTTTTCGACTGGAGAGCCTGGTTAATATTCTACAAGATGCATGCCTTAAGTAGCACATTTTTCCCTATTTTTGCATGATAAAGAACAGAATGAAGAACAATAACAACCCCAAATATTGAAATGATGACAAAAAAAATCAGAGCCGCCGTAGTGGGCTACGGTAACATCGGAAAATATGTGGTGGAAGCGCTGGAGGCGGCAGCCGACTTTGAAATTGTCGGAATCGTACGACGTGATGCCACACAGATACCTGCAGAACTGCAACACTACCGGGTGGTAAATGAGATCTCTCAACTGGAGAAGGTGGATGTAGCCCTGCTGTGTACCCCCACCCGGCGGGTGGAAGAGTATGCCAAATCATGTCTGGAGAAAGGGATCAACACGGTCGACAGCTTCGATATCCACAATCAGATCGTACAGCTGCGTAACTCTCTTGAAAAGACTGCCCGCATGCACAATGCTGTCTCGGTGATTGCTGCCGGCTGGGATCCGGGCAGCGACTCAGTGGTGCGCACGCTCCTGGAAGCCCTGGCCCCAAAGGGAATCACCTATACCAACTTCGGGCCGGGCATGAGTATGGGACATACCGTGGCCGTGAAAGCCATTGAAGGAGTGAAGGCAGCTCTCTCCATGACCATTCCAACGGGTACAGGTGTACACAGAAGAATGGTCTATGTGGAACTACTGGATGGGTATGACTACAAAAGTGTCGCCGAGGCAATCAGGCAGGACGATTACTTTTCACATGATGAGACTCATGTCTTCCAGGTGGAGGATGTAGAAGCACTCAAGGATATGGGACATGGTGTGCTGATGGAGCGTAAGGGGGTGTCAGGCAAGACACAAAACCAGCTCTTCCGTTTCGACATGCGCATTAATAACCCGGCCCTCACAGCGCAGGTGTTGGTGTCGGCTGCCCGCGCATCGATGCGACAACAGCCGGGAGCCTACACCATGGTTGAGATCCCGGTGCTGGATCTGCTGCCGGGTGATAAAGAGTCGTGGATCAGGAAACTGGTCTGATTTTTATTATCTTTGTCAAAAAAACGGAATCACTGATGGATTTACTATTATCTGTTACCTGGGATGTAGATCCCACGCTGTTCACGATTTTTGGACGGGAGATTCGATGGTACGGCCTCCTGTGGGTGGTGGGACTAATCGTTGCCGTGTCGATGGTACAACGTATCTTTAAAGATGAAGACCTGCCAGAGAAATGGTTTGACTCACTGTTTGTCTATATGATGGTGGGGATCATCGCCGGCGCACGCCTGGGGCACTGCCTCTTTTACGAGCCGGCATACTACCTTGCCAACCCGGTGGAGATGCTCAAGGTGTGGGAAGGGGGACTGGCCAGCCATGGCGGTGTGATCGGTATCATCATTGCCGTATGGCTCTACTCCCGAAAGGTGACAAAGCAGAGCATGCTTTGGACCTTCGACCGGGTGATGGTACCCACAGGCTTTACAGCCGCCATGATCCGCCTTGGTAACCTGATGAACCATGAGATCTACGGCGGACCGACCGATAAACCCTGGGGTTTTCGGTTTGTAGATAATCTCCATCAGTGGATGCAGGGTGCAGAGCCGGTTTTCACCGAGCCCTCACACCCTACCCAGATTTATGAGGCTGCGGTTTACCTATTGGTATTCGGCATCACCGTATGGCTTTATTGGGGCACTGATGCCAAAGACCGTAAGGGACTGATAACGGGAGTGGGAATTCTGATCATCTTCCTCTTCCGCTTCTTCGTGGAATATATCAAAAACGTGCAGGTTGATTCCGAGATCGCCATGCGGGAGAGTACCGGACTGATCCTGGGACAGTGGCTTAGCCTTCCCTTCATCATCTGGGGTATCTGGCTCATAGTTGCTGCGCTGAGACGTCCGGCTACAAAAGCTGACACTCCCCGTCAG
The DNA here is from genome assembly GCA_012837345.1 of Bacteroidales bacterium. Classification (GTDB taxonomy): domain Bacteria; phylum Bacteroidota; class Bacteroidia; order Bacteroidales; family Dysgonomonadaceae; genus Proteiniphilum. Next base: position 4,941 of record DURL01000020.1, read on the forward strand.
TCGGAGATGGCAAAACCCTACACACCCAAAAAGAAGAAATAAAGCTGTCCGCTATCAGCAGTCAGTTTTAAACATTATAACGTATCAACGCACCAACATAAAATCTTCGAACATTTTCTTATGTCCAAACCACTTGAAATTGCCAAGGATGTCTATTACGTGGGAGTGAATGACCGTACGAAGCATCTCTTTGAGAACCTGTGGCCATTGCCACAGGGTGTCTCTTACAACTCCTATATCATCGACGATGAAAAACGGGTCCTGATCGATACGGTGGACGTATGCTATTCCGATCTCTTTTTTCAGAAGGTGAATGCTGTGCTGGGCGACAAGCCGATTGACTATCTCATCGTAAATCACATGGAACCCGACCACTCAGGTTCAATTGGCCTGCTACTCAACCGATATCCCGATATAGAGATTGTGGGGAACAAGCATACGGTGAAGATGCTCAAGGGATATTACAACATCACCCGGAATGTGATCATGATTGAGGATATGCAGACGCTGAGCATAGGTCAGAACACCCTTCAGTTTTATCTGACGCCGATGGTACACTGGCCGGAAACCATGATGACCTACCTGCAGGAGAAGAAGATGCTGTTCAGCGCCGATGCGTTCGGCACCTTCGGCACCCTCGATGGGGGTGTGCTGGACACTCAACTCATACCCGAGCGTTACCGTAGCGAAATGATACGATACTACTCCAACATTGTTGGCAAGTTTGGTTCACCGGTACAGACCGCCCTGAAGAAGCTGACAGGTGTGCCCGTTGAGATGATATGCTCCACCCATGGACCGGTGTGGACTGAAAAAGAGAACATCGCTGAGGTGGTGGGTCTCTATGACAGGCTGAGTCGTTACGAGGCGGAAAACGGACTGGTCATCGCTTATGGGAGTATGTACGGACATACTGAACAGCTGGCGGAGCTGATAGCTGCCGAGGCGGCTGCCAACGGCATTCGTCACATCGTGATGCACAACGTGACCAAGAGCCATACCTCCGACATCATCCGTGATGTCTTTACTTATAAGGGTTTGATTGTGGGATCACCCACCTACAACAACAAACTTTACCCGGGTGTGGAGAGTCTGCTGTCAGCCCTCCAGAATAGATCTCTGAAAAACCGCTTCTTCGGCTATTTCGGTAGTTTCACGTGGGCCGATGCCTCTGCCAAACAGTTGACTGCCTTTGTGGAAGAGTCGGAAGTTGAATTGGTGGCCGATCCTGTGGTCATGAAGCAGGCGATGATGGATGAGGTTGAGGAAAAAGCACTGACGCTTGCGAGGAACATGGCCTGTAAGCTATTGTCGGGTGCTGTTGTAACACCCGGTATAAAAACTGACTGTCACTAAATAAGATATATAAACATGAGACTGATTATTCAACCCGATGCCGCTCAAATGGCGCAGTGGGCAGCTGGTTACATCGCTGCAAAGATCAATAAGGCGGCTCCCACAGCCGAGAACCCTTTCAAACTGGGATTGCCTACCGGTTCATCACCCCTGCAGACTTATCAGGCACTGATCAACCTTTATGAAACAGGTGCCGTGTCGTTTGAAAATGTGATCACTTTCAATATGGATGAGTACATCGGACTGCCGGAGGATCATCCCCAGAGTTACCACACTTTCATGTGGGATAACTTCTTCCGACATATCGATATCAAGAAGGAAAACGTTCATATCCTTAACGGTATGGCTGACGATCCTGAAGCGGAGTGCGCCGCCTATGAACAGGCGATCGCCGACGCGGGCGGTATCGATCTCTTCCTGGGGGGGATCGGTCCTGACGGTCATATAGCCTTCAATGAGCCGGGCTCATCACTCAGTTCCCGCACACGCATCAAGACCCTCACCACCGATACGGTGATCGCTAACTCACGCTTTTTCGACAATGATGTGGATAAGGTTCCCAAAACCGCTCTTACTGTAGGTGTTGGGACAGTGCTCGATGCCAGGGAGGTGCTGATTCTGGTGAACGGTCACCACAAAGCCAGGGCACTCTATCATGCCGTGGAGGGAGCCGTCACCCAGATGTGGACCATCAGTGCGCTACAGCTGCATCCTAAGGGGATTATCGTCTGCGACTATGATGCCTGTGGTGAGCTAAAGGTGGGCACCTACAAGTACTTCCTGGATATTGAGCATGACAACCTCAACCCCGATTCACTGTTGTAGTTTTTCACAAAAGAATATTCATGGGTGCGTTCTCCGGATCGCACCTTTTTTCGTTTTGTGTGTTAGCTTCCTGTAGGCATAATGCAGGAGCAGAATCATCACCACTACAAGCAATACAGCCACCAGAATGGGTGTGAAGAGTGCCATCACCGAAAAACCGGTGGCGGCCACTCCTTCACCCGTGGATACTACCGGGTTGCCGAAGCCTGCGGTAAGGCTTGTCGAGGTGAGACGGGTCATGGAACTGGCACTCTGGATGGTTGCCGCAGCACTACCTCCTACCACGAACCCCATGATCCAGCGAATCCATTCACTCTCCGCGGGAAAGACAGAGGTCATCAACAGTGTGCCGGCACCTATCGACAAGGGGGTTGCGATCGTGTCCAGAAGGTTGTCGACATATGGAATGTAGTACGCCAAAACCTCTACTACGGCAGCCACACCGAAGCTGATGAGTGCCGGCATGGATCCCATCCATGCGAAGCTTTCACCCAGTGGTATGAGTCCGATACGGGAGGCTATGCCTGCCACCAGCAATGGGATAAATACCCTGAAGCCGGTGCTGGCGCTCAGGCCTATGCCCAGTGCAATGGCGCTGATGGTTTCAATGTTCATCTCCATGTGATATGATCGTTTAAGGGTGATATGATGCAGGTGTAGGACCGTCTGTTATCCCTTTGGTTTAATACCACAGGCTTCACCGGTGGGTTCATCCTCCATCCGGTGCCAGATGTCGTGATACTCGTCGGGGCGTCGTTTGAATTTGACAAGGATATATGAGCAGGAGGGGATTACCTTGTATCCCTCCTGGCGGGCAAAGCTGACCATCCGGTCGAAGAGACGGGCAGCGATGCCCTGACCCTCCAGCTCGGGCCGTACCCCGGTGTGATAGGCGTTGAGCAGGTTCTCCTTGACTTCGAAGTCAAGCTCTGCGATCTGTTGTCCTTCCTTTTCGATATAGAAACTACCTTGTTTCTTTTCATTCATCCTGAATTCTATTTCCATCATCTTATTAAAATATCAATCATGAAAAATAAACGTTTCAAGTGATGAAAAGTTGTGCACAACAATATCTCCTTTATGACGGATCATTCGGGGATACTCAAAATGAGCATTCTTCATGGATGAAAACAGTTCTGTTTTTTGTATCTTTGGCCGATAAACTGATAAAATCAATCCAATGAAACGAATGTTCCTTACCGGCTTACTGAGTGCTCTTTTTACTCTGGGCCTCTTTTCCGCCACCGTAGATACCTTGAAGGTATTCAGTCCCTCCATGAACAAGGAGGTCAAGACCGTTGTGATCATACCACAATCCTACAATGAGGAAACAAGCTACCCCGTACTTTATCTGTTACACGGTTACAGTGGCCGTTATGACAGTTGGATAGGGGAAGCTCCCCATCTGACTGATCTGGCGGACCGCTATGAGATGCTGATTGTATGCCCGGATGGAGGTTATGGAAGCTGGTACTGGGACAGCCCGGAAGATCCTGCCTTTCGTTATGAGACCTTTGTCGCCAGAGAGCTGATCGATCATATCGACAACCACTACCATACATCCGCAGTACGTGAAGGACGTGCCATCACCGGATTGAGCATGGGCGGACACGGCGGACTCTACCTTGGTTTCCGCAATCAGGAGGTGTTTGGTGCCTGTGGCAGCATGTGTGGAGGTGTTGATATCTCTCCCTTCCCCGATAATTGGGACATGGCAAAACGTCTTGGCGCACTGAGTGACCACCCAGAGAGATGGAAAGAGTATAGTGTGATGGGACAGTTGCATCGCCTCAGGCCTAATGGCTTGAAGATCATCTTCGATTGTGGAACAGATGATTTCTTCCACGACGTAAACCAACGGCTGCATAAGGAGCTTCTTTACCGTAATATTGCACACGATTTCATCTCGCGTCCCGGGAGACACAATCGTGACTACTGGAGCAATTCGGTTAAGTATCAAATCCTTTTCTTTCACGATTACTTTACCTCCGGGAAATAACTTTTTGCGTCCATGAGACAATGCTGCCTGTTGATGCTGCTGATGATCGGGCTTTCACTCTCAGCCCGTTCGTTCACTCCTTTTCGGTTTGCACTGATTACCGATACCCATGTGGGGAGTCCCGGTAACAATGAAGATCTGGCTCGCACCGTGAGGGATATCAATGCACAACCGGAGATCGCTTTTGTGATTGTCTCGGGTGATGTGACCGAATTTGGATCATTTGAAGAGCTTAGTAGCGCTAAGGCGTTGTTGGATGAGCTTCGCGTACCCTATCATGCGATTCCGGGCAATCACGACTCCAACTGGTCGGAGAGCGGTACCAACGATTTCCTGCGGATATTTGGAAACGAAACATTCGGATTTGAATATCAGGGGTATCAATTTGTAGGACTTGCATCAGGCCCCAACATGCGTATGGGACCGGGGCAAATACCGCGTGAGAACCTGACCTGGTTTCATGAGTGGCTCAGCCGTGCCGACAAAGAAAAACCAATCATCTATGTGAACCACTATCCAATGGATAACGGGTTAAACAACTGGTATGAGGTGATGGATGCTCTCAGGCCTTACAACGTGCGATTGATGTTATGTGGTCACGGTCATGCCAACCGCGTCATGAACTTTGAGGGGGTACCTGGAGCCATGTGCCGTTCAAACCTGAGGGCAGATGACCCCTATGGTGGTTATACACTTGTCACCGTAACCGATAGAACGATCATCCTGCAGGAGCGGACAGTCAACAATAAGACCCTCGACCCCTGGGCTGAAATACCCACCACCGGTCCTGTTGCCTGGGTTGATGAGCCACCCCGTCCCGACTACCGTGTCAACGAGGATCATTCATTTGTGAAAGAGGTGTGGAGCATACAGGAGAAAAGCGACATTGGCAGTGGCATGGCACTGCATCATGAGATGCTCTGTTACACCAATACTGCCGGTGAGATAAAAGCAGTGGATGCGGTTACGGGGAGGACCCAATGGTCCGTGCCAACAGGTGGCAAGATCTACTCCACACCAATAGTGTGTGGCAATCATCTGTGGGTTGCTTCCTCAGACTCCTACCTCTATGGAATAGATCTTCATAGCGGTCGATTACAACATCAGTTGGAAAATGAAAAAGCTGTTGTCGCATCGCCCGCCTGTCATGGTAATATGGTGATGCTGGCTGGAGGGGATGGTGTATGCAGAGCCTGGGATATGTCTACCGGCAGATTGGTATGGACATTTAACGAGGTGAAGAACTTTGTGGTGACCCGTCCGTTGGTGAAGGAGGGAGTCGTCTACTTCGGTAGCTGGGGTAATGAGTTTTATGCCTTGGATTGCGAAACAGGAGAACCACGCTGGGTGTGGAACAGCGGACACCACAACAGGATGCTCTCACCCGCACAGGTGGTGCCGCTGTCGGCACACGGGAGGATTTACCTTGTCTCACCCGACAGATTCATGACCGTCCTGGATGAGAAGAGTGGCGAGGTGGTGTGGCGCTATCATGACCCGGAGCAACGTGTACGGGAATCAATCGCTCTTTCGGAAGATGGGAACACGGTCTATGCGAAGACGATGGATGGGCGGATCCTGGCTATTGATGCTACCCGCAACGAAAGATCAGTCAAATGGATCTCCTCGGGAGAAGAGATGGGGTACGAGCTGGCACCTACACCATTGGTAGAGAAGGATGAGGTGATTTATGCCCCCACCGATAAAGGGCTGATCTATGCTTATCGTGCTTCTGACGGTGTTTTTCTTTGGAAATACCGTATTTCTATGGGCCTGATCAATATGATCCTTCCCGGTGATGAGGGTGTGCTCTATGTCTCAGCAATGGACGGTAAACTGGTAAAACTGGATGTGAACCGAACAGCGGGTGACTAGCTGTCGGCACCTTACTATACTTGAACCAGGTGACCTGTTTTCATGTAGAAGAGGTAACCGTTTACATTGTCAAATCCCATCTCACGGATGGTGTGTACGTATTGCTGCACCTGCCGGATATATTTCGGATCCTGCACTTCTCCGAACTTGTAGTCGGCCACGATCACCTCACCGCTGCCAATCATCACCCTGTCGGGACGGCGGAACCCCTTTGCGGGATCCAGTAACTGTGTCTCATTCAGCACTGTATACTTGCCATTGTACCAGTCAGCTACGACAGGTAGTGACAGCATGGCGTGTAAGCTGTTGTATGTTTTCTCTCGATCAGCTTCAGGCAGCTCACCATCCGATATCTTTTGTTCCACTGCCCATGACAGATCTGAAAGTGTTTTCACGTTGCTGACGATAGCATGCATCAGTCTGCCATAATCGCGACTGCCGTCATCGGTGAAATAGCCAATACCGTTGAGTCGTAGGCGTAAACGGTCACCGAGGGGAATGGAGTGCCATTTCCCTGTTTTGCTGCTTTGTGCCGGAGGGGACTCCTTCGTGCCATAATGAGTGACATCACCATAGATCAGTGATCGCTCCTTCTCCTGGAAATAGTCTGGCAGGTTGATCAGAAGCCTCTCGGCTGTCGATGGCTGGGATGTGATAGTGAAGCTGCGCCAGAGAAGGTCTGAAATATCAGATACCGTTTCCGATTTCCCTGGCAGGGGCGCAAATGCGATCAACCGATGCTTGGCACGGGTGAATGCTACATAGAGCATGTTCAGGTTGTCGATGTAGGTAAATAGCCTCTCTTCAAGATAATCATCCCGGAAGATGGTACCTGTCAGTTTCTTCCCATATTTGAGCGGTGTGATACGTAACGTGTCAAAGGGGGCCTCTTCGGGTTTGCACCAGATGATATGACTGCGACCTGAGCCGTGGTCGGTATTCCAACTGAGAAAGGGCATGATCACCGCACCGAATCCCAGTCCTTTTGACTTGTGAATGGTGAGCAACCGGATGGCATTCTGACTGTCGGGAGAGAAAAGCGCTTTCTCATGCCCTTTCTCATCCCACCACTCCAGAAAGCTGTTGAGATCACCTGAACGGCTGGTGCCAAAACGAAGTGCGATATCGAGGAACGCCTGCACATGGGCATTCTCCTTCTCATCCAGCGCATCGGCAGATAGAGAGAAGAAGGATTCAATCATCTCATAAAAGGGCATGGTTGCCAATTCCCTGAAGCGAGCCTGCAACTCGGGAGGGAATCCGTCGGAGTCTCCCTCCATGTAGCTCCTGATTGCCTCTTCCGGAGTATCACGCCGACGAAAGCGATAATACTCGAAAAGGGCCATCATGCGGCGTGTTGGATCATTCGGATGCTGAAAATGGCGCATCAGGGCAATCATAGCTTTCACAGCCTGTGCCTTGCCTATCAGCAGTGCCTCATTGGAGATGATGTCGTAGCGGTAGGGACCGTCACGGTGCTGTTCCGCGTAGTCCAGCATCATTTCTGCCACCTCGGTCGCTTCACTGTTGGTGCGTACCAGAATGGCTATATCTTTCAGGGCAAATCCCTGGTCCTGGAGTGCTTCAACCTCACGAGGCACCCGTTCCAACGCTTTCTCCTTCCATTTTTCATCTTCATCGCTGGTCAGAAATGTGATCTTCACTTGCCCCTCATCTTCACGCTTGTGGGGGGGGAACGCCTGATATACCTCGGCATAGGCATCCGTGATCTGGCTGTTGGGTGATGTTCCCGGGTCAGTTTCATCCTCTTGCATCAGCTTGTTGACCTCCTCCTGCAGGAGAGCTGCCGCATTGGTGAAGAATGCATTGTTGAAACGGATGATATGGGCATCACTGCGCCAGTTGGTGCCGAGTACATGATTGCGGATATTCTCACGGTGTAGATCCTCTTCCACGGTCTCCTCCAGCAGGCGCCAGTCAGAATTCCGCCAGCGGTAGATGCTCTGCTTCACATCTCCCACGATCAGGTTGAAGTTGCCGGAGGCTATACTCTCCCGTATCAGTGGCATGAAGTTTTGCCATTGCATTCGTGAGGTGTCCTGAAACTCATCAATCATGTAGTGGGTGAGCAGTGTACCTGTTTTCTCAAAGATGAAAGGTGCATCGGCACCTGCGATGATTTGGTTCAGCAGCTCGGTGGTGTCGGAGAGGAAAAGGGTGTTGTTCTCTTGCTGCAGACTTCTCAGTCGGTTTTTAATGTCACTCAGGATGCCGAGGGTATAGAAATTTTGCAGGATTGCCTTTGCCGTTGCATACTCCCTGTCGTTGTCCGAAAGCTGAATGATACGGTTCAGGCAGTCGTTCAGTCCTGCAGCATAGGCACTGTAAAATGCATTCTCTTTATCCTTTGCCTTGCCGCCGATCCAGGCCTCCACGTTGTCGGCCGCTCCCCTGAGGCGGTCTGAAGGTTTGTCGATGATGCCGTTTGCCAGTTTTACCAGCAGGAGAAATCCCGAACCTTTGCCATACTTGAAGTCATTCACTGCCAGCCCATACTGCTCCATGATCTGTACAGCCTGCACGCCTGCTTCCTTAATTTCCCTTTCATAGCTGCGGATGATACGCAACAGCATCAGTCTGTACTCCTCCAGGAACTGCTTGTCCTGGATCACTGCAAACTCTTCCGGTGTGAGTGATTTGTAGGTCTCATTGGAGAGTTGTGCCGCCAGCTCGTAGACCTGGCTCTCAATCTTCCAGTTCCTGCCCTCCTCGATGCTATCCTGCATGAATCGCAGCAACCAGTCGGACAGGGATTTGTTCTCCGGCTTGTCCAGTTCAGAAAGCATCAGGTCCACCGCCTCCATCAGCATGGCAGATTCCTCCACCTCGATGTTGTACCCGCCGGCCAACCCGATTTCACGGGTGAATGCCCGCATGGTGCGCTGGAAGAAGCGGTCGATGGTACTTATGTTGAAGGCTGAATAGTCATGCAGGATGGTCTCGAGGATACTCCTGGCGAGGCCACGGACACGTCCTTCGTTCATCGTGAACTCCTGCATCAGATCCTCCAGGTAACCTGAGGACTCACCGGCGGAGAGGTGGTACAGCTCCTCCACGATGCGTGACTTCATCTCATCTGTGGCCTTGTTGGTGAAGGTGACCGCCAGGATATGGGTGTGATTGTTGGGACGCGAAAAGAGCAGACGCAGGTACTCACCCGTCAGTCGGTGTGTCTTGCCCGATCCCGCGGAGGCTTTGATCAGATGGAGCAGCTCACGTTCAGATGATGCGTGACTTGGCATATCCCTCTTTTTGGAGAATATCCAACACCTTCGTACGGTGGTCACCCTGGACGATGATCTCACCCTCCTTGGCCGATCCACCCACGCCACATCTCATCTTCAACAGCTTGCCCAACTCCTGCAGCTCCTCCTCACTTCCCCGAAAACCGGTGACCAGTGTCACCGCCTTCCCCTTGCGGTTTCGCTTGTCAAGGCTGACACGCA
>DURL01000199.1 GCA_012837345.1 Bacteroidales bacterium
AATTTGTTCATAATATTCAGTTTCTAAAGTTATCCTAACAGGTTGGAGTATCCCAGGTGAACGGCGATGGCCACGACGATGAATCCGAGTGAGATCACCGTGGCAATGATGTTGCTCAGCACCTTCACCCGTTTCATCCAGAGGGTGTTGTTCAGTCCCGCAGTGTGCAGTGCACTCCAGAAGCCGTGGAGAAGATGATACCAGAGAGCGATGAAGGCGATCACATAGACCACCACCACCCAGAGATTGGAGAAGACCTCTTCTACCAGCTGGGCTCCGTCGTGACGGGCACCCTCAATCATGAAGAGCTCCTTGAACTGCATCTGGTACCACATCTGGTAGAGATGCAGGAAGAGGAACAGCAGGATGAAAAGCCCCAGCACAAACATGTTCTTCGACGACCAGGTGGTGTCTGTCTTGCTCGAAGTGGCATAACGATCCTTGCCTCTGGCTTTCATATTTTGCAGGGTGAGAATGATCGCGTAGATGATGTGAATCACGAATCCCAACGCGATCACCGCTGTGCCGGCGATGGCCCACCAGTTGGCACCCAACACCTCGTTGGCGAGGAAGTTGTAGGTGTCGTAGCTGAAGATGAGCACCAGGTTCATCGACATGTGAAACAGGAGGAACAGGACCAGGAACAGGCCGGAAATACTCTGCACCAGTTTCCGTCCGATAGATGAATCAATTAACCAACTCATAAAGTTCTGTTTTTAATTATTATTGATGTTATTAATAGTTGTTGCTTGATTGGTTCTTTTCAAACAAGGTTTTAGCTTATTAACCCGTTATAGGGAACATGATTGTCTCGAACTGCAAAAGTAATACTTTTGCCGCTGAAACGAGAGCTATTTGCGGAAATATTTCCTTAATAGCGTTATTTTAGAACCGATATGGATTCACGTTTGAAAGATACAACATAAATGCGTGACTGAAAAATAGATTCCCCTTTTGGTGATATTTTCCTATCTTTGTAAGCTGAAAATTTGAATAAGAGATCATGGATATAGTATTAAGCGGTATACGTTCCACCGGCAAGCTGCACCTGGGTAATTACTACGGCGCCCTGCGCAACTTCATCAGGATGCAGGAAGAGAACAGCTGTTATTTTTTCATTGCCGACATTCACTCCCTCACCACCCACCCTGACCCTAAGATGCTGCACCAGAACGTGAAGAACGTACTGGTGGATTATCTGGCGGCCGGTATCGACCCGGAGAAGTCGGTGATCTACATACAGAGTGACCTGCACGAGACAGCTGAGCTCTACCTCTACCTGAATATGCACGCCTACCTGGGAGAACTGTCAAAGACAACCTCCTTCAAGGATAAAGCGCGCAAGCAGCCCGAGAATGTGAACGCCGGACTGCTGACCTACCCCACACTGATGGCGGCCGATATCCTCATCCACAATGCCGACAAGGTGCCGGTGGGCAAGGATCAGGAGCAACACCTGGAGATGACCCGTAAGTTCGCGCGTCGCTTTAACAACTTCTACGGAGTGGAGTACTTTAAAGAACCTGTGGCTTACAATTTTGGAGAGGAACTGGTTAAAATTCCAGGTCTGGATGGCAGTGGAAAAATGGGTAAATCGGAGGGAAATGCTATTTATCTGAGTGACAGTCCGAAAGATATAGAGAAAAAAGTGAAAAAGGCGCTTACCGACGCCGGACCTACCGCTCCTAATTCTCCCAAGCCCGATTATATTGAGAATCTCTTCACCCTTCTTCGTACTGTCTCAGCTCCTGATGTGGTGCAGCATTTCAATGATCAGTGGAACAACTGTGAAATACGTTATGGCGATCTCAAGAAGCAATTGGCCGAGGATATCATAAAAGTTACATTGCCTATCCGTGAACGGGTGCTCGAAATTGAAAAAGATGATGCTTATTTGCGGAAGGTGACGTCCGACGGAGTTGAAAGAGCCCGCGAAAATGCTCGGAAAACAATTGCTAACGTTAGAGAAATAGTAGGTTTCAGGAAGTTTTAATCATGTGATGCACCCTGTACCTTAGCAAATCACTCCACGCTAAGAAAAAGTAATTTGTCGGGCAGACAAATTTCGGTGTTATTATACACTGTGGTCTAAGCACAGTCGTATTATGTCGTATTTATTCTCTTAGGTTAGGAGGTAGAAATGGATGAAAAATTAACACAATTCCGCAAACTAATTAAAGAGCAGTCCTGGAATATTCTCCAGGAAAAACTGCTGTCACTGGACAATCCTTCGATTGTTTTCCTCATTGAACATAGCAGAGAGTTCGACTCTGCCGTCCTTTTCAGGTTTTTACCGCGTGAAAAGGCTAAAGACGTGTTTCAGGAGCTCTCGCCCATAAAGCAGGGAGAGATTATTTCTGATTTAGCCAATAATGCGAAAAAAGTGGCAGATCTGATGAATGATATGGACCCTGATGAGCGGACTGCTTTTTTTGAGGAGCTTCCCGGTCAGGTAACTCAGCGCTTCATGCAGATGCTTAACCCTGAGAATAGGAGTATTGCTATACAACTTCTTGGCTATCCGGAGGATAGTATTGGTCGCCTCATGACTCCAAAGTACGTGGCAGTCAAATCCTTCTTCACAGTTGAAGAGACTTTGCAGCATGTTCGTAAGTTTGGAAGAGATGCGGAGACGTTAGATGTAATATACGTGGTGGATTATGAATGGAAGCTTGTTGATGATATTCTTATCCGTGATGTATTGATCTCCGGCTCTGATGTGCGGATTGAAAATCTGATCGGTGAGAAATGTTTATCATTAAGTGCCTATGATGATCAGGAAAAGGCGATCAGGATTTTTAAAGATTATAACAGAACCGCTCTTCCAGTAATCGATACGGGCGGAACACTGTTGGGTATTGTAACTATTGACGATATCTTTGATGTTGCCGAAGAGGAAGAAACAGAAGATTTTCACAAGTTTGGTGCCGTTGAAGACGCGAAAATCAACCCACTTCATGCTTCGGTATCTTTCCTGTACAAGAAGCGCATTGTATGGCTTATGGCCCTTGTTTTCGTGAATATTTTTTCGGGAGCAGCTATTTCACGCTTTGAACATCTTATTGAGTCTGTTGTGGCGCTGGTTTTCTTTCTGCCGTTGTTAATTGACAGTGCAGGAAATGCCGGATCCCAATCAGCTACACTCATAATCAGGGCTCTTGCGGTAGGTGATGTGCAGCGAAGAGATTGGGTGAGGTTATTGGGTAAGGAATTTGTCGTTGCCTTGGTTCTCGGGGTAAGTATGGCGGCCGGTGTATCGCTGGTGGCAAGCTGGCGCTCTCCTTATATCGTTCCGGTTGTTGCCCTTACCATGGTCTTTGTTGTAGTTGTGGGAAGTATGGTCGGAATGCTTCTTCCTTTTGTTTTTACTCGCTTTAAGCTGGACCCTGCCACAGCGAGTGCTCCCTTGATTACATCGATTGCCGATATATCAGGCGTACTTATCTATTTTTCTATAGCTAAATGGTATTTGGGTCTCTGAATTGTTGTTTTTATACCGCGATCGTTCAGGAGAATCTATTAACGCCCGTATGGTCAGGCAGTAAATATGCCTGTTTTGCGCATTCGTTATTTTATTCGTATATGTAAAGCCGCCGAAAGAAGCAATTTTTCGTTACTACTAAGATGTTTACTGGCAATTTTTAGAGAAAATACTGCGTTGTTGAAGTAAGGTGACCGGTTGAATCATTTTTATCGATCATCAATGTTAAACTTTTATTGGTAGTTTTTGTTTACTTTAGCTGGATATTTATTTGCTATGGTTTTATCCGGACAAGTTTAGTTTTTGTCTATTTTGATAAATAACCAGTGGCCGGCAATGTTTTTTCAAGCTAGCTTAAAAAAAGGGTTGTTCAATCATTATTTTATCTTTACGCAAGATTTACTTCAATTTGATATTTCGATTTTACAACAATAATTCACACAAAACAAGATAAAGAAAGCCGTTATCTTATGCTTACATTTAAAACTATTGAATTAAAAGACAGAGAAACAATTAATTCGTATCTCGAAAATCAAAATTACAGGGCCTCGGACCTCTGTTTCACCAACTTGTTTGCCTGGGGGAGAAAGTTTGATACGCAGTTTGCCGTGAAAGATGGCTGGCTGTTTATTCGCTTTAAAGACAATAACGGCCGTAATTCTTACCTGAAGCCTATCGGTGCCGGCGATGTGAAAGAAAGTATCGAGAGCATCATGGATGATCACAGCCAGTTTGACACCCTTTTTCAGATCAGAGGGCTCACGCAGGAGATGATTGAAGAGATTGAGGAGTCAATGCCCGGTATATTCGAATATAAGCTTAACCGGAGTGTGTCGGATTATATCTATACAACAGAAAAGCTGATTCATCTCAAAGGGAAGAAGCTGCAAAGCAAACGGAATCATATAAACCGATTCATGAGGGAGAACGACTGGAAGTACAAGTCGCTGACCGGTCATCCTGAAATCGTGAAAGAGTGCAAAGCGATGCTCGACGACTGGATGGAGATGAACCGGGAGGAGAAAGATC
>DURL01000200.1 GCA_012837345.1 Bacteroidales bacterium
AAGCATTTAGATTCATGACAGCAATTACACTGATCCTGGCAATCGGTATGAGTGTTGCCTCGTGTAAGAAAGTGAACGACGCAGATGTGCAGAAAACAGCACAGGAAGTTTTGATGGCTGATCCCGCACTGGCAGGCGTGGCGGTGACCGTACAGGAACAGGTGGCCACGCTCACCGGCATTGTTGAAGATGATGCTGCCAAGGCTGCTGCCGAAAGTGCCGTTGCGGCGGTAGTAAACGTGAAGTCGGTGGTAAACAATATTGAAGTGGTTCCTCCCGCACCGGATTACTCTGAACTTGACGCTGCCATCAACGCAGCTCTGGCTGATGCGATGAAAGATCATGCAACAGTGACTGCCACCGTACAGGATGGCGTGATCACCCTGAATGGCGAGATCAGGGAAAGAGATCTTCCTACACTGATGGAGAAGATGAATGCACTGAATCCGGTGCAGATCGTGAATAACCTTACCGTAAAATAAAAAGAACATGGCATTGACAGAGAAGTACAAGGAACTGATTGAGCTGGCCCGGGCCAACAACGTGATGGTTACCGATAACGGTAAAGTGTTGAAACTGGAAGGAACCGTACCAACAGCGTCCATCAAGGACAAGATGTGGGATATCTATCAGCGTCTCGATCCGCAATTCAGGAGCAACGACGTGTTGATGAACGTGAAAGCTGCCGTGACCGAAGGCGGAAAGGTTCGTGTGGTCACCCGTGAAAGCAGACTTAACATCCGCAAGGGACCCGGCACCGACCAGCCCATCGTGGGTAAGGCAGAGAAAGGTGAAATCATCACCCTGATCAGCAAGAGCAACGATCTCTGGTGGCTTGTACGAGACGTGGACGGTGAAGAGGGATACTGCTACGCGCAGTACCTCGAACCGGTACAGTAACTAACTGTATTCCCGATATATCAGAATCGGACAGATAAAAAAAAGGTTGCCTTCCGGGGCAACCTTTATTCGTATGTATGAGGTTTAATGATCAATTGAATGTAAACTTACCATCCAGTTTGATGGCCAATGTAACCGGTGAAGTGAGGTTGTGCGTGGAGGTGTAGGTAAGCACCAATTTAGAAGATCCTCTCCGGTAGATCTCGTTCATGATCTCCTGCAGGAAGGTGAGTTGTGTCAGCTCCATAAATCTCTCGTTGGAATCAATCACGGGCAACACAATCTTTTTCTTGGAGTCACTCTTCAGCGAGAGTGTGACATCCTTCAGCTCTACAGCCTGTGATGAAGTGATGCCGGTCACTTCCACGTATGAGCTGGTCTGGATGATGGCATTGCTGACGTACTTTACATATTCACTGATGGCGGCGAAGTCACTCAATGAAAAGGTGATCTCGCTTCTTGAAGCGGCCCCGGCCGAAGCGATCAATGTAAATGACTTGGAGGCAGAAGCGTTTTGAGATGCGGGCAGGTCATCAGGTTTGTCGCTGCCACAGGCAGTGACTCCCATCATGAGGGTCAATACAGCTAAAAGGGATATCCATTTTTTCATAACTCTGGTTTTTTATTGGTTTGTTTCATTGCTTCTCATTACTATAACAACAAATGTAGGGGTTTGGATTGCTCACCACGCCCTGATAACTTTAAAAAACAATAAAAGCGCAATATTGACACACCCTCTAAACCGGAAGCACTAATGGATGAGGGTATCTTAATTCACCCCTTCAACTTCGGTGAGCAGCAGCACGCGACTGGCATACTCTTTTTCCAGTGGCAATTCGATGCCGTTGTTCATCAGCAATGCACCACTGATCACCTTTCCTTCAACCGGGAGATGCTCACTATCCGATCGGTTCAGCTCCCTGATTAGGTAGTTCTTCCCGGGGTCCAGACCCGCCATCCTGAGAGGGGGAAGCACCTGTCCGTGGAAGTGCTCAGTCTTGAAAACGAAGAAAACAGCTTTCGCCTTTCCGGGATCAGTATAAAGCAGGGAGGCAACCCCTTTGTCGTCGTAGGGTGACACCAGCCGGTAGAGATCACCCTGCTGCACCACCTCACGAATCTCCTTGTAGTTGCTGATTGCCTTGCGCGAGAAGGCTCTCTCCTCGTCGGTCATGTTGCGTGGCTGCATCTCCATGCCGAGACGGCCTGTCATGGCCACATCGAAGCGCAACTTGAGCGGCATCACCCTCCCTGTCTGGTGGTTGGGGGATGAGCCCACGTGTGCTGCCATAGCAACAGCCGGGAAGAAGTAGGAGATCCCCCATTGCATGTAGATGCGCTGCAGTGCCTCGGTATTGTCGCTGACCCAGAACTCATCGAAGTAGGGTAGCACGCCATAGTTGGCCCTGCCACCGCCGCTGGCACATGCCTGGATCACCATGTCGGGGTATTTGTCGCGGATGCGTTGCATCACCTTTGCAAATCCGCGGTGATAGTCGATGTAGAGGTGCGACTGACGCTCTGCCGGCAGATGATGAGAGCCATAGTTGTTGACATTCATGTTGGCATCCCACTTGATATAGGCAATTTGAGGATGTCTGGTAAGCAGATCGTCAATCAGTTTGTAGATGAACTCCTGCACCTCGGGATTGGAGAGGTCAAGCACCAACTGAGTACCTCCCCTGCCGGGACGAAGTTCACGGTTGGGCTGACCGATCACCCAGTGGGGATGCTTCTCATACAGCTCACTCACGCTGTTGGTCATCTCCGGCTCAAGCCAGATACCAAACTTGATCCCTTCTCTTTCGGCTGCC
>DURL01000201.1 GCA_012837345.1 Bacteroidales bacterium
ATTCCTGAGCAGGTGATGAGTAGTTTGTTCTCATTTACAACTGCCTCTGCATTTCGATAGACCCTGCCATCGGCAGAGAGTTCCACGTCATACACTCTGCCATCGGCATCACCCTTCACAATGTCGGTAAAGGTGAGAGTCACGCTGTTGCCCGATATTTCACCCCTTACAAGGCGTGGAGTCACTATCACTGGTTGTCCGTATATTTTCTTCCGGATTTCGAGCGATGCGCGTTCAGCCATCTCTCTTTTTCGCAGGGGATGGATATCGTTCCACTCACCCAAACCCAATCCAACCACCAACTCGGCATTGCGATCATTGCATGTTGCTCTGCGTTGTGATTCACGAAGTGTAACCCAGCCGCTCTCCGAAGGTATCTCAGTTGAAGGCATATAGTCCGGCAGCTGTACGATGAAAAAGGGGAGGGAGGGTTCATTCCAACTCTCGCGCCAGTTGGCCATCAGGTCACCCAGCAACATCTCATATTCCTTTGCACGACTGGTATTTGATTCTCCCTGGTACCATAAAACACCCGAGACGGGGTAATGGCGAAGGGGCCATATCATGCTGTTATAGCATGCGGTGGCGATGTTCTGCAGGCTGATAGCCTGCACCCTCTGGTGAGGCATCAAGGCTCCATGCCTAAACTTCCAGTGAGCTGACAAGGGCTGTTCATCACCGTTGCTGTATACGATTTTATAGGGTTTATCCTTGATAAATGCTGCGTTACTGCCGCCTATGAGCCGGATGGTGATCACATTCTTCCCTGACTTGAGGAGTCCGGCAGGTATGTGGTATTTGCGGGGTGGATACTGGTAGCCGGTTGTGCCGACCAGCACGCCATTCAGATAGGTGGAATCGGCATCGATCAGGCGTCCTACTCGCAGCAACGCCTCTTCACCTGCATGCGTTGCATCCACTTCAATCTCCTGTCTGAACCAGTAGGATCCGTTAAAAGGTCCATGTTCATTATGCGTCCATGAACCGTTGTCATACTGATCTATCGTTTGCCACTGCCGGTCGTCGTACGCAGTGGCATACCACTTTTCATGCACTCCCGGATCAAGGGTGTAAAGCAATTCGTTCCAGTTGCGACCTGCAACCTGTGCCGCCCTGTTCACCTGCGACACATAGATCTCGTTACGCGTCAGTAGCATCTCATTGTAATAATGGGGGTATTTTTTCAGATACGCTTCACCTATCCAGGATTGTATAGGGGTACCCCCCCAGCTGGTGGCTATCACCCCTTGCGGGATCCCGGTCTTCTCATACAGGTCGAGGGCCAGGAAGTAGGACAATGCAGAGAAGTCGGACACGTTATCCGGTGCCAGCACACGCCACCGGGTATCGGCCAGCTCCTCCTCGGTACCGGCGATATGGGTGTTGTTGGCTACCTTCAATAACCGTATCTTCTCTTTCCGTAAAGTATCGGTCAGCTCTTTATACAGGTCTTCCACGCGGTAGATAGGGAGATCCACATTTGATTGTCCGGAAACGATCCAGACATCACCCACCATGATGTTGCGCAGGGTGATGTCGTTTATCTTCATTGTATAGGGCCCGCCGGCAGCGCAGGGGGGCAACAGCAGTGACCATCTTCCGTGCTGGTCGGCAACCGTTTCGTATCTTCTCTTCAGAAACAGTAGCGTGACCAATTCACCCGCATCGGCATTGCCCCATAGCTCTATTTCCTTCTCTCTCTGTATCATCATGTTGTCGGAGATCAGCGGAGGGAGTTTGACAGAACCGAATAATGGCGTGATCAGCAGTGAAAAAGTAATGGTCAGGAGGATTCTGGAATAGGATGCGTGCATAAACCGTTTCATAGGTAATAAACAGATTCGTTAAAGGTAGGCTGGAAAAGAAATGCAGATCCAAACAGTGTTTGAATTTGCAGTTGAAAAGAGAGATCAACTGCCCAAAATCAGGCAGTTGATCTCATCACTACATATCACATCAAATATACATGTTTACGATCGCTTCGTAAAGTTCCTGCTTGCCACTGATCTGAGCCGGTTCCTTTCCCAATGAAAGAGCATACTGGCGCAAATCCTCAAGGGTGAGTTTTCCCTCTTCAAAAGCTTTTCCCTTACCCTCATCGAACGAGGCATAACGTTCTTTGAGCATGGAGAGATAGGGAGACTCTTCCAGGATGGCGGCTGCCGACTCAAGCGCGCGTGCGAAGGCGTCCATACCGGCAATGTGTGCGATGAAGATATCATCGAGGTCGGTGGAGTTGCGGCGCGTTTTGGCGTCGAAGTTGGTACCGCCACCCTGCATGCCGCCTCCGCGAAGGATCACCAGCATGGCCTGTGTCAGTTCATACAGGTCGATGGGGAACTGGTCAGTGTCCCAGCCGTTCTGGTAGTCACCCCTGTTGGCATCGATAGAGCCCAGCAGTCCTGCATCCACTGCACACTGCAGCTCATGTTCAAAGGTGTGGCCCGCCAGCGTGGCATGGTTCACTTCGATATTCAGTTTAAAGTCTTTGTCCAGTCCATGGGCGCGGAGGAATCCGATCACAGTTTCAGTATCGGTATCGTACTGATGCTTGGTGGGCTCCATCGGTTTGGGTTCGATGAAGAAGGTCCCCTTGAATCCCTTTGCACGGGCATAGTCGCGAGCCATCTTCAGCATGGTGGCCAGGTGTTCCTTTTCCCGTTTCATTTCGGTGTTGAGTAGCGTCATGTAGCCTTCACGGCCACCCCAGAATACATAGTTCTCACCTCCCAGTTCGATGGTGGCATCGAGTGCGTTCTTGATCTGTGTGGCAGCATAGGCCACACTGTCGAAGTTGGGGTTGGTGGCTGCGCCATTCATGTAGCGTTTGTTCCCGAATACGTTGGCGGTACCCCAAAGCAGTTTGATTCCGGTGGCATTCATCTTCTCTTTTACATAGGCCACGATGCTTTTCAGGTTGGCTTCATACTCTTCCAGTGAGTTGCCCTCTTCCACCAGGTCCACATCATGGAAACAGAAATAGTCGAGACCGATCTTCTGCATGAACTCGAAGCCTGCATCCACCTTCTTTTTGGCTCGCTCGAGAATGGCATCACCGTTGTTCCATTCAAAATCCTTGGTCTCTTCCCCGAACGGATCGTCCGACTCGGCGCAGAGTGTGTGCCAGTAGGCCATTGAGAACTTGAACCAATCTTTCATTTTGCGTCCGTAGACCATTTTTTCGGGGTCATAGTAACGGAAAGCCAATGGGTTGCGACTCTCTTTTCCTTCAAATTTTATCTTCCCTATACCGGGAAAATATTCATTACCTTTTTTTTCAGTTTCCATAAATTGTTGAATTAATAATTATACGATGTTGTGTTCAGATCTGTTTTTTCCATTGCGTGTAGGCTTCCATATATTGCCCGGAATGGTGTGTGTCCGGCTCAACCGTCATGATTTTCCGTAGGGATGCAAATGCTTCCTGTGATGAGGCATAGATGCCGGCACCCATACCGGCGCCCTTGGCTGCACCTGCTGCTCCGTCGGTGTCGTAGAGCTCAATCACCGCACCGCTCACCGAGGCAAGTGTCTCGCGGAAGAGAGGACTGAGGAACATGTTGGCATTGCCGGCCCGGATCACCTTGATATCCATGCCGATTGCCTGCATCACCTCCATGCCATACTGGAAGGAGAAGACGATGCCCTCCTGTGCTGCCCGTAAAAGGTCTGAGAGGGAGTGGATGTTAAAGTTGATGCCATGGAAGGAGCTGCCGGGATCCCTGTTTTCCAGTACTCGTTCCGCACCGTTTCCGAAGGGTATAACTGATATGCCTCTGGCGCCGATGGGCGATTGTGCGGCCAGCTGGTTCATCTCATTGTATCCCAGCTCCGCAGGCACCATGTTCTTCTTGATCCATGAGTTGAGGATACCGGTGCCGTTGATGCAGAGCAATACTCCCAGACGGGTCTGCTCCGGCAGGTGATTCACATGTGCGAATATGTTGACCCTGGAAAGAGGGTCATACTTCACCTTGTCGAGCACTCCATAAACCACTCCGGAAGTGCCGGCGGTGGAGGCGATTTCGCCAGGATTGAAGACGTTGAGCGACAGGGCGTTGTTGGGTTGATCACCTGCCCGGTAGCTCACCGGTGTGCCGGCATGTAATCCCAGTTCCGCGGCCACGGCATCAGTCACTTTCCCCTGGATGCCAAATACCGGTGTCAGGGAGGGGATCATCTCCTTTTCAAAGCCGAAGTGATCCATCACATCCGGTGAGAGTCTGTTCTCCTTGAAATCCCAGAAGATACCCTCCGAGAGACCCTCCACGGTGATGCCAATCTCACCGGTCAGCTTCATGGCAATGTAATCGCCCGGCAGCATGATCCTGTAAATCCGTTTGTAGAGCTCCGGCTCATTCTCCTTCACCCAGGCCAGCTTGGCTGCAGTGAAGTTACCGGGTGAATTGAGCAGGTGGGAGAGTACCTTCTCTTCACCGATGGTATTGAAAGCTTTCTCACCGTAGGGTACCGCACGGCTGTCGCACCAGATGATGGAGGGCCGCAGCAGCTGACGCTCTTTGTCAATCATCACCAGTCCATGCATCTGCCAGGAGATGCCAATGGCCTTGATGTCGGCCGGGTCTACTCCCGATTGTTGCAACACCGAAGCGTTGGCAAGCTTCAGGTTGCTCCACCACATCTCAGGATCCTGTTCTGCCCAGCCTGCCTGAAGGGCCTGCATGCTCATCTCGGTTTTCGGATAAAAATCCGACGCCACGGTTTTCCCTGTTTCTGCATTCACCAGTGCTGCTTTCACTGATGAACTGCCAATGTCATATCCCAGTAGATACATTGTTTGTCGTTTTATCAATTGTTCTGTTTCTGTTCTTTTCTGTTGTTATGGGTGGCATGTCGCGCCAGAGAATTTGAAATTATCTTTTTCACATGGCAAAGACGTTAAACCCGCCATCAACCGTGATGGTGCTGCCGGTCACAAAGGCAGAGGCGTCGCTCACCAGGTAATGGATGGTGCCACAAAGCTCTTCCGGCCTGCCCAATCGTTTGAAAGGAGTCTGCCGGATCACATCCTGCCCCCGTTTGGTATATGAGCCGTCGGGGTTGGTCAACAGCTCCCTGTTCTGCTCGGTAAGGAAGAAGCCGGGGGCAACGGCATTCACCCGGATTCCTTCACCAAACTTAATAGCCACTTCAGTAGCCAGAAACTGGGTGAAGTTGGTCACCCCGGCTTTCGCAGCGGCATAACCCACGACCCGTGTCATGGGACGGAAGGCAGCCATGGAGGAGAAGTTGAGGATCACCCCTTTCTTTTGCTGCACCATCGGTTGCAGGAATATCTGTGTAGGGAGCACACTCCCGGTGAGATTGAGTCGTACCACCTGATCGAACTGGTTCATATCCAGATCGAAAAAGGTTTTTTCGGGGGGGATGTTCGCACCGGACATATTGCCACCGGCTGCGTTCAACAAGACATCGATACGACCATACCGGGCCAGGATCTCATCCCTGTTTTGTGTCAATCGATCTGCATCCATCACATCTGTCTCCAGGAACAGGGCTTCACCTCCCTTTCTTCTGATCTCATTTACCAACGCTTCACCTGCCTCTCTGCGACGGCCCAGGATCACGACACTGGCACCTTCACCTGCCAGATAGGAGGCGATCACGCTGCCCAGTATACCTGTGCCGCCGGTGATCACCATCACTCTTCCGCTTATTTTGAATAAATCTTGCATATATTAGTTTGTAATCTTTTTCTCTTCTATCTCTTTTCGTACCACTGCCATCATCCCCTCTACCTGTGCCAGGGCGAACATCCTCCCGTAGAAGGAGTACCCGGGGTTGTGGGCTATCTCCCTGTCGCCCGGTAGCACCCTGCCGTGATCTACCCGCATGGGGATGTCAGCTCCGTTTTTTTCGAGTTCACGGATCACCTCTATCAGTCTGCCATTTCCTTCCAGATGTGAAGCTTCCATGAAATCACCTCCGGGGAGGAGCTGTGTGCTTCGCAAATGGGCAAAACCGATTCTTTTGGCGAAACGTCTGGCCATATGTGGCACATCATTCTCCGCGATGGCACTGAGTGATCCGGCGCAGAGCGTGATGCCATTGCTGTGGTTGTTGACTATTTTGATGATCCAATCCAGGTCCTCTTCCACGCTGACGATACGGGGTAACCCAAACACCGGGAAAGGGGGATCATCGGGATGGATACAGAGCATGATGCCATATGCTTCTGCCACCGGAATCACCCTCTCCAGGAAGTAGGTCAGGTTTGCCCGCAATCCCTCCCGGTCGATACCGGCATATAGATGCAATAGCTTTTTGAATTCGGTCACCGGATCGGCTCCCTCTTTCATCTTGCGGTGTATGAATCCCTGTGTCCTGACAATGATGGTGTCAATCAATGCAGCCTTCTCTGCTTCGCTGAGGCTCAGATCCAGCTGTTCAATTCTCTCCAGATCCTCCTGGCTGTAATCTGCCTCTGCCCCCAACCGTTGCAGGATCCTGCAATCGAAGTAGGCATATCGTATACGATCGAAGAAGAGGGTGGAGGTCCCATCGGGTAGCGGGTGGTTCAGATCGGTCCTTACCCAGTCGATAGCCGGCATGAAGTTGTAGCAGATGGTTTTGATGCCTGCCCTGCCCAGGTTGATCAGGCTCTCGTTGTAGTTGTTGATCAGCTGGTCGCGTGTGGAAGCACCATATTTGATCTCCTCGGCTACGGGAAGACTCTCAGCTACTGACCAGACAAGTCCTGCCTTTTCGATGGTCTGCTTCAGTTCGTCAATTGCTTCGACATTCCATACCTCACCGGGCGGCAGGTCATACAGTGCCGTCACGATTCCCTCCACACCAATCTGCCGCAGCATCTCCAGTGTAATGGAATCCTTCTCACCAAACCATCTCCAGGTTTTAATCATTTTGACTTTCCGATTTTCAGTTTTCAGCTGTTATTCTGCATCACATCTCCACATCCTCTCATCCGCACATCAGTTATGGTGTTTGAGGTCCAGTTTGATTTTTTTCAGCTCTTCCAGCTCATGTACCGGTCGCTCAATATCGTACGGGATAGGCTTACCGGAGAAAGTCTGGAAGTAAAGCAGACAGGCATCCTTCCACCATACGGCATCGCGCGACTGTATCCTGAGGCGTGACTGCACATGGCGAAAACGTTCGCTGTCCACGTAGGGTTCCATCCGGTCCCACACCTTTTGAAATGCCCGTACCTGCTGCACCCCTCCATCGTACCGGTAACAGAGCTCATCCCAAAGGGTGCGACCATTCTGCATCGGATGGTCCCAGGGAATATGGTGAAACCAGAGCAACAGCTCATCCGGGCAGGATGCCGGGTTGTTGAACGTCTCACTCAAAGGTGCACAGTATTGCGACACCGCATCGCTGCCTGTGGTGCTGCGGTCGAACCCGATCCCCTCTTCACTGGCATTGTGGTAATAGGGTGGCAACCAGTCGGGACGAGCACCGGGGATATCACACCAGGGCTCAGGGCCGTAGTGGTGATCCCAGGCGAAGATATGGTGCAATCCGAGTGGCATCATGTAGTCGACGGCTGTCTCCCATGAGTTGAGCATCATCTCCCGCACAGGATCTACGAATGCCGGTTCAGTAGTAAAGGTCATCCCGATCCACTCCTCTGCGATCTCCTCTGCCGTGAGCGTATGATCCCAGGCCAGCCGTCCGAAGGCATACCAGTTGGATTGTGCAAAGTGGTGACCGCTCCAGTTGGCATCCAGACCGATGTTGGCCACACCGGCAATGGCGGTGAGCGGGTGCGTGAGGAGCGTGCCGTCTGTGCTCCTGGCAACAGTCGATCCTTCCCCCATACAATGGGTGTCACTCTCCAGAAACTCTTTCCACTGCGTGGCCAGGTAGACCAGGTGATTGGAGAAACCAAGATATTCCTGTGTGATCTGCAGCTCCGGCATCAGGGCTGTCTGCTGCATCGCACCGAACAGGGGACTGAAAGGCTCCCTCGGTTGGAAGTCAACCGGACCGTTCTTCACCTGGATGATCACATTGTCACGGAACTGCCCGTCGAGCGACATGAACTCACTGTAAGCCTGCTTTGCACGATCCTCCTCGGTGGGGTTGTAGACAAAGGCGCGCCACATCACGATGCCACCATGAGGCTTGAGGGCATCGGCCAGCATATTGGCTCCCTCTGCGTGGCTGCGTCCGTAATCCTGCGGTCCAGGCAGTCCTTCCGAATTTGCTTTCACCAGGAATCCCCCGAAGTCGGGAATGATTTGATATATCTCATCGGCTTTCCTCTTCCACCACTGCTCTACCTCAGGGTTGAGCGGGTCGGAGTTCTCAAGACCACCCAGTTCCGCGGGGGAGGAGAAATTGATGGAGAGATAGACCCTGATATGGTAGGGACGCAGCTCGTTGGCAATCAGCCTCACCTTCTCAAGATATCCCCTGGTAAGGATATCGGGGGTGGCATTCACGTTGTTGAGTACTGTGGCATTGATGCCCACAGAGGCATTGGCCCTTGCATAATCCTTGTAGAGCGGAGAGATATGGAGTGGCAACTGATCCCACTGCCAGATGGAGTGACCGGCATAACCGCGTTCTACTGTCCCGTTGAGGTTGTCCCAGTGATTCAGGATGCGGATATCGTAGCGAGGTTGCTCACTGATGGCAAGCGAATCATGGCAGGAGCCTGTTTGAATGAGTCGCAAAAGGTGATAGACACCATAAAGGAGGCCTGCCTCACCGGCGGAGGCTACCACCGTGGTACGACGGCTGCCCTCTCCGGTAGTTCGGATGATATACCCCTCTCTCCCCAGCTCCTGCAACTCATGACCCTTAATAAGCCTGCGTATCTGTCGCTCTTTCAGTGTGCCGATCAACAGGGTGTGCTCAGTCTCCCTGCCTCTCTCCGGGAGACAGCTGCCGCTTATCTCCTGCCAGGCATGCTGAAACTCGCTGTAGGCAACCGATGAGGCATCTCCACGGATATGGGTGAAAGAGGGTAACGATCTGAACTCCTGCGGCTGAAAGCGCAGCCAGAGTCTGCTGCCATCCTCCGCATTCAGCTGGCCGATTGCTGCAAGGCAGAGGCTGATAACCAGTAAGAGCCCTTTTTTTTGCATTATTCCGCAGTTCCTTTAATGGTTTGTATGGTGCCGTCGGGATTATACTTCAGCTCTGTCACCTTCAGGCTCCTGAGCCATGTTTTGCCTTCCGAGGGTACACAGTCGTGGTGAAAGAGATACCATTTCCCCTTGTACTCCACGATGGAGTGGTGGGTGGTCCATCCCACCACGGGTGTGAGGATCACACCCTGGTAGGTGAAGGGTCCGTATGGATTGTCGCCGATGGCATAACAGATCAGGTGGGTGTCACCGGTGGAGTAGGTGAAGTAGTACTTGCCGTTGTAATGGTGCATCCAGGATGCCTCGAAGAAACGACGTTCATTATCACCGGCAGTCAGGGGATTTCCATTTTCGTCCAGAATTACCAGATCGCGGGGTTCCTCGGCAAACTCCAGCATATCTTCACGCAGTCGCACTACCTTAGGGCAGAGTGCCTGTTCATCACCTTCCGGTAATATTGCACACTCAAGTGCTTTGTTGTTGCGATAGCGCTGTAGTTGGCCACCCCACAAACCACCGAAGTACATGTAGTAATTCCCGTCTCGGTCGGGCCAGATACAGGGGTCGATGCTGTAGCTGCCCTTCATCGGGTTCTCCTGCGGAGCAAAAGGTCCTTCCGGTGTGTCACTGATGGCGACACCGATGCGGAAGATGTCGTTCTGGTCTTTCAGCGGGAAGTACATATAGTATTTACCGTTCCTGAAGGCTACATCACTATCCCACAGCTGTCGTCCTGCCCATGGGATATCCTCCGTACGCAGCACCACGCCGTGGTCGGTCACCTCTCCCTGTTCCACCTCATCCATTGAGAAGACATGGTAATCCTTCATGTTGAAATGGTCACCGTTGTCATTCTCAGGGATACCGCTCTCCCAATCGTGGGAGGGATAAATATAGAGTCGGCCGTTGAAAACGTGTACTGCAGGGTCGGCCATAAAGTCACCCGGCACGAGATATCTTGGTTCTTTCATCGAGATCTTGTTTTATTGGGTTATTCGTTAGTCAGATCAATCAGTTGCTGTACCACCGCTTTGGGCTCGTAGTTACGATCGAAAAGCAGCGGATAGTCGGTCCTGCCCGGTATGGGCCAGTCGTTGCGCCAGGTGTCGTTGTCGGTCAGACCCCAGAGAGTGACGCGGCTGATCTTATCCTGATGTTTCAGGAAGAGACCGAAGAAGTCGCTGTAACGCTTGTTGAAGGCTGCCTCCACCTCTTCGGGCAGACCCTCTGCATAGGGATTCATCTTTTCCTGGTATTCGGCCGTGAGCGATACCTCAGCCGTCTCGCCGGCAGGGAAGGGGAGCAGCGTGATGTCCATCTCGGTAATCATCACCTTCACACCAAGGGCTGCAAACGCTTCGATGCTCTTCTCAAACTCGCTGATATCGGGATAATCCATCCCCATATGACCTTGCATACCGATGCCGTCAATCTTAATCCCCTCTTCCTGCAACTTCTTTACCATCTCCACCACGCTGTTGCGTTTGCCTTCCTGTGACATGGCATAGTCGTTGTAATAGAGTTCCGCATCGGGATCTGCTTCGTGGGCAAATTGAAATGCCAGTTTGATATATTCCTCACCAATGATCTCATAGAACTTGGTGTTGCGCCATGATCCGTCGTCGAGAACAGCTTCATTTACCACATCCCATCCATCGACACGCCCTTTGTAGCGTCCCACTACGGTGTGGATATGGCTGCGCATCCGTTCAATCATCACCTCGCGCGACACATCCTCTCCGTTTTCATCGGTGAAGAGCCAGTCGGGAGCCTGTGAATGCCAGATGAGTGTATGGCCGACGATATGCATGTTGTTGGCTTCCCCGAACGCAATGAATTTATCGGCTTCATCGAAGAAAAAGACTCCTTCGGTAGGTTGGAGATGCATGCTTTTCATGCAGTTCTCGGCAACGATTGAATTGAAATGGTCTTGAATCAGTTTTATGCCGAGCGTGTCATGGCCAAAATTGTGATTTGCGTTCAAAGCAGTTCCGATAAGGAACATATCCTTATAGGCATCCTTCAGTGAAGGTGCTTGCTCTTGTTGTGGAGCGGAGCATCCCATCAGAAGGAGGGTGAGCAAGAGTACTCCTGCCAGCAATGGATTAAACCTTTTTTTTGTCTTCATAACGGATGTTTTTTTATAATTTGTCTTGTCTTGCTTCAATCTCGAGATTGAGCCTGTCGATCACGTCATCCTCCAGTTCATAGCGGGAGATGACAAACATTGCAACAATCAGCAGCAGGGCGGGGATCACCGCTACCAGCCAAAGAATTCCCTGTTCCACTAACGGGGCCTGCGTGATGGCGTTCTTCTCGTCAAATCCCACGAAAGCCAATACGAAACCGGGCACCACACCACCCAGTGCCATGCCGGCCTTGAAAAAGATACCGGTAAGGGCATTGACGATACCCGAGATGCGACGGCCTGTTTTATGTTCCCCGTAGGAGATTACCTCCGGCACCAGTGCCCACATATATCCAGTGGCTACGATCACACCTGTTGATTTGATAAATTGTGCCACCAGCACCAGCCAGACCTCTGTCTTCAGGGCGGGGATCACCGAGATGGCATAAAGCAGCCCCATGCCGAAGATGGCTATGGAGAGAAAGACATAGAACATCTGTTTCTTCCCGATCGCACGTTTGATGGCAGGTACCAGCGGCATAAAGATGAAGGCCGGTATGGAGCCGAGGGCCATGAAGTAGGGCACCATATCGGGTGCATGTACGTTGTAAATCATGTAATAGGATCCGGCCGAGTTGCCGATGGCCATCATGGCAAATGCGGTGATGAAGAAGAAAGCCAGCACCCGCAAGGGCCGGTTTCTGACAAACTCTTTCCATAGATCGGAGACCTTCACGTCATGTGTATCCTTCTCATCCATCACCACCCGCTCTTTGGTCTGGGTATAGCAGAAGATCAGGAGTGCCAGTCCAACCAGTGCATAAATGGTCATGGTGATGAACCAGGCATTGCCCGATTCGGCAGAGTTGATTCTTCCGTCCGGGGAGAGGCTCTTCACAATGATGGGTATACCGTATGCAACGGCCAGTCCCCCCAGATTTGCAAGGAACATACGGGTGGCGGTTAGTTTGGTGATCTCATCCGTGTCGCGGGTGAGCGAGGCATTCAACGCCCCGTATGGTACATTCACCAGAGTATAAGCCATCGACATGCCCACATAGGTGATATAGGCGTAGAAGAGGGAGCCGGAGAAGCCGTTCCAGAAACAGAGGATGGCGAATCCCGTCAGCGGTACACCTCCCAGTATCAGCCAGGAACGATATTTGCCCCACTTCGGGTTTTGTTTATCCACAAATGCTCCCACAATAGGATCCCACACCACGTCGATAAGCCGGACGATCAGGAACATCACTGCTGCCGTTGCGGCCGGCAGTCCGAATACATTGGTGTAGAATATCAGAAGATACATCGATACCGTCTGGTAGATAAGGTTCTGTGCCAGGTCGCCGGAACCGAAACCGATGCGTTGCACCTGTGAAAGCTTGTAAAAGCCACGTGACTCACGCTTTGTTGCTGACAGATCTTCCATTTTTGTCTGTTTGTTTTTGATAGGTATAAGTTGTTATGTTGATTCGGAGTGCTGTTACGGGTTGATTCCTTTCGTTTTTGTTACAACCCCGGTTTATAATTGTGCACGTGCACAGTGTTGGGCAAAAAAATGAACGAATACTGTTCAAAAAAAAATTACTGCTTGTTGAAACATTCTGAAAAAAACGGGTTTCTTTTGATTTTTACAAAAATACAGTTATTTTTTACAACAGTTGGGGTAAAAATAGAAAAGGTTTATCGAAAAATAAGATAATAAGTATAGATATAATATATATTATTGGGTGAAACCAAAAAGAACAATTGTGTATGAGACAACTCATTCTTCTTTCAGGGCGGTTGATAGGAAAAACAAGGAGAACGATATGTTCTCCTTGTTTTTTCAAATGTTTGACTATGGTTTAATAACCGGGGTTCTGATA
>DURL01000202.1 GCA_012837345.1 Bacteroidales bacterium
GCCGGTCAGCTCGGCGTAAATGAAAACCAGGCTTCCAGTGCCGTCAACATGGCTATTCCGGCTATTCTGGCAGGTATGACACGCAACGCCCGGTCGCAGGATGGTGCCGTAAGCCTGAACAACGCGCTGGAAAAGAAACATGATGGTTCTTTGCTGGAGAACCTTTCGGGAATGTTGCAGGGCCATACGTCAGAATTGCAATCGGACGGTGACGGCATATTGGGACATGTATTCGGTAACAACCGTACGGCCGTGGAGCAGGGTATCGCGCAGAAATCGGGCGTCAGCCTGAGCAAGATCGGACCCCTGCTGGCGATCGTGGCCCCCATAGTGATGGCTTACCTGGGGAAAGAGAAAAGACAGACCAACACCGGTGCCGGCGGCCTGGGTGACCTGTTGGGCGGATTGCTGGGAGGTGCCACACAGCAGCGCAGTACGACCGGTGGCGGCCTGATGGACATGCTGGGTGGTATCCTGGATAAGGATGGCGATGGCAATCCGCTGGATGATCTGCTGGGTGGATTCCTGGGAGGCAGAAGATAGCAGGATCGTTGTTTCTGATCAGCAACAATCGTCAAAAGTCCGCTCCGGCGGACTTTTTTTATCTGCGGGTTTCAAACTTTTCAATTTTTTTTTTGTTTCATTTAAACGAATCATCTCTTTTCCGGTCATAGAGATAATTATTGTATTGATGCGCATGGCCGAATTAAGAAACCAATTAACAGAAACAGATATGAAAAGAAACATCACTAAGATCCTGCTGGCATCCGCTTTTTTTGCATCCATCCTCCTTGGCGGTTCCTCCTGTGCCACAGACGACACACTGAGTGAACTGGAGGTAAGGAGAATGATCGAGCAGGCCCTTCAGGAGAACAATGCCAATCTGGAGTTTACCCAGTGGGAGATTGTGAACATACAGGCCAATCAGGGCGACTGGGAGTGGGACGATCAGGAAAGACGTTATGAGGCTATCTACTCGCTGCCGGAGTTGACCGAGTTCATTTATGAGAATGGCGCCGTGTTGGGTTATCTCTTCCTGGGACAGCAGGGTGTGAATGAGGTGCAGAAGATGCTGCCGTTCGTGCATACCTATTACGGTACCGATACAGAGGGAAACATTACCGAAACGTTTACCGAGACCATCAGCTACGATGTGATGTATCAATCGGGTGGCAACAGTGATGTGGCATTCTTTATCCAGGCATCGGATGTCTATGAGGATGCAAATGCACCCCAGGCCTACAATTTCCGTCTTGTGCTGATCTGGTAATCAGTTGAACAGTGGCAGCGCATCTGCTACCACAAAGGAGCTGCCGCCGATGAAGATGAGATCATTTTCATCGGCGTTTTTCACGGCCGCCACCACCGCTTCTGTCACGCTCCCGAAGCGCTCACCCTTTAAACCAACTGCTGCTGCCTGCTCCTGCAGCATCTGTTCATCGAGTGCCCGTGGCACCGATGCACGCGTGAAATAGTATCGTGCCTCTTTGGGCAACAGTGAAAGAACGGAACCGGTATCCTTGTCGTTCGCCATCCCGAATACCATATGAAGTTGGTTGTATTGTTCCGATTTCAGTTGTTCCATCACATCACCCAGTCCATGGGCATTGTGAGCGATGTCACAGATGATTTTCGGCTTCTCCTGCAGTTGCTGCCATCGTCCCCTCAAACCGGTAAGGGTGATCACCTGCGAAAATCCCCGGTATACCGCATTGCGGGGGATGGACAATCCACCCTTCTGTAGCAATGCGACTGCCGTAAGCAAGGTGCGGGCATTCTTCTGTTGTGCGAAACCACCCAACTCGCAAATTAATGATGGGTATTCGCGAGTGTGGAAGATCCAGCGGGATCCCTTACTCACAGCGGAAAGATCACTGATTTCCTCCTCCGCAAAGCGAATGGGAGCCTGCACCGATGCCGCCCTGTTACGAAACACCCTCTCCACCTCCTGATTCCCCTTCTCTCCGATCACCACCGGCACTCCCGGTTTGATGATGCCCGCCTTTTCAGCTGCAATTTGGGGGAGTGTATCACCCAGGAATTTCATATGATCGAGACCGATATTGGTGATGATGCTCAGCACCGGGGTGATGATGTTGGTGCTGTCGAGCCGTCCCCCGAGTCCCGTTTCGATCACCGCGATATCCACCTTTTGTTTGGCGAACCAGAGGAAGGCCATCTCCATGGTCAGTTCAAAGAAGGAGGGCATCACCGGTTCAAACTCTTCCCGGTATCGTTCCGTGAAGTCAACTACAAACGATTTCTCAATCATCTCTCCGTTCACACGGATCCGTTCGCGGAAGTCAGTCAGATGGGGAGAGGTGTAGAGGCCGACCTTGTAACCCGATTCCTGGAGGATTGCCGCCAGCAGGTGAGAGGTGGATCCTTTGCCATTGGTGCCGGCCACGTGGATGGTTTTGTACCGCCGGTGGGGGTGACCGAAAATGCGGTCGAGTGCGAGGCTGTTGTCCAGTCCCACCTTGTAGGCTCGTTCCCCGATGCGCTGGTATTCAGGCATCTGGTTGTAGAGGTAATCGAGTGTCTCTTCGTAGTTCATATGCAATGTCTGTTGTCGGGTCGATACAAAAATAAGCGTTTCGGGGTTACCGAAACGCCTGTTTGAAAAAGAATTGCAGAAGAATTAGTTTTTCAACGGCAGCACCGAGTACTGGCGTGAGTAGCGCAGCTGCTGGTCCACGTAGTTCTCGTCGTAGGAGAGGGTGACATCGGTCACCTTGCCTTCATCGTCGGTCACCAGCTTGTAGACCGGGTTGACAAACCCTTTGTAGGGTGCCAGGTTGAGTGCCTCATAGCGGGTCAGCACCTCTTCGTGCAGTGTCGGGTCTACCTTCACGCCGTAGCTTTCCACCAGCTGCTTGCCGGCTTCGAAATCACCTTCCGACTTGATCCGCTGTACCTCTGCCAGCAGTTGACCGAAGAGTGTGCGCAGCTTCACGTAGTCGTTGACCACCACGTAGGTTTTGCCCTCCTGTTGGGTCAGTTCCACCACCTTCTCATCCTTGCCCTTCTCAATCACCCAGCGGGAGATCAGCGCCCTGTTGCGCATATGGGCCTGTTCAATATCTTTCCCCGGCTGGATGCGGGTGAGCTGTGTCATTGCACCGTTCATGATGTAGGAGTAATATTCTGCTTTATAAGCCTCACTGTCGGGTAACAGTCCCAGCTCCACCAGCTTCGGATCGGCCAGGTAGTAGAGTGCGAACAGGTCGGCACGTGTCTCCTCCAGCGGTGAGCCGTAGGCTTGCAGCACGTCGCTGCTGACGCCCGCCAGCAGCTTGCCGGAGCCGTGGCCCAGGCATTCGTGCAGATCGGTGTGCAGGTTATCGGTAAGAGAACCATATTGCTTCGCCAGTTCCCGTTCGCGGTCACTCCACATGAACTCTTCGTTGAATCCGTTTCCTTCGGCAGCCTTGGTGTATGCGTAGGTGATGTTGTCGATGGTGACCGACTTGGAGCCATGGTCACGTCTGATCCAGTCGGCATTCGGCAGGTTGATGCCGATGGGAGTGGCGGGATAGGTGTCGCCACCGAGGATGGCAGCGGTGATCACCTTGGCAGAGACCCCTTTCACCTCTTCCTTCTTGAAGCGGTCGTCGATGGGTGAGTGGTCTTCGAACCACTGTGCGTTGTCGCTGATGATCTGCGTACGTTTGGAGGCCTCTTCGCTCTTGAAATTGACCATTGCCTCCCAGGTGGCTTTGAGGCCGAGGGGATCGGTGTAGGTTTCGATGAAGCCGTTGATGAAGTCGACACGTGAGTGGGTGTCGGTCACCCATTTCACCGAGTAGTCGTCGAACTTCTGCAGGTCGCCGCTGCGGTAGTAGTCGATCAGCAGGGTGATCACCTCCTTCTGATGGTCGTTCTCGGCCACGGCAGCCGCTTTCTCCAGCCATCCGATGATCCGTTCGATCGCCTTGTCATACATGCCGCCCAGCTTCCAGACCTGTTCGGTCATCTGACCCTCGACCATGGTCACCTTGCTGTTGAGTCCGTAGGAGAGCGGTGTCTCGTTGGCAGGATCTTTCATCGCATTGTAGAATGCTTCCACCTCCTGCTGGGTCACCCCCTCATAGAAGTTGACCGCCGAGGTGGCGACGATGTCGCTGCCGGGTGTCTGGCTCATTCGTTTGGGCATCACGGCCGGGTCGAACATCACCGGCAGGATCTCGTTGAGGGTCTCATCGGCAGCCATCCCGTCGCGGAAGGGCATCCGTCCCGGGTCCACACTCTTCACAACTGTTACAAAGTAGTCCTGTGTGAACTGCGGCATGATCTTGTCTTCCGAGTAGTGGTGATGGATGCCGTTTGCCATCCAGATCTGTTTCAGGTAGGTCTCGAACTGCTTCCAGTCATCGGACGACTTGTTGCCCATGTAGTTTTCATATACCCCCTCACAGACACGGCGGATGGTGAGGTTATAGCGGTTGTGCTGGTCCCAGAGGATATCGCGTCCCTCCAGTGCAGCCTGTGAGAGATAATAGATGAGCTCCTTCTGCTGAAGGGAGAGGCTGTTGAATCCCGGTACGGGGTAACGCAGGATCTCGATGTCGGCAAAGCGATCTACCTTGTACTCGAAGGTGGAGTCGATGCCGTCGTCGACAGGAGTGCTGCCGGTCTGGTTGCCCTGGTTGCAGGCACCCAGCAGGAAGAGTGATGTGAGCATGTAAATTATTTTCTTCATATTCAGTTGGTTTTGTACTTGTAAGAGACATTCGCCATTTCCTCGTTGGCTTGTGTGATCTTCTTCTTCAGGTTCTCCTTGTATACTGCCAGCTTCTGCCGTGCCGTCTCATCACCTGTGGCGATGATCTGCAAGGCCAGGATAGCCGCATTGAGTGCGCCGTTGATGCCTACGGTGGCTACCGGGATGCCGGGAGGCATCTGCACGATGGCCAGCAGGGCATCGAGACCCTCCAGTGAGGCTTTGATTGGTACCCCGATCACCGGCAGTGTGGACATCGAGGCAATGACACCGGGCAGGTGTGCTGCCATGCCGGCAGCGGCGATGATCACTTTGATGCCTCTATCTGCGGCTCCCTTGGCAAACTTCTCCACCTCTTCGGGAGTGCGGTGTGCAGAGAGGGCGTTGATCTCAAAAGGGATCTCCATCTCATTGAGGAACTGTGCTGCTTTATCCATGACGGGCAAGTCGGAGGTGCTGCCCATGATGATGCTTACCAATGGTTTCATATCTTTTTTCAATTGTTGGGTTGAATAAAAAAGGAACCACTTGCGGAGAAGTGATTCCCTATGTGAAATAGGAGATTACTTGCCCGTGAATTTCCTGTAAGCATCGGCATTCATCAGCTGATCCAGCTCTGTGGTCTCTGTCAGGGCTACCCTGATGATCCATCCTTCGCCAAAGGGTTCACGATTGACCAGTTCGGGGGCATCCTCCAGTCTGGCATTCACCTCCAATACCTCTCCGGTAACCGGCATCATCAGGTCGGAAACGGTTTTAACCGCTTCGATGCTGCCAAACACCTCACCCTGTGACAGTGTCTCGCCTTCACAGGTTACATCCACATAGACAATTTCACCCAGTTCATCCTGTGCAAAATCGGTGATGCCTACGTAGGCTTCATTGCCCTCCACACGAACCCATTCATGGTCGGAGGAATACTTCACATTTTCGGGAAAATTCATAGCAATCGTAATTAAATAATGTTGTTTGATGGGATAAATGTACGACAATATTTTCGATTGTCAAAAGGGTACAGAGTGATTTGTATCAGACCATCGTGCCACCCCAGACAAAAACAAACGAAACCAGGAATCCGAGGAGGAATCCGGCGATTACCTGATGCAGGGTGTGTCTGCGCAGGATCAGGCGGGAGGTGCCCACGAGGCCTGCAATGATGAACAGCCCCATGAACATGTAATAGGGGTTGGAACGCTCCACGAAATAGCTCACCGCCATTGCGCCGCCAATGAGCCCTCCCACACCGAACATGTGGGCGCTGATCTTCCATGTGAGGGTGATCAGGATGGCAATTACCATGATGACAACCGAAGCGACCATGATCATCATGAACCATACCGGCATGCCCATCCTGAAATAGTAGAGGATCATGGCGGAGTAGGAGAGCAGCGTGATCAGGTAAGGGTAGAAGCGTTCCCTACGTATTTTCAACGAGAGATCTGAGATGACCCTAAAACGGTAGAGCGTAAAGATGAGCAGGGCAGGGATCGCAAATGAGAAGAGGGATACCGGAAGAAGGATCTGCCAGAACTGTGGCAGGTAGATCATACCGAAATAGGTGTAGACAAAAATGAGCATCACCCCATAGATGGGCATCAGCAAGGGTTGGAATATGGTGGAGATTACATGTGCGATCGCTTTCATCCTGATGAGTTTCCTTTCAATAAGCCAACAAAGTTATAATTTTTTTCGTAAACGGGAGACAGGAATATTCAATTGTTCGCGATATTTGGCAACGGTTCGCCGGGCAATCAGATACCCTTTCTCATTGAGAATCCGGGTAAGCTGATCGTCGGTCAACGGCCGTGACGGGTTTTCCACCTCAATGCTTTCTTTCAGGATTCTCTTCACTTCCCGTGATGAAATGTCTTCTCCTTCACTTGTTTGCATCGCTTCTGAGAAGAAATACTTTAAAGGATAGATGCCACTGTTGGTTTGTACATACTTGCTGTTGCTTACCCGTGAGACGGTGGAGATATCAAAACCGGCACGCTCTGCCACATCTTTGAGTACCATTGGTTTGAGCTGTGACTCATCTTCACTCAGGAAAAAATCGTACTGCAGGTTGACAATCGCCTCCATGGTTCGCTGCAGGGTGTTCTGCCGCTGTTTCACCGCATCGATAAACCATCTTGCCGAGTCCACCTTCTGCTTCATGAACAGCATCGCCTGCTTGTCGTCGGCAGACATGCTTTCCCGATTCTCCTGATAGCCTTTGAGCATCTCCGAGAAACTTCTGTTCACCTTCAAGCTGGGAATATTGCTATTGTTGAGGTGTATGGTCACCTGACCATTGTAGGAGTCGACCATAAAGTCGGGGGTGATATTGTTCATGGCGGTCTGTAGCGCACCACCAATGGCATTACCCGGCTTGGGATTGAGTGAGGTGATCTCATCAACGGCTTCACGTAAATCCTCGGGAGAGAGGCTCATTTGTTGGATAATCTTGTCATAGTGCTTCCGTGAGAACTCTTCGAAATAATCGGTCAGGATCAATTCCGCCAGCTTGACCGGTGCAGAGGGCGCCATCCTGGCCAGCTGGAGCAACAGACACTCCTGCAGGTTGCGTGCTCCCACACCGGCAGGATCCAGTTCCTGTATCTCATACAACAGGTCTTCCAGTTGCAGGGGCGTCACATCCAGTTGCTGCTGAAAGAGCAGATCGTCGGAGATGGCTTGCAGATCGCGTAGCAGGTAACCGTTTTCATCGAGATTGCCGATGATATAGGTGGCTATGGTATGTCGTCGTTCATCCAGGTCGAGTAGATTGAGTTGCTCCAGGAGCGAATCGATCAGTGACTGATCATCGTAGTAACTGATTTCGATAAAGTTGGTTTCATCTTTTCGCTCGTTGTACCCAGTATGAAAATCCGGGATATCCTCCTCTGAAAGGTAATCACCCAACATGATTTCATCCTGGGTGATCTCTTCCTTATTCTCTGTCACCTCAGGTTCAGTATCGTTCAGCAGTTCATCATTACCTGTCTCAAGAGCAGGATTGTCCTCCACCTCCTGTTTGATGCGTTCCTCTACCTCCACGGTGTTCAGCTCAACCAGCTTGATCACCTGCATCTGCAGGGGTGAAAGTCGTTGTGTCTGCTTCTGTTCCTGTTGCTGTTTCAGCGCCATATAGTATGGAATTTTGAAAACAAAGATAGAGATTTCTCTTCCAAAAACAATCATCAATGAAGGGTAAGAAACAGATAGTGGAAAAGGAAACATTAAATTGGCTACACTTTTTTTAGAAATTAAAACTTTTTCTTACCTTTGAATCATCAAACAGCGATCACAATGATATTCAAGTTTCTTATTCTTTCTGACGAAGTAGATGACTTCAGAAGGGAAATTTCCATTGATGCCGATGCGACATTTCTGGATCTCTACAACGTGATTGTGGAGTGTACCGGATTCAGCGACAAGGAGATGGCTTCCTTCTTTCTGTGCGACAACAAATGGCGTAAGGAGAAGGAGATTACCCTTGTAGAGATGGATACCTGTTCCGATGAGGATTCATTTATCATGAAGGAGTGTGTGTTAAGTGATTTTCTGGAAGATGAGAAACAGAAGCTGATGTTTGTCTTCGACTACCTCACGGAACGAGCTCTTTACATTGAGCTCTCAGAGATCATTACCGGGAAAAACCAGAAGCAGCCGCTGTGTACTCTCTCTGTTGGAGAAGCTCCCAGACAACAGATGTTCACCGAAGAGGTCAAGGCTGAATCGCTCTCTCTCGATACCGGTGAGACCTTTTACGGCGATGAGACCTTTGATATAGATGAACTGGACAAAGAGGGGTTCGAAGGTCTGGATGCTATCAGCCCTGACCTGGGTGAGGGTGATCTCTATTAGTATCGTTTCATGATGAATACCCTGCTCGTGTTACTTGGACCCACGGGTGTGGGAAAGACCGAATGGAGCATCCGGATTGCCTCTGCCTTGAATTGCTCCATTGTCTCAGCTGATTCCCGGCAGATCTACCGGGGTATGCGTATAGCCACAGCAGCACCTACCTCTGAACAACAGGAGCAGATACCCCATTATTTTGTTGGAACTCTTTCCCCCGAGACCTATTATAGTGCAAGCAACTACGAACAGGATGTAATTTCACTCCTCAACGAGCTCTTTGCTGTTCAACCGGTGGTGATCCTGTCGGGCGGCTCCATGATGTATATCGATGCCCTCTGCAAGGGGATGGATGAATTGCCGACGGTGGATGAGACATTGCGTCGTGAACTGCAGGAGCTCTATCAGCGGGAGGGGCTGGATCCCATCCGACGTCAACTGAAGATACTGGATCCGTTGTTTTACGACCAGGTGGATCTTAAGAATCCCAAAAGGGTGATCCACGCCCTGGAGATCTGTCTGATGTCAGGAAGACCCTATTCTGCCATGCGCACCCGTCCTGAAAAAAAAAGAGCCTTCCGGATTGTGAAGATCGGATTCACTCGCGATCGTAATGAGCTCTACAACCGCATCAATCACCGTGTGGATGCAATGGTGGAGGAGGGTATTGTGGAGGAAGCCAGGGGTTTTTATCCACAGCGACACCTCAACGCCCTCAACACGGTAGGCTATAAGGAGCTCTTTCAATATTTTGACGGTGAATGGACCCTGGTGCAGGCGATCGACAAGATCAAACAACACTCACGCAACTACGCCCGCAAGCAACTCACCTGGTTCAACAAAGACCAGGAGATTCACTGGATCAATCTCTCTGAGTCGGAGCCGGATGTGATGTCTGAGGTGATGCGGTTGCTGGAGCAGGAGGGGTGAGCATCGGCAACCCATTGCAGAGGATGCCATTTTCCGCGTAAATTTTTCATGGCTCTTGTTGGATATTTGGGATAAATGTGCTACTTTTGCATCACTTTTCTGAGAGGGAAATAAAATTCTTCAGTAGCTCAGTCGGTTAGAGCATCTGACTGTTAATCAGAGGGTCGTTGGTTCAAGTCCAACCTGAAGAGCGGAAAGGTATTTTTTATGGGTGAACAAATTCTTCAGTAGCTCAGTCGGTTAGAGCATCTGACTGTTAATCAGAGGGTCGTTGGTTCAAGTCCAACCTGAAGAGCGTAAAAAGCGAGTCCTGTGACTCGTTTTTTTCATTTGGTCACGCTCT
Source organism: Bacteroidales bacterium (assembly GCA_012837345.1). Taxonomy (GTDB): domain Bacteria; phylum Bacteroidota; class Bacteroidia; order Bacteroidales; family Dysgonomonadaceae; genus Proteiniphilum. The sequence continues at coordinate 9,840 of DURL01000202.1, forward strand.
ATCCATTCCCGGTAGAACATTTCCGATGCTCATCCCGTTAGAAGTGACAGACCCGGTAGGATTGCCGGACATAGATCAAAAAAACCAACAGTGATGAAGAAGATATTGATTGCCTACAGGTTGAAACCGGAGGGATTGAAGGAGCTGGAAGGGCGTTATGAGGTGACTCTTCCGCTGGAGAAGACGCATTTCAGCAGGGAAGAGGTGCTCGAGATGATTCCCGGTTATGAGGTGTTGGTACCCAGCTTCAGCTTTTTCACCGATCGTGAGATCATGGAGCGAGGGGTGAATCTGGAACTGATTTCCAATTATGGGGTGGGGTACAACAACATCGATGTGGCATGTGCCACGGAAAAAGGTATCACAGTGACCAATATCCCCAACACGACACGCGAGCCGACAGCCGAGTTTGCCTTTGGACTCCTGCTGGCTGCGGGACGTCGCATCGGTTACTACGATCGCAAGCTGCGCACTCCGGAGGGTGTCAGCTGGGGTGTCTATGCGGAGGCAGGGTTGCCGGTATACGGGAAAAGATTGGGCATCATTGGCATGGGGCGTATCGGTCAGTCGCTGGCACGCCGTGCCGTCGCTGCCGGAATGGAAATTGTCTATCACAACCGCAACAGGCTGGAAAAAGGGATAGAAGATCTTTACGGGGCACGGTGGCTCTCCCTTGATGAGCTGCTCTGTAGCTCCGATTATATCTCACTCAATGCGCCCTCAACCCCCGAGACCTATCACATGATCGGGGAGAGGGAGCTCGGCATGATGAAGCCCACCACCGTTTTCATCAATACGGCACGTGGCAACATGGTCGATGAACGGGCACTGGCCGCTGCTTTGCGAGAGAAACGTATCTGGGCGGCCGCGCTGGATGTGTATGAAGATGAACCTCATATCCTGCCGGAGCTGTTGACCCTCGACAACGTGCTGCTGGCACCCCATGCCGGCACCAAGACACTGGAAGACCGCATCCGCATGTCGGAGGAGATGGTGCAGAATATCATCGGCTTTTATGAAGGCCGTTATACCCTATCAAGAGTTAACTGATCATTCAGATGCAGGCAACAGAGATCAAGAAAGCACTGCTGGCATATGGCAGTCCTGAAAGGGCAAGACACTCCTCTTATTTCTTCAAGACCGGAAAAGGAGAGTATGGAGAGGGTGATCGATTTATCGGGTGCACGGTACCCGAAACCCGAAAAGTAGCCTCCCGATATCCGGCCATCCCACTGAATGAACTGGAGCAGCTATTGCATGATCCGCTTCATGAATGCCGCCTCTGCGCGTTGCTCATCCTTGTCGGCCAGTTCAATAGAGCCGATAACGAGAGACGGGGAGAGATTGTGGGGTTTTATCTCTCGCACACCTCCCGGGTGAATAACTGGGATCTGGTGGACCTCTCCTGCTACCAGATCGTGGGTGAATGGTTGAAAGATAAAGGGGATCGTTCTCTTTTATACCGGCTGGCGGAGAGCGATCTGCTTTGGGACCAGCGCATAGCCATGGTTTCCACCCTGGCTTTCATCCGTAACCACGATTTTGACGATACGCTGCACCTCTCCCAGATCTTCCTCACACACGATCATGATCTGATGCACAAAGCCTCCGGTTGGATGCTGCGAGAGGCGGGTAAGCGCGATGAGCAGGTGCTGACCGGCTTTCTGGATCGCTTTCACCGGGTGATGCCCCGCACCATGCTGCGCTACGCCATTGAGAGGCTGACACCGGAACAGAGACAACACTACATGCAACGCTCCCCCAAACGTCTAACATGATTTATACCCATACCCTTTCCAACGGATTGCGCATCATTCACCGCAATACCCCATCCGAGATATCCCATTGCGGTATCGCTGTAAACACCGGTTCACGTGATGAATATCCGCAGGAGGCGGGTATGGCTCACTTTGTGGAACATATGCTCTTCAAGGGCACACAGAGGCGGCGGGCTCACCATATCGCAGGGCGGATGGAGAGTGTGGGTGGGGAGCTCAATGCCTATACGACCAAGGAGGAGACCTTTTATTATGCCACCTTCCTGGGTGAGTATTTCCCCAGGGCGGTGGAGTTACTGGCAGATATGTTGTTTCATTCTGAATTCTCACCCCTGCTGATTGACAGGGAGCGGGAGGTGATCCTCGACGAGATCAACTCCTATCAGGATGATCCTGCGGAACTGATCTGGGATGATTTTGAAAACATGCTCTTCGCTGGTCACGACCTGGGACATTACATCCTGGGGGTGCCGGAGACGTTGCAGCGGTTTGACAGGGAGCAGATCCTTCATTTTATGGAAAGAGAGTACCAACCCTCACGGATGGTCTTCTTCTCCAGCGGCAGGATCCCCTTCCCGAAGGTGGTAAAGCAACTGGAGAGGTACTTCTCGATTGCTCCGGCGAGAGAGGAGATAAACACGAGGATTGCCCCCACCTTTCCCTGCAAACCGCGGAAGGAAATGCTTCACAAGAACACCTCTCAGAGTCATGTGATGATGGGTGTGCCTGCCCTCTCAATGCGTCACCCGCAGCGACACGCACTGCTCCTGCTGAACAACATCCTGGGGGGCGGCAGCCTCAACAGTCGCCTCAATGCCTCTTTGCGGGAGAAGCATGGCCTGGTCTATCATGTGGAGTCGAATGTGACACTCTACAGCGACACCGGTCTGTTTGCCGTTTATTTTGCCGGCGACCCGCAACAACGGGAACGCTGCATCCGCCTGGTAAAAAAGGAGATCAACCGTCTGCTGGAAAAGGAGCTGACACCCCTGCAGCTTAACCTTGCCAAGCGGCAGTGGAAAGGACAGCTGGGTATCGCCGCAGAACAGAATGAGAACTATACCCTGGCCATGGCGAAACGGTTCCTGCACACCGGCCGCTATCTCTCCCTGAAGGAGATGTTTGACCGTATCGATGCCATCACGGCAGAGGAGTTGCATGACACAGCACGGTATCTCTTTGATACTGATTTTTTTGACTTGACTTACCAGTAAAAAGAACACCATCCTCTGATGACCGATCATACAACCTCTCCGAACAATTCGGTGACGCGAACTGTTCTATGGTTGGTTTTGAAACAATCATCTTCGAAACCGAAGAATTGTTAGGATTATCAACTTAATGAATGAATTTATGAAGAAATTAAGATTTACAGCATTAGTTATCATGTTAGCCGTGGTTACGGCTGTGAGTGCACAGGTGAGTCTGGGCATCAAGGGAGGAGTGAACATGTCAAACCTGGTATATGATGATGAGGTGGATGACAAGAACCCGAAGATCGGTTTCAATATCGGATTGGCAGCAGATATCGATTTTGCACCCAACGTGGGCCTGCAGACCGGATTGTTTTTCAGCACAAAGGGTTTCAAATATGAATCAGGATCACTGGAATACACGGAGAACCTGAATTACCTGCAGTTGCC
>DURL01000203.1 GCA_012837345.1 Bacteroidales bacterium
ATTCAATCGAGTTATTCCAATGCTCCTGTCTGGAGAGATATACATGTGCATGCAGAGCTGCCTGCCGAACTGCGTCCGCTCGAAGAGATCGCACACAACCTGTGGTGGGTCTGGAACGAAGAGGCGAAAGCCATTTTCGAGACACTGGATCGGCAGGAGTGGGAGAAGAGTGGCAAAAACCCGGTAATCCTGCTGCAAAACTTACAGTCCGACACCACGGAACGAATCATCCATGACCAGGATATGATGAGTCGCATCGAGCATGTATACCGTAATTTCCGTGAATATATGGATACTCCCAAAAACAGTGAGCGTCCCAGTGTGGCATACTTCAGCATGGAGTATGGTCTGTCTCACGTGCTGAAGATTTACTCCGGTGGTCTGGGTATCCTCGCCGGCGACTACCTGAAGGAGGCGAGCGACAGCAGCGTGGATATGACTGCCGTGGGGTTTCTCTACCGCTACGGCTACTTCACGCAGTCTCTTTCAATGGAGGGTCAGCAGATAGCGAACTATGAGGCTCAGCATTTTGGCAACCTGCCCATCACCCAGGTAATGAACGAAGATGGCACGCCGACGATTCTTGAGGTGCCCTTTCACGACCGCCCCGTCTACTCTCACATTTGGAAGGTGGCAGTGGGCCGCATCAACCTCTACCTGATGGATACGGACCTGGAGCTCAACAGCGAGTACGACCGTTCCATCACGCACCAACTCTACGGTGGTGATTGGGAGAACCGCATGAAGCAGGAGTACCTGCTGGGCATCGGTGGCATTCTGCTGCTCAACAAACTGGGCATAAAAAAGGAGGTGTACCACATGAACGAGGGGCATGCAGCCCTGATCAATGTGCAGCGCTTGCTGGACTATATCCGTGAAGAGGGACTCACCTTCCGTGAAGCACTGGAGGTGGTTCGCGCCTCATCGCTCTACACCGTGCACACACCCGTGCCAGCCGGACATGACTATTTTGATGAAGCACTCATTGGCAAGTATATGATTCCCGTTGTCCAACAGCTGGGCATCTCCTGGCAACAGTTCATGGACATGGGACGTGCCAACCCCGGCAGCCACGAGAAGTTCTCCATGAGTGTCTTCGCCCTGAACACGGCCCAGGAAACAAACGGCGTGAGCGAACTGCATGGCACCGTCTCACAGAAGATGTTCCAGCCTGTTTGGAAAGGTTATTTCCCCGAAGAGCTGCATGTGGGTTACGTGACCAATGGTGTGCATCTGCCCAGCTGGGCAACTTCACAGGTGAAAGCACTCTATGAGAAACATTTCGGTGAGTCGTTCTTCGGCGACCAGTCTAACCCCGATATCTGGAAGAAGATCTGGGATGTGAACGATGAAGAGCTCTGGGAGCTGCGCATGCACCTGAAAAAGAAGCTGGTCGACTATATCCGGGTGGAGTTCAAGGAGGGATGGCTCAAGAACCAGGCCGATCCTTCACGTATCCTGAACATGTTGGAGGAGGTGAATCCCAACGCCCTGTTGATCGGGTTCTCACGCCGTTTTGCCACCTACAAACGGGCACATCTTCTCTTCACCGACCTGGAACGGTTGGCACGCATTGTGAACAACCCGAAGCATCCGGTACAGTTCATCTTTGCCGGAAAAGCACACCCTGCCGACGGGGGTGGTCAGGGACTGATCAGGCAGATCGTGGAGATCTCCCGTCGTCCCGAGTTCCTGGGTAAGATCATCTTCCTGGAGAACTATGACATGCGGTTGGCCAAACGTTTGGTATCGGGTGTGGACATCTGGCTCAACACCCCCACCCGCGCACAGGAAGCCTCCGGCACCTCGGGTGAGAAGGCAGAGATGAACGGGGTGCTGAACCTCTCCGTGCTTGACGGGTGGTGGTACGAAGGTTACCGTGAAGGTGCCGGCTGGGCAATCACCGACAAGCGCACCTACGACAACCAGTCGTTCCAGGATGAACTGGATGCCTCTACCATCTACTCGATGCTGGAGAACGAGATCATCCCCCTCTACTATGCACACAACAGCCAGGGCTACTCGCCCGAGTGGATCCAGTTCATCAAGAAGTCGATGGCTGAGATTGCGCCGCATTACACCACCAAACGGATGATGGATGACTACTATGACCGTTTTTATGGCAAACTGGCCAAACGCTCACAACAACTGCATGCCGACCACTATGCCAAAGCGAAGGAGCTGGCACAATGGAAGGAAGATACCGCGTCAAAGTGGGACAGCTTGGAGGTGGTGAAACTTGAGTTCAATCCGAACCAGATAATGGAGAACTCAATCAGCAAGAATGAGGTTTACGGGAAGGTGGTCATCAACCGCAAGGATCTGAAATGTGACATCGGTGTGGAATGTGTGGTGGTAGACCACGATCCCAAGAGCAATGAACAACAGTTTATCGAATCATGTCCGTTTGAGCTGGTAAAGGAGGAAGGCAACCTGCTCTACTTTGAAACGCGTTGTGGTCTGAAAGATCCGGGAGCCCATCAGTTTGGTCTGCGTGTCTACCCGACTCATCCCGACCTGCCGCACCGGATGGATTTTGCCTATATGCGATGGATCTGACCCTATAACCGGGGTAAATATTATACAAAAAAAGCGTCACCGTAACGGGGACGCTTTTTCATTTCACCAGCATTTGCATTACAACTGCCCTGGTATTAAACAAAGATTGTGTGTAACGTTCATTGAATGAAAAGGGAGAGTCAAATAGCGTTGGACAATCTGCATCTCTGTGGTGAAATACCAAAACGTTTGCTGAACAAATTCACCAGGTGGGATACGCTCTTGAATTCGTACATCTGTGCAATCTCTGTGATGGAGAGGTCTGAGCTGAGCACCATGGAGTGAACCTCCTCCATCTTTCTCTCCAGCAACCATTGATAGGGGGTATCCCTGAAACACTTCTTGAAGTGGCGGGTAAAGGTGCGCAGACAGTCGTAATCGCATACAGCAGCAAGCTCTGTGATGTTTTTCACCGATGAGTAGTTTCTGAGCACCTTGTCTTCAAAAATTTTCAGTTTCGAGTTACGGGGAATCAGCTTCACCATTACAATCTCGTTGTCGGGGGAAGCAGTGAAACTACTTTTGAGACCATCGGAGAAGGTGAAGGTGCATGCCTGCACATCTGTCAGCAGATACTTCCGCTCACTATCAGGAGTCATGTTGTTACTATTCCTGGCCATATTATTTATTGATTTTGAATGACCCTGAGAAAATTGAGTTCCCGAGAGTGATCCGGATATTATAATTCCCGTTGCGTAGATCTGAGATATTGATCACCTCCATGCCCATGTCATATACCTGGAAGAAACTGTGTCTGAATCCACCTTCTCCAATGATTTCCACCCATCCGGCACCACGATAATTGTACACAGCTAAAGTAACCACTTCACTGTTTGAAGATGCTTCCACAGTAACAGGAGCAGCAACCACAGAAGCTTTGTTCATACTGTACGATGCGGAACTGGTACTCATCATGCTTTTGGCACCGGTGAGCCGGGTGGTACCACCTTCTCTACTCAGCTCAATCCAATCTTCCAAATAGTCCTGTGCGGATAACTGAAACATCATGGAGCTACATACCATCAAAACCATTGATACGAACATTAATTTTTTCATCTTAACTGAATTTATTTTAATAATGAGAGATTGTACATTCATAATGAAAACGACTTCCCTATTCTTGACAGTAGTCATTGCAGCTGTCGTTATCCGGCAAAAAAGTCTTATGAATTTCAGACACAAATATAGCATCTATAGGACATGAAAAACAATACCCCCCTTTAAATTTAACGGCAAAAACAGGTCTATATGACTGTTTTTGTGCATTTTAGCAAGGTGCAATTTAACGGCTACAATTCAGAAAAAATAGTGGTATTGATCCCTTTTTCAGCCATTTTTTTCTTTAGCTGCGACTTTCTTACCCGGATACTATCGACCGATGTATTCATGAAGGTTGCAAGCTGTCGGTTGTCTGCATCGCATGCCAGAAGCATCAGCAGCAACTTTTCGTTCATACTGAAGAAATCATCATCATTGTTCAAACGGGTGTAGGCATAGAAGGTCTCATCATCGGGAGCCAGGGTCTTAGTGATGTCACGCAGATCGGTGTCGGTGTTTTTCAGGATGTGACGCATATCCTGGTAAATTTTTTTGTTGGATGTAACATAACGTTGGCTGAGTTGCTCAAACTCGGTCTGCAGAAAAGTGAGTCGATCAGAGATATTCCCATAGAGATGGAGAAGCCATTTACGCTTAGCAGCCTCCTCATTCAATATCTCGGTCTGTAACTGTTGCTGATTCATGAGGTGTTCGGCTTGAAGGAGTTTAAGTTGTGTATTCCGCCTGTTCCAGACAGCATACATGGAGATAAATACCAGGATCAACACAATGATCAGTGCGATGATAATGGTTTTCGATATTTGATCTCGAGCCCTTAGCACTTCATTTTCAGCTTCCGACAAATCATAGATCTTCTCCAGTTCAGCAATCTGCAGATCCAGCCTTTCGCGTAACGAACGGTTGTGCATCTCCATAGCCTGTTTCAGATACTCGTTAGACAACATGTAATCACCCTGTTTTTCGGCTATCTGAGAAAGATTGTGATAATAAAGATAGTTTTGCCTGTAATCGTTATCAGGAATCAGGTCAATCGATTTTTCGGCATAATACATGGCACTGTCCAACTGTTCCAGACCCACATAAATGTTTGAGATATTGAAATAAACCCTGGACAGTTCAATCTTTTCGTTTTGGATATTGAATATGTTTAACTTTTCCTTTTCTCTTTCCAGGGCTCGTTCCGAATCACCTACAAGATCATAGAAGACAGATTGCGCATTTAGGATAAAATAATCCTTCTCGGGCAATAATTGATA
>DURL01000021.1 GCA_012837345.1 Bacteroidales bacterium
ACAATACCAAAATTCTTTCTCTCGATGGTTATCTCCGCATTGCGGAGCCTTTCAGAGAAGTTCCGCTTTGATACGGGGTGGTAGCTGCCATCGAAACAGAAGGATTTATACTGGTTGTAGAGATCCTTCAGCTGGATATAGGCATCGGGAGATTTCTGATATCCCTCCTCCTCCAGGAAGAGGATCACGGAGTTGGAGACTTTGATGTAGTTCTCCAGCGTTTCATCCACCGCATCGCTGTGGGTGAACTGCTTCTGCCGGAGCAGTCGTTTCAATCCCTCCAGTACCCAGTTGAAGACTCCGGAGAGTTCCTGCCGGATGATCTTCTGCGCCAATTCTTTGTCCTGCTCCTCCTCGGGGATCGTGACATCGAACGGGATGATGAGGAAGCGGCGGAAGAACGCGTTGGTCTGCTCCACCTCCCTGGGGAGATCGTTGCAGTTGAAGATCAGCTTCGCATAGTTGGTCAGCGTGAAGGGTTCACCGTAAGGCAATCGCGCTTCGACCGGTTCACCGGAGACTAGCTGCTTGAAGATGGATGCCTCGAGCTTGCCGTTGATCTCACTGGCATAGTTGACCAGCCTGTTGGCCAGCATGGCCCGGTAATATCCATTCTCATTGGTCAGGTTCTGCAGGGAGTAACTGCTCACGTTCTCGGTACCCCCCAGGAGCGCATTCACCACATCGAAGAAAACCGATTTACCGTTCGCTCCTTTGCCGTAGAGGAGCAAAGCTTTCTCCAGCTTGAGCACCGAGTGTTTGATGAAAAGATATCCCAGGTACTCCGCCAGGATCATCTGCCGGCCGGTATCGGGCAGGATCCGGTTGAGGTACTTCGTAAAAATCGGGCAGCCGGCAGCCTCATCGTAAGAGAAGGGGAGCATATAGGTCAGGAAATCGTTACGGTCGTGTCGTCGCAGGGTATACTTTCCCTCATCGATCTCGAAGGTACCATTTTTGAGATTGATCAGCACCACCCTATCGGATTGCGGTGGTTTCGGCAGGTTGGCCACAGCCAGGAACTGCTTGAGCAGTTGTTCGCGGAAGGTGTAGAGCCGTGCATCGAAACGATCGACACCCATCTTCTCGGCAGCGATTCCCAGGAACGTCTGGTATTCGATGTTGTCGAGCAGGTTCCAGTAATCCCCGTTGTAGAGATAGATGAAGTCGTGGTTGCGGCATATACCCCAGTTGTTACGGTTGGCCGTCTCGAGGATCTTCTCGATGCAGGTTACCAGGTAATGTTTCTTCGAAAGTTTCTGGTCCTCGTTGGTAAATTCCGCTTCCTGTCGGAAGTCCACCTCATCGATCTGATCGAAGAGCGAGTTGAGGATCAGGGAATGATCGATCTTCATCGCCTCCTCCTTCTCCCGGAACTGTTTTTGGAACTGTTGCAGGTCCATCTCCAGCAAATCGATGAAACCGGCACCGTTCAATTTGGGGTGGTCGTTGTGCTGTTTTGCTGGTAGATCAGCATGAAGAAATAATGAAGTTGATTTGTGTGGAATGTCGGGTTGTTCATTGGGTAGATTCGTCATCATCAGCCTCCCTTCTTGCAATGTAATATTTGTTGAGTAAAGCCAGGATATCGGATTTGCGGTAGTAGATTTTGTTGTTGATACGCGAGTAAGGCAACAGACCGTTTGTTCTCCAGCTCTGCAAGGTGCGGACGGAGACGTGGAGCTTCTGCATGACATCCTGGGAATCGATCCAGTCGGTCCACTCGTTGAGGTCGTCAGGTTGAATGATCTCGGTCATTGTTGTCAGGATAAGTTCCTCCTCGTTTTATTCACTGATTCATAGTTTCTGCTAGCCGGGATCATGATCGTTTTCTTCGATTGTATCTACGCACTTCGGGGAGTTGCAAGGACCCTTTCGGCTTGTCATCGGCAAGCAGCCACTCATCGATCTCAGCTTTCAGGAACTGGAGTTTCTTCCCCTTCTTGTGGTAGGGAATGAATTTGGAGCAGACCCATCCGTAGACAGTTTGCTTTGCCGGTTTACCCGGAAGATACTCACACAGCTCATCCACGTTCATCCATTGTGCATCATCCATCTTATTGCCGGAGAGGGATTCTTCAATCATCAACTCCAGGGAGGTGATCTTATCGATCAGTACTGCAACTGCAACAGGCAGTTCATTGAAAGTAATCTCATTGTTATCCATAGTACAAAAAGGCCTTTATTGATTCACCGTCGTGCCAATAGAAAAGTGAACCACTGCCTCAACGGTGAGACAGTGGCACAAATATAGATAGGTAAAAAAAGGTTGTAGCGGTTTATTTCGTACAGGAGTAGTACTAAATAGTTAATTCTCAGTTATTCTTTAATATCATTTAATATTTTCTCCGAGATTGACGGGAACAATTCAACAAAAAAAGAGGCGACAAAACGCATGTTCTTGTGCGTCCGCTTGCTGAAAAAATCGATGTTAAGCCCGGATCGGATGTTTTGCTGGCACTTGCCGGTCAACTGATGGATAAATTTAGCCCATGCCGTTTTGTAACTGTTATCGAAATTGACCCCCAACTCATTGAAGAGGTAATAGAAGACAAGCACCAGCTGTGGGACGGTCATTCCTTTGAGTGAATCAACCAGTAGAGGATTGATTTCATCGGAATTGATCACACCATCTTTGTCGTATAGCGAAGATAGTTGCGGCAAGGATTCTTTCATCTTCTCGATCTCCTGATCTTTCTGGTTGATGATCGCTTTCAGCTCCTTGTTTTCTTCCAGGAGAGCCTGCTTGTCGCAGGTGTAGTCGGCCAGTTTTTCGTTCACCACATAAGAAGCGACCTTTTCACGGAGTGAGTTGAAAAATGTGTTGAGGTCGTAGATGAAGATGTGGGGATTTTTCCGCTTCTCTTCCCGGTAATTCGTTTCGATGAGTTGTATGATGCGCAATCTTTGCTCCTTGTTGAACGCTATATGGTTAACCCAGAGATAGATGACATCACAGTTGAAGAACCTGGTGGCTTTCAACCAGTTCACCTCCTCCAGTTTCAACTTGTCGATCTTGCTGAGGTAGCAGTCATCGATCCTGATATAGCGTTCATCATCGTACTCATTGATCTTGTCAGAAAGCAAGGTCAATTTCTTGGTTTGGATGTCAGAGAGATCGTAGTTGTAATTGATGATGAGGGTTTGCACGATATCCACAATGGCTCGCTCAAGTTCCTTGTCGTTGAAATAAATGTTCTTGATCAGGTACTGCGCTTTGAATGGATCGTTATATAGTATCCTGACCCGGTCGAATAATTCATATGCCTTATTGAAGGCAAAGAGCCACCAATCCTCATCAAACAAAAGAATATTCTTCAATTCATTGTAGACTTCAAGGTTGTACTTATCAAGCAGGAAGTCGGAGAGATTACTCTTTGGGTAATCATCCCTGTATTGTTGACATTCCTGCTCAATCTGCTGAACCGAAGTGCCATTTTCATCCCTCAGCTTATAATCGATGAGCGTGAGTAGATTGTCAAATATCTTCGCTTTCGATACAATGAAATTGTGGGCGAAAAGAAAAGTATTGTCGCGATTGATGACTTTCAGGATGCTGTAACGGATTTGATTGGCGATTGAACTGTCGATTGCTCCTTCCGGTTTCATTTCAGTCGCCGGGGGACTACCTGTTGAGTTTGAAGTCAGATGGTCCTGTAGATCGGGGAAGAGGGTACGATTGCAATACTCTTCGGTTTTTTGCTTGTTGTTTCTCAAAGGACAAAGATCGTAGATCACTTTTTTAACCAGGTCGTAATGGCAGATCTTCTGCTTGTTGACCTCAAGGTATTCTTTTGCTCGCATGGCTTCATTGTGATATTCGACATGAAAATCAAATGATCAATACTCGGACGGAGTGTCCGAATAAATTTTAGATGGTTCCTGTAAAGTGGCGAGACAGGAACAGATTCATCGCAATTTCAACAACCTGACGATTCGTTAAGAATGCGAAAGGTTATCGCAGCAAGCTGTTTTGATTGATTCGGTCGTTGTGAACAATCGGACAGCGCAAAGTTCTATATTATCCTTACCAATCGTTTGTGTATTGTTGTGCTTGTATATCATGCAAATGTAATGATATTTGATTAATATGTTGGAAATGATGGTATGAAAAACGATGCAACGATAAGTTTGATGAGAGGGATGGGCTGTCATTTGGGTTGAAAAACTCTTCTGTTGAATATGGAAAGTTATGTTTGTTTATGGCGATTCGGGGCAAATTGTATGACCTATGTATGACCCAAATGAAAAAGCACCTACCGGTTGATGCGGTAAGTGCTTGATTATGAAGTGACCCCGGAGAGGCTCGAACTCTCGACCCATTGATTAAGAGTCAATTGCTCTACCAACTGAGCTACGGAGTCATTTTCAGGATGGCAAAGGTACAAATAATTTTTTTTTTGACCAATCTTTCGCAATTATTTTCCGATTGTCATTTGTTTTTCCTTTTATCAAGTAACCACACTGGCAGAATAGGAATACAAAAAAGGAACAAATCGGTGATTTGCTCCTTTTTTTGTTCTACGACCCAAAATCTTAGAGATTAGACAATTCCGAACCAGCTTTAAATTTAGCGGTTTTCTTTGCAGGAATGTTAATGGCTTTCTTTGTGCGCGGGTTGATCCCTTTTCTGGCGCTTCTTTCAGACACTGAGAATGTGCCGAAACCTACCAATACTACTTTACCACCAGCTTTTACTTCACCTGAGATGGTGTCAAGTGTGGCGTCGAGTGCTTTCTTTGCATCCACTTTGCTAAGGCCGGCTTTTTCGGCAATAGCGCTAATAAGTTCTGATTTGTTCATAAGAAATGGTAAATAAATTAATTAAACATACTATAAGTCAAGGCTGAGCCTTATTTCCATGCGCCAAATATAAGCGTTAAAACGTACAAAATCAAGAAAAATGATAAAAAGTATTTGTTTTTTATAAAAAAAAACCAATTGTGTGGCGAAAAACCGCATATTGCAGGAAATAATCGTAATTTTGCGCCTCAACAGTAGGGTATAAGTATGCATAATTCAAGAAATAGTTTTGCTGGAATGTTACCGGTGGTGACCAAGAACCTGATCATCATCAACGGAATCATATGGTTGGCACAGTTTGTATTGTTCAACAGGGCAGATATGGACCTGACCCGACAATTCGGGCTTCATTTTCCTGCGTCAGACAATTTCAGGATCTACCAGCTGGTCACCTATATGTTCCTGCATGACCCCTACTCCATCTCCCATGTCTTCTTCAACATGTTCGCCGTCTTCATGTTCGGCAGGACACTGGAGCAGGTGTGGGGACCCAGGCGATTCCTCACCTACTATCTGGTTACTGGTATCGGCGCAGGGCTTATTCAGTTGTTGATTCTCTACATCAGGGTGCAGGCTGTATTGCCACAAGAGATGTTCTACATGGTTGACAGTGTCACCGTGGGTGCCTCCGGCGCCGTCTTTGGCATCCTGCTCGCTTTTGGCATGCTCTTCCCCAATGCTGAGCTGTTCATCATACCCTTCCCATTCCCGATCAAAGCCAAGTGGTTTGTGATCGGATACGGATTGCTGGAGCTGATCTTCGGTGTTGCCAGCCGCTCTGGTGATAACGTGGCACATTTCGCCCACCTGGGAGGGATGCTATTTGGTATATTCATGATTCTCTACTGGAGAAAAAGAGACAGGAAGTATGGCCGATATTATTGACACGCTGAAACAGAAATATAAAACCGGCAACGTGATCACACGCCTGCTGTTCATCAACACGCTGGTTTATCTGGTGCTGAAGGTGATTGTGGTTATCTTCACACTATTCAATATCCATACGGTGGATCCGGTCACCTTCCTGGGTGTACCCTCTCATGTCCCGATATTGCTGAGTCGTATCTGGACCATATTCACCTATATGTTCGTACACGAGGGATTCCTACACCTGCTGTTCAACATGCTATGGCTCTACTGGTTCGGGCAGATCTTCCTGCAGTATTTCTCCGGACGCACCCTGGGAAGCCTCTACCTGCTGGGGGGACTGGCGGGGGCTCTGCTTTACGTGGTGGCCTTTAACACCATTCCCTACTATACCGGGATGGATCGGGGATGGATGATTGGTGCCTCTGCAGCAGTGATGGCCATCGTGATGGGTGCCGCTTTTTATCGTCCCGAGGTACAGATGAACCTTCTCTTCCTGGGTTCAATCAAAATCGTCTACATCGCCATCTTTGCTTTTGTGATCGACTTCCTGTCGTTGGGCAGCCCTGCAAATCCAGGTGGGCATGTAGCCCATATCGGCGGAGCGCTGCTGGGATACCTCTTCGCGATGCAGTACAAGAGGGGGAAGGATATCACCAACTGGATGAGCCGTCTGCTGGATGGTCTGGTGGGCCTCTTCAAACCACGCATCAAAAAGACAAAGATGAAGGTGGAGCACAGCCGAACTGAGACTGACTGGGATTACAACAAGCGAAAGCATGAAGAACAGGAGGTGATCGACGCGATCCTGGACAAGCTGAAGCAATCAGGATACAGCAGCCTCTCTTCAGAAGAAAAAAAGAAGCTTTTCGATGCGAGCAAGAAGTAACAAAAAGCGATCGGCAAGAGACTACATCAGGTGGATCATTTTCGCCACCAACCTGGTAGCGATCCTGTTGCTATTCACCTCCTTTCTCTCCTGGAGGGTGTCACCACTAAAGACCAATCTCTTCTCCTATATCGGGCTGGGGTTCGGCCTCATCTTTCTGTTAAACGTGGGCTACCTTGTTTTCTGGATCTTCTTCTCGAAGTGGAAGCTGGCAATGATCTCGCTGGCGGCGATAGTGATATGCCACAAGCCGGTCACCACCTTCTTCCCGATGCATCTCTTCCCGGTGAAGGAACCCCACGGGACAATCGAAGTGCTGACATACAACGTGCAAGGGTTCCCTGAGGAGAGAGACAAAAGTTCAGAGAAGCACCCCATACTGGATTATATCGCGGCAACCGATGCCGACATTGTCTGCCTGCAGGAGTACCTGGTGAGCAAGACCGGGCAATCGATCTTTTCACAGCGCGATGTGAACCGCATCCTGAATCAATACCCCTACCGATCAGTCACCGGTTTGGAATCTTCGGGAAAATATCATATCTTCGGGCTGGCATGCTTCTCGAAGCATCCCATTGAAAAGACAGAAGAGATCCTGTTTGAATCCTCCTATAACGGTGCAGCGGTATACACCATCAACATCGACGGCAAGCGGTATACAGTGGCAAACGTGCATCTGGAATCGAACAGCATCAAGGCAGAGGATAAGAAGCTATACAGCGATTTCATCCAGAACAGCGACTCGGTGAAGCTGGAGCAGGTGACCAGTAACATCCGTAGCCGGCTGGGCAACGCCTACCGGATGCGAGCCCGCCAGGTAGAGAAGGTGAAGAGATATATCGCGACACAGGAAACTGATGGAATCATCATCTGCGGTGATTTCAACGACACACCCATCTCTTACGCCTATTCCAGGATGAAGAGGGGATTGAAGGATGCTTATATCTCCACCGCTTTCGGACCGGGGATCACCTATCACCAGGATCTCTTCCTGTTCCGCATCGATTACATCCTGCACAACGAAGGGCTGAAGGCCTTCCGCACGAAGGTAGACAGGGTGCCATATTCCGACCATTATCCGCTCAGAACCCACCTGAAATGGGTAAACAGAGACGATGAAAAAGAGTAAAACAACAGCACAACCACCATGTACAAGATAAGCAAGCAATTCCCATTCTCGGCGGCACACTCCCTGCACGGGCTCCCCGATGACCATCCCTGCAGCCGGCTGCACGGACATAACTATGTGGTCACCGTACACCTCCGTTCACACGAGTTGAACAGTCAGGGGTTCGTGCGCGACTACAACGAGTTACGAGTCGTGAAGGATTACATCGACGCGACCCTCGACCACCGCAACCTCAACGACATCATGGCACCCCTCAACTCCTCGGCAGAGAACCTGGCGAAGATGATCTACGATCACTTCAAGCCGCAGCTGCCAGAGCTATACGCCATCGAAGTAAGCGAAACACCCAAGACATCGGCCATCTATGAACCTGAACGTAAATGAGATCTTCTACTCCCTGCAGGGAGAAGGAGGACGTACCGGTCAGGCATCCATCTTCATCCGGCTGGCCAAGTGCAACCTGGCTTGCAGCTTCTGTGACACCGACTATGAGCGGGGGGTGAAGATGACGCTGGAGGAGGTGCTGGGTGAGATCGAAGGCTGGCCCTGCAAATGGATAGTCTGGACAGGTGGTGAGCCCACGCTTCAGCTCACCGATGAGGTGGTTGCCTTCTTCAAGGAGAGAGGATACTACCAGGCCATTGAGACCAACGGCACACGGCGTGTTCCGATTGGCATCGATTACATCACCTGCAGTCCCAAACAGCATTTCGAAAAGGTGAGGGAGCTGATCCCTGTGGTGGATGAGCTCCGCTTTCCCATACAGAAAGGTGACCCCCTACCCGACATCACCATCCTTCCCAGGACGGAACGATATCTGCTGAGTCCCATCTTCGACGACCAGCAGATGATTCCGGAGAACGTGGCATACTGTATCTCCCTTGTCAGGCAACACCCGGAGTGGGCCCTGAGCCTCCAGACACACAAACTGATCGGTATCCGCTGACATGACCAGATTCGACATCACCATCCTGGGCTGTGGCTCGGCCATGCCCACCACCCTGCACAACCCACCCTCACAACTGGTGGATCTCAATGAGAAGCTGTTCATGATCGACTGTGGAGAGGGGACACAGCTGCAGATGAGGAAGTACAAAGCCCGTATCGGTAAGCTACACAGTCTCTTTATCTCACATCTGCACGGCGATCATATCTTCGGATTGCCCGGGTTGATCTCCACCCTCAGTCTGCTGGGGAGAACCGATGATCTTACCATCTACGCTCACAGGGAACTTGACTTTATGCTAAACCCCCTGCTGACCTATATGGGCAGCCACATCTCCTTTAAAATTCACCTCCGCGCGCTGAATCCCGGTGAGAAAGAGATGATATACGAGAACAAAACAATTCGAATCTCCTCCTTTCCGCTGAAACACCGTATCGATACCAACGGCTTCCTCTTCGAGGAGAAGGAGGCTCCCCGGCATATGCTCCGGGAGATGATTGCCTTTTACAAGATACCCATCAGGGAGATTGCAGCCATCAAGGCCGGTGCCGATTTTATCACCGATGATGGTACGGTGGTGCCCAACAGGATCCTCACCCGTCCGGCTGCACCCCCACGACGCTACGCCTACTGCTCCGACACCGCCTATGCGCCGGAGATCATCCCTTACATTGAAGGGGTCGACCTGCTCTATCACGAAGCTACCTTCGCCGATAGTGAGCTGATCAGGGCTGAAGAGACCTATCACTCCACTGCCGGACAGGCTGCAGAGATTGCCGTCGCCAGCGGTGTGAAGAAGCTGGTGATCGGTCACTACTCCTCGCGTTACAACGAACTGGAGACACTACTCAATGAAGCCAGGGCGATCTTTCCGGAGACAGAGCTGGCAGAAGAAGGAAAAGTACTATCTTTGTGAAAGTATCTATTGCTGATGAAACATTTCCGGTCCATCATGCTCCTGTTTTTCCTCTATTGCATCGGAATCACCTCCCCTGCGCAGGAAAGAGACTCCCTATCGATGGGAGCCAAAGCTGATTCGATGGTACAGGACACCCTCCAGGTGGGTCGTGAGAGGAATCACCCAGTGGAAGAAGCCGCGAACCATCAGGAGCCGGAGATCAACATCAGGATGATTGAGAACAGGCTTCGCATTGAGGAGCTCCCGCAGGAAGCTATACTGGAGATCTATAACATCATGGGTGTGAAGGTATACAACCGCCGCATACCGCCCGGCACAGGTGAGTATCCGGTCCACCTGACCCGCGGTTACTACATCCTGAAAATAGGCAAGACCACGAAAAAGATTGCCATCCGGTAAAAATCACACTTTAACAGTTACAGATTGCTTCTTTTATCGGCTTTTGTATATCTTTGTGGTTTACATTTGCATGATCTTTCCTCATTCATCAATGATGAACAAAAAGGTCGATTTGGTTATCAACATTATTTAAAATTTTATTCTTATGAACATCGCGATTGTAGGAACCAGCGGAGCAGTAGGACAAGAGCTGCTGCGCGTACTGGAACAGAGGAACTTCCCCCTGGATGATCTTGTTTTGTTCGGCTCTTCACGCAGTGCCGGCACCACCTATAGCTTCAAAGGTAAACAGATCAAGGTGAAGGAGTTGCAGCACAACGATGATTTCAAGGGAATCGATATAGCTTTCGTATCGGCAGGTGGCGGCACCTCCATCGCGTTCGCCGACACCATCACCAAGCACGGAACCATCATGATCGATAACTCCAGTGCCTTCCGCATGGAGGAGGATGTACCATTGGTGGTACCCGAGGTGAATGCCAAAGATGCATTGAATCGTCCCCGAAACATCATCGCCAACCCCAACTGCACCACCATTCAGCTGGTGGTGGCACTCAAGGCAATCAACGATGTTTCACCCATCACAAAGGTGCATGTGGCCACCTACCAGGCAGCCTCCGGCGCCGGTGCCGCGGCGATGCAGGAGCTGGAAGAACAGCAGAGACAGTTGGTGAAGGGTGAGGAACCCACCATCAGCAAGTTTGCTTATCAGCTTGCCTACAACCTGATCCCGCAGGTCGATCTCTTCACCGACAATGGATACACCAAGGAGGAGATGAAGATGTATAACGAGACACGTAAGATCATGCACTCCGACATCGAGGTGAGTGCCACCTGTGTCCGTGTGCCGGTGATGCGGGCTCACTCGGAAGTGACCTGGGTGGAGACCGAACGTCCCCTCTCGGTTGAGGAGGCGCGTGAGGCGTTCGAGAGAGGTGAGGGTGTGGTGGTGATCGACAATCCCGCCAAGAAGGAGTATCCCATGCCGCTCGACCTCAGCGGCAAAGACCCTGTCTACGTGGGTCGTATCCGCAAGGACCTGACCAACGACAAGGGACTCAGCTTCTGGTCCGTATCGGATCAGATCCGCAAGGGAGCCGCCCTGAACGCGGTGCAGATTGCGGAGTACCTGATCAAACAATAATTCTCTTTCCAATGAGGGTGTCATCGGTTATGACCCCCTCATTGCGTTTAAAAAGCAATGAAAATCATCCTATTTGACGGTGTCTGTAACTTCTGTAACGCCACTGTCAATTTCATCCTGAAACGGGACAAGCAGGAAATTTTTCGCTTCGCACCACAGCAAAGCGAGCAGGGCAGGAGATTGCTGGAGCAACATGGCAAAGCCGATACCGCATTGAAAACAATTGTCTTTATTGATGGTGATGAATGGACAGAAGGGATGGAGGCTGTCATCGGCATCACCAGGCAGCTGAAAAGCTATGCATGGCTCTCCTTTCTACTGAGGATCATCCCCCGGAAAATCTCAAACGCTCTTTACGCATTCGTGGCCAGGAATAGGTACAGATGGTTTGGCAAAAGGGATAGCTGCCGTTTACCTGCTCCGGAAGAACAACAGCGCTTCCTGTAAAACAGTGATTAGACCTGCTGAAAAAACACCTTTCGGAGTTGATTCACAGCAGCACCCGCAGAAAAAAGAAGAGGATCAGACCCACGGTGATCAGCTTGAGCACCAGCCCTGTGATATAACCGAGGAAGGCACCTGTGGCATGCTTCACCGCATGAAGGAACTTTGTTCCCGAGAGGATCCCTCCGGCGAAAGCACCTGCAAAGGGACCGAAGATGATGCCCCAGGGCCCGAGAAAGAAGCCAACCAGCAGCCCGATGGTGGCACCCCACACCACCTTTTTGTTTCCACCCATTTTTTTGGTACCCCAGACAGGGAGAATATTGTCAAGCAGCGTGATCACCACTGTCAGGATACCCAACAATATGATCGCCGTCCAGGAGATCTCATCCTGTGTGGAGGGGAGGATCTTCAGCAGCAGCAGGCCACCCCAGCTGAGTGGTACCCCGGGAATCACCGGGGCCACAGTGCCGATGGCACCTACCACCAGCAACAACACGGCAAAGATGATTCCGATTATATCGCCCATGGGTCAGTCGTGTGAGTGGGTATGAGATGCTGTTTCGTCATGGTCATGTTGCATCAGCACCCTATGCGGGAGGGATCCGTGTCCCAGCAGCTCAATGGGACAGGAGTCGTAGGCGTTGTTCAGCCACTCCTGCGATATCCCGCTGCCGGAGTGGTAGTGGAGTCCCTGGTTCACGCAGGCGATGTTCTTCACCAGCGAGATGATGGTACCCACGTCGTGCGATACCAGCATGATGGCGATCTCCCTGTTGATGTCACCCAGCAGCTTGTAGAAGTTGGTCTCGAAGAGCTTGTCCACGTAGGTGCTAGGCTCATCCAGGATAATCAGCTTCGGGTTGTCGATGATGGCCCTGCCCAGCAACACCCGTTGCAGTTGTCCCCCCGACAGTTCGCCGATGGCACGTGGCAGCAGCTCGCTGATGCCCAGTCGCCCCGCCACCTCTCTCACCCGCTGTTTATCATCCGCACTGTATCGTCTGAAGAGCTGCTTGCGCAGAGTCAGTCCCGAGAGGATCACCTCAGAGACGGAGATCGGGAACTTGCGGTCTATCTGGTTGATCTGCGGCAGGTAGCCGATGTTGAGGGAGGGCACCTGACGCTCTCCTTCGAAGAAGCGTACCGTGCCGGCATCGGGTGTGATCAGCCCCAGCACGGTCTTCAGGAGGGTGGTCTTCCCACCACCGTTGGGACCGATGACGCCGAGAAAATCGTCGTCGTAGATGGTGAGTGACACGTTTTTCAGTACGTCGGGCTTGTTCTCGTAACCCACCGTCAGGTTGGTGATCTCAATCAGTTTATTCATCGCGTTGTCGTGAGAGGATTGTGGCAATCCTGATCAGTTCGTTATCCCATTCGTAGCGCAGTGGATCGATCTCAAACAGCTCTGCACCCAACTCGCGGGCAATCACCTCGCCGTTCTTCAGGTCAAACCCACGTTGCACGAAGAGGGTGTTGATCTCTTCCTGTCGCGCCAGATCGACCAGCTCTTTGAGCTGCGCCGGGGAGGGACTCTTTCCCTCGAACTCGATGCTGTGCTGCTGCAGCCCGTAATCGCGGGCAAGGTAACCCAGCGCGGGATGGTAGATGATGAAAGAGCGTGAGGGTGCTTTATTGAGCAATGCGGTGAGGGTGCTGTCAACCGCATCAATCTTTTCGGTGAGGAGACGATGATTCTCCTGGTAGAATTCGGCTCTCTCGGGGTTGGTCTTCACCAGCGCATCCAGCATGTTTCGTGCAAAAATACGCATTGCACGGGGGGAGGACCAGACATGTGGATCGAGCCCACCGGGGGTGTGGTCTTGCCCCGAGTGATCCGCATGGCCCGCATGATCCCCGTGATCCCCGTGGTCATGATCATGGTCATGCAGATCGCCCGCCATCAGCTCGATCCCCACGGAGCAATCCACGATATTCACATCCGGGTTGTTCTCCACCAGACGTGCACTCCATACCTTTTCAAAACCCAGGTCACCCACCCGGAAGTAGATGGCACTCTTTCCCAGGTCGATCATCACCGAGGGGGAGGGTTCATAGGTCTCGGGGCTGGTGCCGGGGGGCACCAGTGTATTGATGCGGTAATCCTCACCTGCCAGCTGTTCCAGGAAGTAACGCTGCGGCTCGATGGTCACGGTGAGCAGGGGCTTTTCCGCCTTATCACTGTTTGTGGAGCCACCACCGCAGGCAACAGCCAGCATGAGTATCAGGAGAATGGATAGATATTTCTGCATAGGTTGATTTTGAACGACAAAAGTACGAAAATTAGAGAGTCGGTGGAAATAGTAAACAAAGATTTCCTACATTTGTTCCACCATAAAACGATGAAAACCATTTTAGAAATCACCGAAGACGGATCGCACACCCTTTATGTGCCGGAGTTGGATGAGCATTACCACTCCACCCACGGTGCCATACAGGAGTCGATGCATGTCTTTATCGATGCAGGGCTGCGGCATTGTAACAAAGAACACATTCACCTGCTGGAGATCGGCTTCGGCACGGGACTGAACGGGCTGCTGACCCTGCTGGAGGCAGAAAAGCTACAGAAGAAAGTCTTCTATCACACCCTCGAGCGATACCCGCTAGCGGAAGCTGCTGCCATGCAACTCAACTATCCGGAGCAGATTGCAACGGGGGCTAAAACCGCGCCAGTGGTGGATGACAAGAAAACCACCCGGATGTTTCACCTGCTGCATCAATCACCCTGGGAAAGAGCGACAGCCATCACGCCCTCCTTCACACTGCTGAAAGAGGAGACCGACTTCAGCCATCCCGAACAGTTTCAGCCGCCACGACAGTACGACCTGATCTACTTCGATGCTTTTGCCCCCGAGAAACAACCGGAGATGTGGCGGGAGGCGATCTTCCAGCGGCTCAGCACCTTGTGCGGCGATGATGCCATCCTCACCACCTACTGCGCCAAGGGAGCGGTACGACGGATGCTGCAATCTGTCAGCTTCACCGTGGAGCGCCTCCCCGGTCCCCCGGGAAAACGGGAGATGCTGCGGGCCACGAAAATGAAACAGCTCTCCTGAAAGCTCAGTGTCGTTCGTTCCGATACCCTCTGAACAAGATGCCACTGCTGCTTGTTTTTCAATAACAGAGACCGGATTATCCATTTAAAAATCAAGCACAATGAATTCAAAAATTATCTTCCTGACAATGACGCTACTCCTTACTCATCAGCTGATGGCAGGAGACTACGAGAAAGACACTTTCCGCACCGAGAACGGCAAGGAGGTGACCATCACCTTTATCAAGCATGGATCGCTGATGCTCACCTATGAGGCCCGGCATATCCAGGTGGATCCGGTGACCCTGTTTGCCGACTACAGCACCTTCCC
>DURL01000204.1 GCA_012837345.1 Bacteroidales bacterium
CCACTACCCGCCGACGGTCTACACCATCACCGTTCCCTGTTCCAGCGGCATCAAGCCCAGCTGGATCCTGCATGCCTACGAGCGGGGGTTCGACGGGGTGTTCATCGCGGCCGACGGCAGCGACTGTGTCTTTGGAGAGAGCTGCACGGAGAAGACGGGCACGCTGGTGGCCGATACACACGAGCGGATGAAGGCAGAAAGCCTCGACCCCGCACGGCTGCGCATGGCCGCCATCTGTTCCGTATGCAGCGAAGCGTTCGTGAAGCAGATACGCAGCTTCAACGAATACCTGATCAAAACAACCCACACATAAATTTCGATGAACGAAGAGAAGAAGATCATTCACTATGATGCCCTGGTGGTAGGGGGCGGGATCGCCGGCGGCGAGGCAGCGCTCAACCTGGCCAACAGCGGCTACCGGGTGTTGCTGGTGGAGAAAGAACGTTCCCTGGGGGGCAAGATGATCCTGCTGAGCAAGGTGTTCCCCACCCTCGACTGTTCTGCCTGTATCACCACACCCAAGGTGTCGGAGATCGCCCGCCACAAGAACATCACCATCTTCACCGAGAGTGAGGTGACCACCATCGACAAACGGTCGGAAAACGATTTCGTGGCGCAGATCACAAAAAAACCGCGCTACGTGCACGTGGAGGATTGCACCGCCTGCCAGCTCTGCGAACAGGCCTGTCCGGTGAGCGTGCGCGATGAGTACCAACAGGGGCTGATTGGAAGGAAGGCTGCCTTCATCCCCTTCAGCATCGCCAACCCCAAGGCGGCAGCCATCGACATCGAGAACTGCACGCTCTGCGGCGCCTGTGAGAAGGTCTGTCCCACCCACTGCATCGACTTCACCATGCAGCCGGAGCAGTTTGAGTTGCATGCCCGCACGGTGGTGATGGCCACCGGCTTCAACCTCTTCGATCCGCTGGAGATACCACGCTACGGGTATGGACAGCACAAGAACGTGATCACCTCCATGCAGATGGAACGGGAGATCGCCCCCACCCGCCCCTTTAACACCATCCTGCGGCCGGGCGACGGCAAGGTACCCGACAAGATCGCCTACGTTCTCTGCGCCGGCTCTCGCGACGCATCGGTGGGCAACCCCATCTGCTCACAGATATGCTGCATGTACTCCATCAAGCAGGCACAGCTGCTGATGGGTGCCCTGCCCATGGCCGATGTCACCATCTACTACATCAACATACGCTCTTTCGGGAAGGGATTTGAGGAGTTCTACCAGCAGGCCAAGGGAATGGGTGTCTCCTTCGTGAAGGGTAAGATAGGCACCATCAAAGAGAAAGAGAACGGCAACCTGATCCTGCGCTACGAGGATATCAGCGAGGGGGTTGTGAAAGAGGCGGAGCATGACATGGTGGTGCTCTCGGTAGGAGTCAAGTCGAACCCCGATGCCGGCAAGATCTTCCCGCAGGGAGCATTGAAGCTGGACCCCCATCGTTTTGTCGCCCAGACAGACCTGATGGGTAGCCCTGCAAAGACCAGCATCGACGGCGTCTTCGTGGCCGGCACCGCCTCCGCCCCGATGGACATACCCGATTCGATCCTCTCGGCCGGCTCGGCATCATCAGAAGCAATCAGTTACATCAAACAGCACCAGGAAGCATAAACGATTATGAAAGAGAGAATAGGCGTCTACATCTGCCATTGCGGCGGTAACATATCCGATTATGTCGATGTGGAGAAGGTGCGTCAGGCAGTAGAGCATGAAACAGGGGTTGCGATGGCCAGAACCACTGTCTTCGCCTGCTCCGACGCCAACCAGAACGACATGGTGGAAGATATACGTACTCACAACCTCGACGGGGTGATCGTGGCCTCCTGCTCACCCAAGCTTCACCTCACCACCTTCCGCAACGTGACCGAGCGGGGTGAACTGAACAAGTACACCTACGTGCACACCAACATACGGGAGCAGGCCTCCTGGGCGCACTCCGACGACAAGGAGGGTGCCACAGACAAGGCGATCCGCCTGGTGAAGGCTGCCATCGCCAAGTCGCGATACGCCGAGCCGCTCCACCCCAACCTGTTCGAAGCCGAGAAAACCATCGCGGTGATCGGCGCCGGCATCGCCGGAATGAAGGCGGCCGCCAGCCTGGCGGACAAGCAGACGGAGGTACTCCTGATCGAGAAGGAGCATCGCGTGGGAGGTCACACTGCCACCTGGGGTCCCCTGGCGATGAGCGAGGAGAGCGGCAGCGCTCTCACCGAGCGGATCTACAACGACCTGCTACGACGCGAGAATGTGACCATCATGAACGGCACGGAGGTGATCTCCTCCAAAGGGAGCATCGGCAACTTTACCCTCAAGGTGCGTAAGCGGCCACTGAAGGAGGGTGACCCGGTAGAAACCGCCGAGTTCACCGTGGGTTCGGTGGTGGTAGCCACCGGCTTCGACTCCTACCAGCCCAAGGAGGGTGAGTTCGGCTTCGCACAGAGCGACAACGTGATCACGCTACCTGATTTCCGTCACCTGATCGACCATGCCGAAGGGAAAGAACTTATCTACAACGGGAAAAAAATACGCAATATCGCCTACATCTACTGTGTGGGCAGCCGCCAGACGAACGGAGAGAACAGCTACTGCTCACGCTTCTGCTGCACCTCGGCCATCCATGCCTCCATCCTGGCAAAAAAGAGATTCGGGAAGATTAACAACTACCACCTCAACCGCGGCATCCGCACCTATGGCAAGCAGGAGTTGCTCTATGCCGAGTCGCTGGCGCTGGGCGACCTCTACCTGCAGTGGGCAGAGGAGACCCCACCGGCAGTGGTGACGGAAGGGAAGAAGACAACCATCACCCTGCGTGATATCCTCTCTGCCAACAGGGATCTGGAGCTCGAAGCCGACCTTGTGGTGCTGGTAACCGGTATGGTGCCCCGCGCCGACAACAAGGTGGGGACCCTCTTCAAGCTGCCCAAGGGGAGAGACCGCTTCTTCAACGAGGTGCACATGAAGCTGCGTCCGGTGGAGACGGTGATCGACGGCGTCACCATCGCCGGCAGTTGCCAGGGACCGAAGAACATCAGCGAGTCGGTCAACTCGGCCCTCTCGGCAGCAACGAAGTCCTACTCGCTGATCAGCAAGGGGACGCTCGAAACGGAGCCGATCGTGGCGGAGGTGAACAGCGATCTCTGCAGCTGGTGCGGGAAGTGTGCCGAGGCTTGTCCCTTCGATGCCATCCTGCAGCAGGAGGTGGGTGGCAAAATGGTGGCAGTGGTCAACAACTCGGTATGCAAGGGATGCGGCATGTGCGCCCCGGTATGTCCACCTGACGCCATCAACCTGATCAACTATTCGAGTGAAGAGATAATGAGTATGATTGACGCATTGGCATAAGAGTATGGAAGCAGAAAAAGGAAAAACAGCCCGCTACCTGCGGGAGAAACAGGGTGTACCCGAACGGGTGAAAGAGGAGCTGAAAGAGTTCAACCGGATCAAGCGGGCCATCACCGGCGCGCTGGAGCAGGAGGATCTCACCATCGCACAGCTCGCGGAGCGGCTGCAGATGCCCCTTCACGAAGCGACTTACTACCTGCTCACCCTGGTGAAATATGGGGTGGTAGCCACCGGTGAGATCGATGACATGGACGAGTATTATTCCTATAAACTGGTAAAATAATGGCAAGCAAAATAAATCCCCGTTTCGCGGAGGAGCTGAAGCAATATGGTTCCGTCAATTTCAATGCCTGTTACAACTGCGGCAACTGCACCGCTGTCTGCTCATTATCCACCCCAGAGCAATCCTTTCCGCGAGAGATGGTGCGACTCAGTGCACTGGGACTGGAGGATGAGCTGAAGCAGTCGCTCAAACCCTGGGAGTGCTACTACTGTGGTGAGTGCACCACGCAATGTCCGCAGACGGCCAACCCGGGTGAGCTGATGATGTCGCTGCGTCGCTGGCTCACCGCACAGTACGACTGGACCGGTCTCTCGGGACTGCTCTACCGTTCGCTCTCCTTCACCATCGCAGCGCTGCTGCTGGTAGCGGCAGGCGTCCTCCTCTTTGCCCGCTCCACCGGTTTTGATGCTGAGAGGTTGATCCATGTCGGTCATCTCTTCGAGATGCTGGCCATCGGCACCGTCTTCCTGGTGATCTTCGTGCCCAACCTGCTGCGTATGTGGTATTTCACCATCGTGAAGCAGAAGGTGAGAGTTCCGTTGAAGAGCTATTTCTCCGCCCTCCCCGAACTGTTCGTCAATATGTTTACCCAGAAAAGAGCGAAAGATTGCGATGAGGATGATAACTTCCGCTGGTTGGAGCACATGGTGCTGGTCTTCGCCTACCTATCACTACTCTTCACCACCGTCTTCCTCAACTGGTTCGGCTCAGAGCATCTCTTCGTGATCCTGCTGGGATACCTGGAGAGCCTGCTGGTGTTCGTCATCACCATCCATTTCGTATCGGGGAGGATCAAGAGGAACAAGTCGCTGAACAAGTTCTCGCAACCCTCCGACTGGCTCTTCGTCATCTGGCTGTTGCTGATGGGCCTGTCCGCCTTCCTGGTGCGCCTCTTCATCGACCTGCAGCTCCTCGAAAACAATATCTGGATGCACATCCTCCACCTCACCGTGCTGGCACAGTGGGCGCTGATCATCGTCCCCTTCGGCAAGTGGACCCATTTTCTTTACCGCTCCTTCGCACACTATTTTGTAAAGATCAAGACAATGCAGGAGGCATAAAGCGGAGTTGTAACTTATAATCAACAAACGGGGATCTCAGAAACTGATATCCCCGTTTGCGTTCACTCTTAGTTAACCGATCAGGACGATGTTGTCGTTTTAAATCTGATTCATCATCGCAATATTTATAAATCACAGTGATATTTTCGGTGAAAATGTCTATTTTTGTATAACAGGCAGCCATGGATCCTATTGAGTTACTGCCATGAGAATTGGAGAGAGAAACATCAATCTAAATAAGAATAAACCCTATGAGAAAACTACTGCTATTCGGATTCATTTTTATCACCACATTCGCCTACTCACAAAGAAAAAGCGGGAACGGGATGCTCTATATCGATGAGAACCGCCGACCCATTGCCCGGGAAATCATCATGATCCCTGACGTGATGGGATACAAAGTATTGAAATGCGATTTCCATACCCACACCGTTTTTTCAGATGGTCTCGTGTGGCCAAGCATTCGCAACCAGGAAGCATGGGAAGAGGGTCTCGACGCACTGGCCATCACCGATCATATTGAATACACCCCGCACAAGGAGGATGTGAAGGTGGCCCACAACCGTGGTCATGAGCTGCTGAAAGAGAGTGCCGGAATGAGTAATATTGTGCTTGTGAAAGGGAGCGAGATCACCCGCAACACCCCTCCCGGACATTTCAATGCCATTTATATCGACGATGCTTCGGGTTTTATTGAGGATAGAGCCAACGAACAGGATCGGGAAGCAGTGATGAAAGCTGTGGCTCAGAATGCTTTTATCTTCTGGAACCACCCGGGATGGAAGCCAGGCATAGAGGGCTCCTACGAATGGATCGACTTTGTGGATGAGCTCTATCGGAACAAGGCACTCCACGGCATCGAGGTGATCAATGGCTTCGGTATTCACCTGAAAGCCCTCGACTGGTGCATCGACAAGGGCCTGACAGTAATGGGCTCCTCCGATATCCACAACCTGGTGGCACATGACTACGACAGGAACAAGGATTGGGTGCATCGCTCCATGACGCTGGTGATGGCAAAGGAACGCACCCCTGAAGCGATCCGCGAAGCACTCGATGCAGGCAGAACCGTTGCCTGGGCAAGCCAATACCTGGCAGGTAAAGAGGAGCATGTGCGTGCACTCTTCGATGCGTGCGTGGAGTTGCTTCCAGCCCATTACACCGAAAAGAAAAAGAACGGGAACCAGGTGTGCTACTATGAGATCAGGAACAACAGCGACCTCTTTTTTGAGCTGCAACTGAAAGAAGGGAACGGCACAAAACGCATAGTGCTCTACCCTCGCTCCGCACAGTTACTCTCTGCACCCGCCGGAACAGCATCGCTCACCTACGATGTCACCTCTACCTATGTGAGAAGCGACCAGCATCTTACCGTCGAGCTGCCTTTACAACAGATGTAAAGAGGGATTTCATTGACCATGTCGACTTATTCGAGATGAAACGTCATATCTTACTTTATTTCTTCCTCATTATTTTTATCCCCATCGCCCCGTCTCAATCCACAATGGGATCCTGGGGCGATCAGGGAAACGGTACCTACATCAATCCCATTCTGAATGCCGATTACTCCGATCCGGATGTGGTGCGGGTAGATGACAGATATTACATGGTCTGTTCCGAGTTTCACTACATGGGTATGCCGGTGCTGGAGTCGAATGACATGGTCAACTGGCGAATCGTGGCTCAGATCTATCCACGACTCGATTTCCCGGCATACGACAATGTGGAGAGCTACGCCAACGGATCATGGGCTCCCTCAATCCGTTACCACGACAACCGTTTCTGGGTCTATTTCTGTACACCCACAGAGGGTCTGTTTATGAGTAGCGCCGAGAAGGCGGAGGGACCCTGGTCACCGTTGTTACTGGTGAGAGCTGTCGAAAAATGGGAAGACCCCTGTCCCCTGTGGGACGACGATGGCAATGCCTACCTGGCACATAGCCTCCACGGTGCCGGCCCCATCATCCTCCACCGCATGAGCAGCGATGGCACCGCCCTGCTGGATGATGGCTACACCGTCTACACCGGACCGGTGGCAGAGGGTCCCAAGATGTTCAAACGCAACGGCTACTATTACATCAGCATCCCCGAAGGAGGGGTCACGCACGGCTGGCAGACGGTACTCCGTTCGAAAAACATCTACGGACCCTATGAGAAAAAAGTGGTTCTGGAGACCGGATCCACCTCCATCAACGGTCCCCATCAGGGCGCTTTCGTGAATACGCCCGAGGGAGAGGATTGGTTCTATCATTTCCAGTCCGACGGACCCATGGGACGGGTGGTACACCTCCAGCCGGTACGCTGGCAGGAGGATTGGCCGGTGGTGGGGGTGGATATCGACCGCAATGGGGTCGGTGAGCCGGTTTACGTATGGAAGAAACCGGATACCGGCATCCTCTCTTCCATCTACGCCCCACAGACGGATGATGACTTTGACACTCCCCGGCTGGGACTGCAGTGGCAGTTCAACCACAACCCCGTGAATGATGCCTGGTCGCTCACCAGTCACCCAGGTTACCTGAGCTTAACCGCACTGAAAGGTGAAAGCTTCCTGAGGGCGAAGAACAGCGTGACACAGAAGATCATGGGCAAAAGCGGTGAGGCAGTGACCGCGCTCAACCTCACGAAGATGGTGAAAGGGCAGAAAACCGGACTTGCCAGCTTCGGCTCGATGTACAACCTGATCGGGGTCATTGCTGAAGAGGATGGCAATTCACTTTTCTTCGAGAGCAACCAGGATCTGTTTGACGCATCACACCGCCTTCCGGGAGCGAGGATCCGGGTCAATTACTTCAACACCGATTCCAACTATCAGGAGAAGATTCCGTTTCACGGAGATGTGGTATACCTCAAGATGCAGTACAACTTCAACACACAGGAAAACCGGTTTTACTATAGTAGTGATAACATTCATTTTATTCCTTTCGGGAGAGCGTTCGATGCCATCTTCAGCTTCTGGAAAGGAGCCCGTATCGCCCTTTTCAGCTACAACGAACGGGAAGATGGCGGTATTGCGCTTTTCGACTGGTTCCGGTATGAGTATGATGGACCCAAAGAAAAAGTCAGATCGCAGATGTCAGGCAGATAGATTTGCTATATCAGACACAGAATCTAATAATGAAAAGATAAACAAATGCCGCCATCCCTGCTCCGGCAATAGGGCCAAAAACGGGGATCCAGGAATAGCTCCAGTCGTTGTCATCTTTGTTTTTGAGCGGAAGAAGTGCATGGACAATTCGTGGCCCCAGGTCACGTGCAGGATTGATGGCATATCCGGTTGTGCCTCCCAGACTCAGTCCGATTGAGAAGACCACCAGTGAAACCGGGAGTGCTCCCAGAGATCCCAGCCCCATCTTGGTGCTGCCCAAATGCTCGTATTGCAGTTGCGGTAAAGAGATCAGTAACACCGATAATATCAGCACAAATGTACCGATAAACTCGGAGAAGAAATTGTTCCGGTATTTTCTGATGGCCGGATCCGTACAAAAGCAGGCCTTTTTGATACCGGGAGTGGCGGTGATCTTGAAATGCTCTTTGAAAAAGAGATATACCGTAAACGCACCCAGCATGGCCCCCAGCATTTGAGCCAGAATGAACGACAGAACTTTTGACCATTCAAACAACCCACTAAAAGCCAATCCCAGTGTTACAGCCGGGTTGATATGTGCGCCACTGATATCCGCCGTAAGCAAGACGGCCACATATACCGCCAAGGCCCAGCCGGTTGTGATAACGATCCAGCCACTTCCCTGACTCTTTGTTTGGTTGAGATTTACATTGGCAACGGTACCATTACCAAGCAATATCAATATAAATGTACCTAAAAATTCTCCAAAAAATTCACTCATA
>DURL01000205.1 GCA_012837345.1 Bacteroidales bacterium
GCAAAGAGGTTGCACACCTCTGACAATCACGAAGTTAGAGAGGCCGAGCTGGCAGGAGCAGACAAAATCTTCTATCCCGCAGAGGTGGTGATCATTGGTGATCACCTGGAAATGAGAAGCGAGAAGGTACCCCTCCCCGCATTCGTGCGCTACGGTTGGAGCTCCTATACCGAGGGCAACCTGGTTAACGAAGCAGGGATGCCCGCCTCCACCTTCTCAACAGAATTTATGACTATTCAACAACACCCTACATGGAAATGAAGCACGTCCTCTTCATCCTGATAGACATGCTACTGCTCCTCTCCTGCAGCAGTGGGGAGAAAGAGCAGACACTGCAGCTGTTGCCGCAGCCACAGATGCTCACCCTGGCCCCCTCCGGACAACACCGCCTCCATCAGGGAGCTCCCGACCCCTTTCTCATCACCGTTAGGCTGGTGGATGTGATCCCCGAAGCGGTGGTGAACCCCGATGAGGCCTACCGCCTACAGATCACAGCCGACTCCATCCTGATGGAGGCCACCACGGAGCAAGGAATCTACTGGGCCCGGCAGACGCTGAACCAGCTCGTCGCCTCCTCTGACAGTAACAGCCTCCCCACGCTCGAGATCACCGACTGGCCCGCCTTCCGCGTGCGCGGCTTCATGCATGACATGGGTCGAAGCTTCATCTCAGTGGAAGAGCTGAAGAAACAGATCACACTGCTCTCGCAATTCAAGGTCAACCTCTTCCACTGGCATCTCACCGAGAACCAGGGATGGCGTCTGGAGAGCAAACGCTATCCGCAGCTCAACGATAGCAGCAGCTTCACCCGCCTGGCGGGAGAGTACTACACCATTGCAGATGCCCATGAGATTGCCACCCACTGCAGGAGCCACAACATGCTGCTGATACCCGAGATAGACATGCCGGGCCACAGCACCGCCTTCGTGCGGGCCACCGGGCACGACATGCAATCGCCCGAAGGGATGAAGATATTAAAGGATCTGATGGAGGAGATCTGCACCGAGGTGTTCCCCGATGCCCCCTGGATCCATATCGGCACCGATGAGGTGCAGTTCACCAATCCCTCTTTCGTACCGGAGATGGTGGCACACATCAGAGGATTGGGTAAAAAAGTGATCTCCTGGAACCCCGGGTGGGACTACAGTCAGGGTGAGATCGATGCCACGCAGCTATGGAGCTACCGCGGCAAGGCACAGCCCGGCATCCCCGCCATCGATTCACGCTTTCATTACACCAATCATTTCGATGCCTTCGGTGATATCGTGGCCCTCTACAACAGCAGGATCTACGACACCGATAAGGGGAGCGACGATATCGCCGGTGCCATCCTCGCCATCTGGAACGACCGTCTCCTGGAAGATGAGGCGCAGATCATGCTACAGAACTACTTTTATCCCAATATGCTCGCGTTGGCCGAAAGGGCCTGGCTCGGAGGCGGATCGGAATACTTCAACAAGAAGGGTGTCATCCTGCCGGTTGACGAGGAAGATGAATCCTTCCGGTCGTTTGCCGACTTTGAACGGCGCATGCTCTGGCACAGGGAGCACACCTTTGCCGGCTTACCCTTTCCATATGTGAAACAGACCGATATACGCTGGCATATCAGCGACCCCTTCCCCAACGAGGGCGACCTCTCCGCAGTCTTCCCGCCGGAGAAGGCGCTGAGCGACAGCTACCAATACAACGGTGCGACCTACGGGTCACACCCTGCGGTGGGCGCCGGCATCTACCTGCGCCACGTATGGGGTGATATCGTCCCGTCGTTCTACGATGAACCACAGGAGAACCATACCGCCTACGCATGGACCTATGTCTGGTCACCAAAAAAACAGGGCGTAGGACTCTGGGCCACCACACAGGATTATAGCCGCTCCGAGAGCGACCTGCCACCACCACAGGGAGAGTGGGACTACCGGCAGAGCCGCATCTTCCTGAACGATGAAGCCATTGCCCCACCACGCTGGGAGAACAATCACACTGAGAGGAGCAACGAGATCACCCTGAAGAATGAGAATTTCACCGCCCGTTCCCCGCAACCGGTAACCCTGCAGAAAGGGTGGAACAAGGTGCTGATCAAACTGCCCATTGCAAAATTCAGCACACCGGAGGTGCGATTGCAGAAATGGATGTTTACCTTTGTGTTCGTCACCCCCGACGGAAGCGAACGAGTAGAGGGACTGGTCTACAGCCCCGAAAAAAAGAGATAAAAAGGTTAGAAAAGTAAAGATAGAAGAGCAGATGAGAAAAAGAGTATCCCTGTTGATTTTGCTGATCTCGGTGCTGACACAAGTGCTGGCGAACGGAAACAACAAAAACAGCTTCCACCAGACCAATCTCTTCTCGATGGAGACGCTGGCCGACACAACCCTGCACGAAGGACTGGCCGGCAGCTTCTTCGGCAGACAGGGAGGTTGGTTCATCATGGCCGGTGGTTCC
>DURL01000206.1 GCA_012837345.1 Bacteroidales bacterium
ACAGCACACGATAATCAATGGAAAAAGAAACGAAAATAATGTCTGTCCGCGATGCCATCATCATGGCCATGTCGGAAGAGATGCGGCGCGACGAAAACGTATTCCTCATGGGTGAGGATGTGGGGATCTTCGGAGGCGACTTCGGAACCTCGGTTGGGATGCTGGATGAGTTCGGCAAGGAGCGGGTGCGCGACACCCCCATCTCGGAGAATGCCATCTCCGGTGCTGCCATCGGTGCCGCCATGACTGGCATGCGGCCCATCGTGGATGTCACCTTCATGGATTTTGTCGTCTACATGATGGACAACATCGTGAACCAGGCAGCCAAAACAAGATATATGTTCGGCGGTAAGGGGCAGATCCCCGTGGTGTTCCGCTGCGCCGCCGGCGGTGGCGTAGGCTCCGCGGCACAACACTCACAGTCGCTCGAGGCATGGTTCACTCATATCCCGGGACTGAAAGTGGTAGCCCCCGGTACCCCGGCCGATGTGAAGGGGATCCTCAAGGCGGCGGTACGTGACAACAATCCGGTGATCTTCCTCGAGTACAAGGCACAGTTCAACATGAAGGGGGAGGTACCCCTCGATCCCGATTTTGTGCTGCCCATCGGCAAGGCCGATATCAAAAAGGAGGGTAAGGATGTTTCGGTGATCACCTACGGCCGGATGCTCGAAAGGGTGATGCAGGCCGCCAAGGAGGTGGAGGAAGCCGAAGGGGTGAGCGTTGAGGTGGTCGACCTGCGTACCCTCAAGCCGCTCGACAAAGATACCGTGCTGGAGTCGGTGAAGAAGACCGGTAAGGTGCTACTGGTGAACGATGCACACAAGACCGGCGGCTTCATCGGTGAGGTGGCTGCCACCATCGCCGAGAGCGATGCTTTTGATTTCCTCGATGGACGCATCCTGCGCCTGGCGGGTGAAGATGTGCCTATCCCCTACAACCAGACCCTCGAGGCTGCCATGATCCCCAGCGTGGAGAGGATCAAGAAATACATTCTCAAGTTAGTCAACAACCGCTAAACAGAGATTGAATGGAAACAGTTAAACTAAGGGCAACACCGGCGGCAAGAGCACTGGCGAGACGTCTCGGGGTGAAGCTGACCAATGTGACCGGTACCGGTTACAAGGGACGCATTCATCGTGACGACATCGCCGGCTTCAACTACGAGGAGAAGATACACGTCTCCCCGCTTGCTCGCCGCATTGCCGAGGAACACGATATAGAACTGAAAGGAATCAGGGGCAGCGGCCACAACCACAAGATCATGAAGGAGGATGTGTTGCAGCTGATCTCTGACCCGCAGATCAAGGAGATGCTGACACGCGATAAGCTGGCTGAACCGACGGCACCCCCCAGACCGGCGGCAGCCTCACAGCAACCTGCAGCACCTGCAACACCTGCAACAGCCAAAGCTGCCACACCGGCAGCATCTCCGGCTCCTGCCGGACTTGCGGGCAGCACCGAGACGGTGCCGATGACGCAGATGCGCAAGATCATCTCCAAGCGGATGATGGAAAGCTACTTTGGAATTCCCTCTTTCATCCAGACCTGGGAGGTGGATATGACCAACCTGCTGGCACTGCGCAAGCAGCTCATCGAACCTATCAAGGAGAAAACAGGGAAGAAGCTGACAGTGACCGACCTGATCTCTGTGGCGGTGGTGAAAACGCTGATGAAGCACAAACAGATCAACGCCAGCCTCAACAAGGAGGGCACCGAGATCACCTATCACAACTATGTGAACCTTGGTATGGCGGTAGGCATGGAGGAAGGACTGCTGGTGCCGGTGGTGAAGAATGCCGACAGGATGAACCTGAGCGAGTTTGTGGTAGCCCTTAAGGACCTCACCGAGCGCACCTTCTCCAAGAAGCTGTTGCCCGATGAACAGGCGGGAAGCACCTTCTCTATCAGCAATCTGGGGATGTATGGTGTGGATGAGTTCACCGCCATCATCAACCAGCCCAACGCGGCCATCCTGAGTGTGGCCTCCACGCAGGAGCGGATAGTCCCGATAAATGGTGAGGCGGTCGTTCGCCCCATCATGAAGATCAGCCTCACCAGCGACCATCGGATCATTGACGGCCTCACCGCCGCCAGGTTTATGACCGACCTGAAAGCGCTGCTGGAGAACCCGATGACTCTATTGATATAAACAAGAAAAAACAGAAATATGGCTTTTGAAATCATCATGCCCAAGGC
>DURL01000207.1 GCA_012837345.1 Bacteroidales bacterium
AACGGTCAACTCGACTACGAGATTGCAGAACTAATGCGTTCACGTACAGATGCCGGACTCTACATCCTCGACTTTATTCCCAACGTCAACCTGAAACAGATCAGGGAGAAAACTGCACGCTTTGTGGAGATCCTTCGCAGTGAAAACAGTGAGATCCCCATTCTCTTTGTTGAATCGATCATCTTTCCTCACTCCATCTACGACAGGAATATATTCAATACGGTAGCAGAAAAAAACAGGGCGTTGAAGGAAGAATTCGAAAAACTGGAAGCAGCAGGAGACAAAAACATACATTATCTTTCGGCAAAAGACCTGATTGGACAGGATGGTGAAACAACCGTCGACGGGATTCACCTGACAGATCTGGGATCTGTACGTCTGGCAGAAGAGCTATTCAGAAAGATAGAGGAAATCACTCCCTAACAAAACGTAGCATCCGCTAGAGAGTCATTCTGTATATTGATGAGGTTCCTTATGTGTCCAGAAAAAGTATTTGGGAAGTGATCAGACATCTCATTCACATGAATGCACGAATCACTTTGTGTCTCGTAACTGATCCACAACCTGATTGAAATAATCAATGGATGCTTCAATATCAGGTAAATTGTTTTCCCAATTGGCTTCATACTCAATCGTGAAATAACCCTCAAAATTCTGGCGCTTCATCTCGTTAAGCATTTCATCAACCTGTAAGATTCCGGTACCCCAGACAACATCCTCCAATGCGGCTTCGTTTCCTACAGGCGCTATATCCTTGAAATGAAAGGAGATGACTCTTCCTTCCAGCTCCCTGATACACTCCAACGGATCCAATCCCATCCGTTTGTAATGCCCTACGTCTGCAGAGGCTCCTATCAGCTCGGAACGACCATCAATGGACTTCAATAGTATCTCAGGACTCCAGTAAGATGATTCACTCGGATGATTGTGAACGGCAACCTTGATCTGATAGCGTTCGGCAAGCTCTTCTACCAGATCCCAATCATCTCTGGCTGGCTCAGCACTGATAAACTCCATCTGCATGTTTTTGGCAAAAGAGAAGATCTTTTCCCATTCATCCCGTTTTGCGGTCCATACACCTGAAGAAACGATCGTAACTCCCTTCGAGGCGGCAATGGTCTTCAGCTTTCGCTGCTCATCCTCTGTGAGCTGATATCCAAAGCGGACATCTCCAAAATCATCCCCCATTTTCTGGCCGGGATAAATTTCGATATATTTGAGCCCCAACTGTTCCGTTTTCCCCAAAGATTCCACCACAGAAAACAGATGAAAGGTGTAGGATTGCATGGAGAGTTTCCAGCCGGGATCCTCAAACTTGACCTCATTATTTGCCTGACTGCTAGTGCAGAAAAAGGCAAGTATTACAATGGAAAAGAATGATCGCGTTTTATTTCTCATAATGTTCATATGTTATAAAATGTGTCATGCAGTAAAGCTGCCCCGAAAAACAGATGCGGGATGGCTGAAGAGAAGATTTTCTTCAGTCATCCCGCTGCTTCTTGTTCCTAGATCATAATCCTGGCGATAGGCTGCCCTTCCTGCACCAGATCACCTGATTTAGCATAAATTTTTGATACCTTACCTGCGTACTCGGAGATGATCTCATTTTCCATCTTCATCGATTCCAGAATAAACAGAATAGCCCCTTTATCAATCACATCGCCTTCTCTCGCCACAATTTTCATCACGGCTCCCGGCATGGGACTTGATACAACCTGACCTTCCTGCTCTTGCTCCGGTTCAGTTTCGATAGTACCCGGTTGAGGGACTGAAGTGGATAGATCATCATTTACCATTTGTTTCTCAAACTCAGCGGCACGGATTTTTTTGAGGTAATTGCCTGCTACTGTGGGGAACAACTCCAGCAATAACTCTTCTTCCTCATTGCCTGCCAGCGGCACATTCCCAAATTCAGGCAGCAACGGATTCTCCTGCCGCTTATATTTCGAAGTATCGTAGGGTGTCTCCAGGGAAGAACCGGTAATTATTTCGCGGAAGGCAGGATCAACAGGTATGGGTGTTTTCCCGTATTCACCTTTTACCAGTGCCACAAACTGATTGGAGGCATTCGCATATTTGTCACGCCCCTTCTTCAGGTTGAGGATTGAATTCACTGCCTGCGCTCCCACAATCTGACTTGTAGGTGTCACCAGGGGTGGCAAACCTGCGTCAAGGCGCACACTGGGGATCAATTTCATGGCATCATCCAGGATATCCAGCGCATTGAATTGTTTCAACTGAGCCACCATATTGGTATACATTCCTCCGGGTATCTCTGCATTCTTTACCTTCTCATCCGGCAACGGGAAATTGAAATAGGACTCAATGGCATGACAGGCGCTTAACAACGCCGCTTCATCATTGATTTTAACTGCAACAATTGCATCATCAAACAACTGATCAACGTGTGCCGGTAACGTGTCGGTGAGCGGATTAAAGGGTATTGGAAACTGCTTCACGGCATCAAATGCATCCAGCTCCCTGCGAATGTGCAACAATTCGGCATTGATTTTCGCAACAGCCTCCATGTTGATGTCCAATTCAATACCCAGTTTCTGACAGAACAAATAAACCAGTTCGATCGCCGGTGCGGCTGGTCCACCTGAGAAATACCATATATTGGTATCCACGATATCCACTCCGTTCACAATGGCTGAAAGCACCGATCCCAGTCCATAACCGGGGGTGCAGTGGGTGTGGAAATCGATGGGCACAGGCAACTCCTTTTTAAACCTGGATATGAGTGCAGCCACACGTGAGGGAGGTATCAGTCCGCTCATATCCTTGATCGTGATCATGTCGGCACCCAAGGCGACCATCTCTTTGGCGAGATGCAAAAAATAGTCATCGGTGAAAACAGCTTTGCGCAGTGGTTTCTGAATCTCATCCTTCCTGCCAAACAATTTACCGAAAACACTCTTTTTCCGTGGCATCGCGGGTGTCGGATCATCATATTTGGGATCAATGGTATAACATACGGCACAATCGGCTGTCCCTCCATACTTCCTGATGGATCGTATACTCGACTTGATGTTGTCTACATCGTTCAATGCATCAAAGATCCGCATGATATTCAAACCGTTGGAGACTGCATGCTTGAAGAAGCCATCAATAATTTCATCGGGATAGGGGGCATACCCATAAAGGTTTCTTCCC
The DNA here is from genome assembly GCA_012837345.1 of Bacteroidales bacterium. Taxonomy (GTDB): domain Bacteria; phylum Bacteroidota; class Bacteroidia; order Bacteroidales; family Dysgonomonadaceae; genus Proteiniphilum. The sequence goes on from DURL01000207.1 coordinate 3,157, forward strand.
CTGGAGAGTGCTGTTAGCTTCGAGGATCCCTCTACACCCTGGCTGATCTTCTTGAGCCTGTCCCATGGATTTTCATCCAGAAAACGCATCACTGAGTCGGGTACTGCACCACCCCATACTTCCATTGCGAAGAAATTGGCATCCCTGTAGTAGGGTAATACCCTGTCTACCTGTGATTGATTCATTCGGGTGGCAAATGCAGATTGCTGCCCATCTCTCAATGTCAGATCCCTGATCAAAAGTTTCCGTTTCATTTTTGTGGTTTAATAAATTAGATTTAACAGATATATAGTTTTGTTTTGCATCATATATATTTCGTTTTGCTTTTTATTTTGTAAAAGATGCAAAGTAAACAATTAAAAATGAAATACCGATCAAATTATGGAAATATTTCTTTAATTCTATCGACAGATGGGATAGCCACATCAAACCGGGATCATCACCAATCATCTCACCCATAATGAGATGATCACGCAACATCGGGTTGTAGAAGAGTCTGCTTCTCTTTGAGTGGCTGCACTGTTAACAGATACATGGCGGTATACCGTAACCCGGTTTTATCTATCTGAACCGGTCAGGCCCCTTATTCAGGCTGTTCCGAGTAATTATGATTGGTCGTGAGTCGCAAGAATATTGTATATTTGCACAATAGGAGATCCCAGGTCAAATGACAAAAAAATATAAAGTAAAAATCAAAGCGGTACTTACCCGACGATTTCCTCAAAACCTGCTTTTAAGGAGGCCGTTGAAGGGTATACTGCTGCTAATTGTCTCTCTTTTTCTTTTTGCAATAATCTACAAGCCGATTCAGGTGCACCCCGCACAATCCTCCGGTCTCCCGCTCACCATCCTTCTCTACACTCTTGCCACAGCACTTCCTATAATCGGTATCCTGCTGGTTATAAAAAAATTTCGCTGCTTTCCCGGGGCTGATAAGTGGCAATTAAGCCACGAGCTGGTCTTGCTCCTGACCATACTTGTCGCAATAGGTATCTCTGTTTATTTTGCCGGGTTCTTCATAGAAGAGCCAAAGATGCGCTGGAATCTCTCCACCTTTTTCGACTCGATGCTCAGGTCACTTCTGGTGGCCTTCATTCCGCTATTTCTGCCTACAGTGACCAACATACGGTATGCCCTTACCCCCGAAACATTTTTTCAATACCCTGTCAGCAAGCAGGATGAGATGCCGGCTGAGGATATGGCTCAAGAGATTTCCATCATCTCAAAAGCCAAACGGGAAGAGCTTCATTTTCAAATCCATGAGTTGATCTATGCGGAGTCACAGGGCAATTATGTTACTTTCTATTTTGAGGATAACAGGAAACCAAACAGGGTAGTGATCCGCAATACAATCAGTGACGTCGCAGCCCAACTCGCCCCTTACACTTCTCTGATGCGAGTTCACCGTGCTTTCATCGTAAACCTTAAACAGGTAAGGTCGAAAACCGGAAACAGACTCGGTTACAGATTGAAACTGAATAGTTGTTCATCTGAAATTCCGGTATCGCGCAACAACACGGCTCAATTTGATGTACGGATGCAAACCATGCGACGATCCGTTCATCAATAAGAGCAGCTGTTCGTCCCAAATCACAATCTCTTTCCTGCCTTTTATCACAAATAATTGCCATCTATCCCCATAAATTGGAATAGATCTAGAATCATGCTTCATTCGCATTCAAATCAAAAATAAATGAATGCGATGAAGAT
>DURL01000208.1 GCA_012837345.1 Bacteroidales bacterium
GCTAATCAGCACATCCTCACATCAGTTTTGTGTTGAGGTATTAAGAGGCGGGAATCATCCGGATGGTCTTATCGTCTGACTCAAACGTGTCGCTTTGATTGAGCGTGATGATGCTTCCCTCTTTGAGCCCTAAATGCTGCATCGCCAGGTTGTCAGCTGACGCAACGAGGAGACATCGCGTACGCATGCTTCACGGCTATGTCTCTCATCAGGATATCATCGGCTAGGGCATTCAATATACCGGGTTGTCCGGTTTTCACGTACTCCGGTATGCCGCCATTCCTGAGGTAGTCCATGACTGTTTCCACCCCGTTTTCTTTCTCCTTGAAGCGCATATACTCCGAATAGGAAAAGGGAAACAACTCCATGGAGAGGTGCCGGCCGGATAAACGTGTGTCTAACTCGACGCTAAGCATCGAGGCATTTGACCCTGTGATGAACACCCGGTATCGTTCTCGCAACAATTGATTGATGTATTGTTCCCAACCTTCTACCACCTGTATCTCATCGAAGTAAAGCGTGTTTACCGCTCGTTGTTCTATCTCCCGATGTAATCGGATAAAGTCACTCGCCTCGAATCCGGATAGACGAATGTCGTCAAAATTGAGATAAAGCCGTTTTCTTTCATTGGAAATGTAAGATATTATTCAATATGATGAAAGAAAATGCGGGGAAAGTTGTCAGTGATCAGAAATTGTAAAATAAATCGATGTCAAATTGTAAGGTGATCTGGTTTTATAGATCTTTGCCGTTTAACATTACTTGCCAACGAATCATTTTATTGTGATGTTTATTAAGGAAATATTTCTTTAATCAGATTGGGTTTTGTATCTTTGCACCCTGTTTCACAAGATCACGGTGGAGGGTGCGGATGATGGATGCCGCTCCGGTTTGTTTTGGGTTCTCCCCCGTCTCTGTTTTAGGTTATTACAAGCATGAACTATTTGACTCCTATGGAGGCTGCCGATGCGTTCAGACGGGCGGCCATTGAGAAAGAGAAGCGCCCTTTCCCGCAGTTCGCCCTGATGGCGATACTGGGAGGTGCCTTCATCGCCTTCGGCGGTCTGCTGACGGTGATGGTGGCGGGTGGTATGCCTGGTGTGGCTGCTGCCAACCCGGGCCTGGTGAAGTTTGTGGCGGGGGCGCTCTTCCCCATCGGACTGATCATGGTGGCGGTGACCGGGGCGGATCTCTTCACGAGCGACTGCGCCGGCTTCGCCTTCCCGCTGTTGCGGAAGGAGCTGACGCTGCGCCGCGTGGCTGCGCTGCTGCTGGTCTCTTATCTCTTCAACTTCGTCGGTGCCCAGCTGGTGGCCTGGTTGCTCTCCGCACACGTGGGGATGCTGGAGGGGGAGCCGTGGCGCTCCTACCTGCATGGTCTGGCCGGGGGGAAGGTGGAGCAAGCGTTCTGGCCGGTATTCGTGAAGGGGATCGGAGCCAACTGGCTGGTATGTCTCGGCATGCTGATGGGCTACGCAGCCAAGGATATCGCGGGAAAGAGCATCGCCATCTGGATACCGATCATGCTCTTCGTCACGCTGGGCTATGAGCACTCGATCGCCAACATGTTCTTCATCCCCGCAGCGATCTACACGGGCGCTGAGATCACCTGGAGCGCC
>DURL01000209.1 GCA_012837345.1 Bacteroidales bacterium
TCGGGTGGCGTTGTATTTACAACCATCCAAAAGTTTCAGCCTGAAGAAGGGAATGTATATGAGATGCTATCGGACAGGGAAAATATTGTGGTGATTGCCGATGAAGCTCATCGCACACAATACGGTTTTAAGGCTAAAACCATAGATACTAAAGATGAACAAGGAAACGTAATAGGTAAGAAGATCGTCTATGGTTTTGCCAAATACATGCGGGATGCCTTGCCGAATGCTACTTATTTGGGCTTTACAGGAACACCTATTGAAAATACGGACGTAAATACGCCTGCTGTTTTCGGAAATTACGTTGATGTGTATGATATTGCCCAGGCGGTTGAAGATGGTGCCACCGTTCGCATTTATTACGAGAGCCGCCTGGCAAAAGTGAACCTGAGTGAGGAAGGTAAACAATTGGTTAAAGAGCTCGATGAAGAGCTGGATCAGGGTAATTTGACCAATACGCAGAAAGCGAAAGCCAGATGGACACAGCTTGAAGCTTTAGTTGGCAGTGAAAACCGGATAAAAAAGATTGCAAAGGATATCATCGCACATTTCAGCCATAGACAGGAGGTGTCGATTGGAGGTAAAGGAATGATCGTTGCCATGAGCCGGAGAATTGCGGCTGATTTATATGAAGCGATGATTGAACTTAAACCGGAATGGCATTCAGATGATCTGAACAAAGGGGTAATTAAGGTCGTGATGACGTCGGCATCGTCTGACGGTCCTGAGATTTCCAAACATCACACCACGAAAGAACAAAGAAGGATCCTTGCCGAGCGGATGAAAAATCCGGACGACGAGTTGCAGTTGGTCATTGTACGCGATATGTGGCTCACAGGTTTTGATGCGCCAAGCATGCACACGCTCTACATTGACAAACCCATGAAGGGCCATAACCTGATGCAGGCTATCGCAAGAGTTAACAGGGTCTACAAAGACAAGCCGGGCGGTCTGATTGTAGATTACCTGGGCATTGCTTCCGATTTAAAAAAAGCATTGTCTTTCTACGCTGATTCAGGGGGCAAGGGTGATCCAACCATCATGCAGGAACAGGCTGTTCAGTTGATGTTGGAAAAACTGGAGGTTGTAGCTCAAATGTATCATGGTTTTGAGTATGAAAACTATTTTGAAGCTGACACATCGCAAAAACTATCCATGATCCTGGCGGCAGAAGAGCATATCCTGGGATTGGAAGATGGAAAAAAACGTTACATCAACGAGGTGACCGCCTTATCACAATCATTTGCCATTGCCATACCGCACGATCAGGCGATGGATGTAAAAGATGAAGTATCTTTTTTCCAGGCGGTGAAAGCGAGATTGGCAAAGTTTGACGGCACCGGTTCGGGCAAAACGGATGAGGAGATTGAGACTACTATCCGGCAGGTCATCGACAAAGCGCTTGTTACTGAACAGGTCATTGATGTTTTTGATGCGGCAGGAATAAAAAAGCCTGATATTTCCATTCTTTCGGAAGAGTTTTTGATGGAACTGAGAGGAATGGAGCATAAAAATGTGGCCATGGAGGTCCTGAAGAAGCTCCTGAACGATGAGATAAAATCGAGAGCTAAAAAGAATCTTGTTAAAAGCAGGTCGTTTATGGAAATGCTCGAAATCGCCATCCGGAAATATCACAACAAAATATTGACAGCGGCCGAAGTAATTGAAGAACTCATCAATCTGAGCAAGGATATTGTTGAGATGGACAAAGAGGCTATGCACATGGGCCTGAGCGATTTCGAATATGCATTCTACACCGCTGTTGCAAACAACGACAGTGCCAGAGAACTGATGCAGAAGGAGAAGTTGAGGGAACTGGCTGTCGTACTGACAGAAACTATCAGGCAAAATGCCTCGATCGACTGGACCATCAAAGAAAGTGTTAAAGCGAAACTGAAGGTTGCTGTAAAACGGATATTAAGAAGGTACGGCTATCCGCCCGATATGCAAATGTTGGCTACAGAGACTGTTCTGAAGCAGGCAGAGATGATTGCTAGTGAACTGATGGATGCAGGTTGAATACAAAAATTGGCTGCTAACCATGATACTAAAACCCTTTGACACAAGATGTCAAAATAAATTATTTTCTTCGTAACTTTATTCAACTGGATCATGAAAAAACCATATTATGAAGGAACTATCGGAAATACAGATCAATCAGTTTCAGTTGGCGGTGCTGCTTGACGAGGAGGAGAGACATTTTTACAACGTGGTGGTGGAAAGCTTCATCTATTGCTCTCAATGCAGAGGGTTTGCAGGTGAAGGGGTTGAGGTAGAGAGTATCTACCTCGACAGTTTGAATGACATCAGGGTGGAAGGCTGCTGCCGAAAGTGCGGGGGCAGGGTGGCCCGCCTGTTCGAATTTGGTGAGAAAAAGGAGTTCCAGGAGAAAGCGTGCCGCTTTCGGGAATCGATCAAACAATAATCACTATTCAGCAGATCCTCACTTTTTCAACCTGATATTCCGCAACGTGGAGCTTGTCCTCCAGGAACAGATGCCAAAAGGCTTTGATGGCGCCACATCACTTCGGATGGATAGTTGCTTCCCCCTGGTGTCGAGA
>DURL01000022.1 GCA_012837345.1 Bacteroidales bacterium
AGCTCGCTGAAGCCGATCGATCCCACAAAGGCGAATACCAGACCCAGGGAGAAGATCCATACCCACCCCTTCATGCCGGGAGCGGGGAAGAAGAGGGTGAACCGTTTCGACAGGTAATAGACAGCCGCAACCACGAGGCCCAGCGCGATCACCATGAAAAGGATGGGGGTGAATTGTTTCATAAATCGATAAACAACCGAGGGGCGGTCATTGTTTAGGAAAATCAATGCCTGAAATCAAACAAACCTGTTGCAATTTTTGTATGTTTGTATTCTGGCTGTAATGCAAAACGCTACCATCAAAAATCAATTGTCCGGCAGGCAACCGGGATGATATTTCGTGTAAAAGAAGGAATTGATAAAAAAGCCCCACACAATGAAAAAAAATATCCTACTCCTTGTACTCTTCTTTTTCCTGTTTCAGCAGTGCGACAGTAAACCCGTGATACCGGCAGAAGAGGAGAAACCGACTGAAAGCGTGGTTCCCGATGATTCTGATGAACCCGGCGATACCGATGAATCTGACGATACGGGTGATGCCGAAGAACCGGAAGTGCCGGGAGTCTGGGCGAGTGCCTCCGAGATCAATGCCCGCCTGGGCAGGGGTATCAACATCGGCAACACCTACGAGGCGGATCAGTCGTGGCAGTCGCCTTTCGATCCTGCCGACCTGAAGCGGATCGCCGACCTGGGGTTCACCCACGTGCGCCTTCCCATTCGCTGGGAGCGGGGCGACCGGAGCCTGGCAACGGCTCCCTACACTATTACTCCAGCCTTTTTGCAGGTCATACAGGCAGCCGTCGATGAAGCACTGGAGCAGAAGCTGCACATCATCCTCAACATGCACCACCACGATGCGCTGATGGCCAACCCCACCGGCGAGAAGGCGCGTTTTCTATCGCAGTGGGAACAGATCGCCGACCACTTCAAGGCGTACCCCGACAGCCTCCTGTTCGAGATTCTGAACGAACCGCACGACCAGCTCACGCCCGCCTTGTGGAACGACTACCTCTCCGATGCGCTGCAGGTGATCCGCGAGAGCAACCCGAAGCGCTGCGTGCTGATCGGTACGGCGGAGTGGGGTGGTGTAGGTGGTCTGCCGGCACTCCAGATCCCCGATGATCCGCAGCTGATCCTCACCCTGCACTACTACAACCCACACACGTTCACCCACCAGGGCGCCAGCTGGTCCGAAGGGTCCGATGCCTGGCTCGGCACCCAATGGCGCGACACCCAGTTCGAGCGGCAGGCGGTGGAGCAGGATTTCAAGGCGGCCTTACGGCTCTCTGAAGAGAAGCAACTCCCCATCCACATCGGTGAGTTCGGAGCCTACTCGCGCGCCGATCTCGACTCGCGGGTCCGCTGGACCCGGTTCCTCGCCCGATGGTTTGAACAGCAGGACTTTAGCTGGGCCTATTGGGAGTGGAACTCCGGCTTCGGAATCTACAACCCGCAGAGCGGACAGTATGAAGAGCGGCTGGTCGACGCACTGACAACAGATCCCATGGCCGAGCCCTATGAGCCCGATTATGTGAACCTCTACAGCAGCAACTTTGCCAACGGGCAGAGCGACGGCTGGTACCTCACCAACAACGATGCCTCGGCCGCGTCCACCATGGCTGTGGCGAACAATAAGCTGACCGTCACCGTTACCAAGCCGGGCATGGAAGATTGGCACATCCAGCTGATGAAGACCGGTATGCACATTGAGAATGGAAAGAGCTACCGGGTTGCCTTCAATGCCTCTTCCCCCGACAGCGACAACCGGAATATCAGGG
>DURL01000023.1 GCA_012837345.1 Bacteroidales bacterium
CGGTGCGTATCCGTGGTGTGAGCTCCAATGGCTCCAGCGACCCGTTGTATGTGGTCGACGGAAGGATTGCCAGGGATATTGGTGGCATCGACCCGAATGACATCGAATCGATGGAGGTGCTGAAAGATGGGGCATCTGCCGCCATTTACGGTGCCGCTGCCGGTAATGGTGTGGTACTGATCACCACGAAGAAAGGGAAAGGAAACGGTAAGATCACCTATAACTTCCAGCACACTGCACAAAGCCTTGGACGAGTACCGGAAGTGATGAATGCCGTTCAATACAAGGAGTATTTCATTGAGTCGGGAAAGATTGCTGAAGGGGCTTTCGACATGTACTGGGATGGCAAGACCGATACCCGATGGACAGATGTGGCCTTTGAGAAAAGCTCGATGATCCGCCACAATCTGACCTTCCAGGGTGGGAACGAAGGGGGCTCATTCTATTTGTCGCTCTCAAACCTGCAAAACGACGGCATGGTGGTCGGTGATTCTGATACCTTTGAACGGTTAACCGGCATGATTAATGCCAGTTGGAAGATCAAACCCTGGCTCGAGGTTGGTACGAACAACCAGATCGATCATTACAAGGTGCAGTCCGTTGCGGAAGGCTCTGAGTACGGTAGCCTGTTGTTGTCGGTACTGCAGCTTGATCCCCTGACCAAACCGCTCTATCCCATCGATAACCTGCCTCAGCACATGGCGAACGTCTATGCACAGCACCCTAATATGCTGGGTGACGGAAATGGCAGCCTCTATGGCATCTCTCCCTTTACCGGCAATGCGGAAGCGATCAATCCGCTGGCGATGCGTGATCGTTCATTCACGCAAAACAGGGGATACAACATCAATGGGACTACCTATCTGAACCTTACGCCGGTCAATCATCTGACGCTGACCTCCCGGCTGGGTTATCGCCTCTCCTCTTCCTCCTCTTATGGAGTAGGACATGATTATTACTATCATGGCACCGCAAAACAGGATTATATTCAGGTGGATGCTTCCGACAACAGCCCGACATACTGGCAATGGGAGAACTTCCTGAACTACAACCGTGCTTTCGGCAAACACGACATGACCCTTATGCTCGGTACCTCCTATAGTGAAAGTCGTAGTTTCGGGGTGAGTGGCAACAAACGGGGTGATGACCAGAATCTCGGATTTCTACAGGACGACCCGCTCTTCTGGTATTTTGCCTATGCCACTTCAGATGCCGCCAAAGACGTATCGGGTGGTGAACCCAATTATACCCGCAAGCTGGCTTACTTTGGCCGTTTGAATTATGATTACGAAGGCAGGTACCTGGCACAGGCATCCTTGCGCGCTGATGCTGCCGACCTGTCGGTGTTGCCGAAAGGCAAGCGTTGGGGCTACTTCCCCGCTCTCTCTCTGGGTTGGGTGGTGTCACAGGAATCCTTCATGCAGGATACGGAAGATTGGCTGACACATCTTAAATTCCGTGCCAGCTGGGGACAGAATGGCTCGACCGCATCCTTGGGCGGTTATCTCTGGAACGTTTCTGTAGGCTCTACCGGACATCTGGCAGTGGGTGACAACAACAGTTTCTATTATGTGAATGGGTACGCACCGTCGGCTACCGGCAACGATCAGCTGAAATGGGAGACTTCCGAACAGACTAACATCGGGTTCGATGCCCGTTTTCTGAAGAACCGTCTCTCCTTGTCAGCCGATTACTTCAACAAAGAAACAAAGGATCTGATTGTATCGGGTATCAAGGCCTCTACCGTGGTAGGCAACACCTTCTCACCGGTAAATGCGGGGAACATCACCAACAGGGGTGTTGAACTGGAACTCGGATGGCAGGATCGCATCGGCGACTTCACCTATGGTATCCGCGGGAACATTGCCACCCTGAAGAACAAGGTGACCTATATCCATGAATCGCTTGCTGCAATTGATGGTGCTTCCCTGGTGACCTATGGTGCCATCACCCGTTTTGAGGTGGGTAAACCGGCCTGGTACTTCTATGGTTACAAATACACCGGTGTGGACAAGGAAACCGGCGAGCCGTTGTTCGAGGACCAGGATGGTGACGGTGTGATCACTGATAACGACAAGACAGAGATTGGCAAGGGTATCGCCGACATGACTTATGGTATCACCCTGACTGCCGGCTGGAAGAACTTCGACCTCATCCTGTTCGGTGCCGGGTCACACGGAAACGATGTATACAGTGGGTTGAATCGTGTGGATTATAACCTGAACCAACTTACCTACTTCACCGAAAACCGCTGGACCAGCAGCAATCCCAACGGGACAACCCCCAGGGCTTATGCTACCGACTACACCAAGTTCATGACCTCTTCGGGTTCGGTATTCGATGGCTCATATTTCAAGATCAAGCAGATTCAGCTGGGTTACTCCGTGCCGAAGAGCCTGCTCAACAAGATCGCGATTGAGAACCTTCGGGTGTATGGTTCACTGGAAGACTTTTTCACCTTCACCAGTTATCCCGGCTTCGATCCCGAGGTGACCGGTGTGGGCAATGCGCTGGGAGTGGATAAGGGCAGTTATCCCAATTCGAAGAAGATGCTTCTCGGCTTGGCCGTTACATTCTGATTTAATTCATCCATAACAACGAAAAACATATGAAAAATAAATATTTATTTTTACTGGCAGGGGTATTGCTCACGTTCGGGTTGACTTCCTGTGAAGATACCCTCGATATTTCTCAGAAAGGTGTGCTTGATTATTCTTTTTATTACCAGACCGATGAACAGGCTGAAGCTGCATCCAATGCACTCTACATTCAACTGAAAGGCACCTACTACAACTACACCATGTTGAAGAACGCGCTCTCAGACGATGTTTGGGCCGGTGGCGGTGGCCGTAACGACAATGCGGAGCTGGAAGGGTGTAACGAGTTCTCGTTCGGTTCCGATCAGAGTTTCATTCGTGGGGTGTGGGAGAGCTATTACAGTCTCATCTACAAGGCCAATGTGATTCTGGGTCACATCGACCCCGATACGGATATCAAGAAGAGGGCTCATGCGGAGGCAAAGTTCTTCCGTGCCTTTGCCTATTTCGATCTGATCTCAATGTGGGGTGAGGTGCCGTTGGTGGACCATGAGCTGACTCCCGATGAATATCAGATGCCCAAATCACCAAAAGCGGATCTCTGGGCACTGGTGGAGCAGGATCTGACTGAGGCCATCAACTCAGGATACCTGGAAGAGAAGGATGATGTCAACGACAATACCACATGGCGTGTCACCAAGCAGGTAGCCCAGACCATCCTGGGGAAAGCCTATCTCTGGCAGGAGAAGTATGCGGATGCTGCCGCTGTACTGAATCAGGTGCGAAGCAGCGGGAAGTATGCCCTTTATCAGGGGAACTATGAGAATATCCTTACCTATCTTGCTGAAGGATCGCCTGAGAGCATGCTGGAGAGCAACCGCATATTGGACATGAACAACGCATGGGATGAGTTCAGCTTCTTCGAGGTGATGAACCATTGGCGTATGGATAACCTGGAGGCTACATCTCCTCAGTTTTTGGACTACAAGGAGACGGGGTGGGGTTTTATGGTTCCCCAGAAAAGCCTCTATGATGCGTTTGTGGCTGAAGAGGGTGCTGACGGCTATCGCCTGAACCAGACCATGAAGACCTACGACCAGATGACCGAGCTGGGTGTCAAGCTGCAAAAAGGGAAGAGCATCATCAACGAAGGCTTTTTCCTCTGGAAACGTCGTTTCTCTTCTGCCGAAGCTCCCATCACCTTCTGGTGCTCCTATAACAACTATCGCTGGATGCGTTATGCCGAAGTGCTGTTGCTCGCTGCGGAGGCTAACATTATGGCCGGCAACCAGACCGAGGCAGATGCCTGTCTGAATGAGGTTCGCACACGTGCCCGGCTGCCCTATAAGACAGCCACCCTGGAGGCGATCAAGCTGGAAAAACGACTGGAACTATGCAGTGAGTATACCCGCTATCAGGATATCATCCGCTGGGGTGAGGCCGAATCATTGATGAAGAATCAGGGTTCCACTACTCCCCAGTTGACAAACAAGGCCAGTTCGGCAAGTGAACCGGATAACGTGGTGGTGGAATACAAACAGTACAACACCGATCCGAGTCGCTACGGCTTCAAACCGAAACATTACCTGCTTCCCATCCCGGCCACTGAAATACGGCTGAATCCCAACATGGAGCAGAACGAAGGCTGGTAATCTGATCCAAAACCTTGATATGAATTTATACTTTCAGCGAATGAAACAATTTATCCTGATGATTTGTCTGGCTGTGTTGTGCAGCCAGACAAATATCTCCGCGCAACAGATCCGCCTGAACAAACAGAACATCGACCAGGTGATCCGTGAAATGACATTGGAGGAAAAAGTGCAGATGCTCCTTGGTCGCGGCATGTCGATGGGCGGTGATGCCAAATTCCCCGGTACGGCGGGCAGAACCCATGAGATCCCTCGTTTGGGAATCCCTTCGGTCTACTTGGCCGATGGACCACATCGCCTGGCAATGAGTGTACGGCGTGAGTTCGACAGTCAGTTCTATTATACCACCGAGTTTCCTTCGGGGACTACCGTCGCTGCCACCTTCAATCCCGATGCTGCATACCTGGTGGGAAAAACACTGGGAGCAGAAGTGAAGGATTACGGGATGGATATCCTCCTGGCCCCGGGTGCGAACCTGATGCGCAATGTGCTTTGCGGACGTAATCACGAGTACTACTCTGAAGATCCTTTGCTGACCGGCAAGATCGCAGCCGGTTTCATCAACGGGGTACAGAGTGAAGGTGTGGGTACCAGCCTGAAACATTTTGCCGTGAACAATCAGGAGACCAACCGCAATAACAATGACTCCCGACTGGACCCGCGTCCATTGCGTGAGCTTTACCTGAAAGGGTTCGAGATCGCGGTCAGGGAGGCACAGCCCTGGACCATTATGACCGCCTACAACAAGGTGAACGGGAAGTATACCAGTGAGGACAGAGAGCTGACAACGGATATCCTGCGTGATGAGTGGGGGTTCATGGGTCTGGTGATCTCTGACTGGAATGCCGGCAAGGATGCCGTGGCGTCAATGGAGGCCGGTAATGATATGCTACAGCCGGGACAGGAACGTCAGTATCAGGCCATCCTTGAGGCAGTGCACAGCGGTGCGCTGGATGAAGCCATCCTGGACAGGAATGTGAGGCGGGTGCTGGAGATGGTTGTCAAGGCCCTTAGCTTCCACCATTATGATTATCCCAACGAGACCGATCTGAAGGCACATGCTGCGATCTCCCGCCAGGTGGGGAGTGAAGGGATCGTGCTCCTGGCCAACAACGGTATCCTTCCCTTCGCGGAGAACATCGGCCAGGTTGCTCTCTATGGGACTACCTCCTACGATATGGTGCCGGCAGGCATGGGCTTCGGTAGCACCGGCTTCGGCCGTTACACCGTTTCCATGGTGGAGGGGCTCAGAAAAGCATCGATTAAGGTAGACAGAGATCTGATCAGGCAGTACCAGCAGCATCTTGCTGAGGAGCAGAAACGATTGTTTCCCAACGGGCGCCCTCCCTTCTCACTCACCCCTCCACCACGTGCCGATGAATTTCTTCCCTCAGTTGAGGAGTTGACGTCTCAGGTTGCATCGAATGAGTTGGCCATCCTTACCATCGGACGCACCAGTGGTGAAGCCAAAGATCGTCATGTCAGTGAATTCTACCTTACCGATAACGAGAAAGCATTATTGGATAAGGTCTCCGAAGCCTATCATGCTGCGGGTAAGAAGGTGATCGTAATCCTCAATGTATGTGGACCTGTGGAAACCGCATCCTGGAGATCAATGGCCGATGCAATTCTCTGTGCTTTTCAACCGGGTCAGGAGGTAGGTCACTGCGTCACAGATGTGCTGACCGGAAAGGTCAATCCCTCCGGCAAGCTGCCGATGACATTTGCCATTCAGTATGGTGATGCTCCTTCCGACAACAACTTCCCGTTTGATTATGAATTCAAGATGCCCGATTTTGCGATGGGTACCGGTATGAACCTCCGGCGTAAAGAGGAGGAAGCAAAGCCGAAAGAGCCGGTACGCAATATCGATTATACCAATTATGAGGAAGGGATCTACGTGGGATACCGTTTTTTTGACACTTTTCAGAAAAAGGTAGCCTTCCCTTTTGGTTTTGGACTTTCATATACTACCTTTGACTATGAAGTGATTGATTCCTCCATTCAGGGTGAGCGGTGCGAAGTTAAGGTGGTTGTCACCAACAGCGGTAAGAGGCCCGGTAAGGAGGCTCTACAGCTCTATGTGAACGCACCGGCAGGAGGTCTTGACAAGCCCTCGAAGGAGTTGAAGGCATTGGCCAAGACAAAGGAGTTGAAGCCTGGTGAAAGTGAGGTTGTTACACTTTCATGGAGCCTGATGGACATGGCTTCATTCAACGGGAAAACCAGTTCCTGGGAGCTGGCAAAGGGAACCTATCAATGGATGGTAGCTGCATCCTCAACAGATGTGCGGAGCACTGTAAGCCATGAAATAAAAGTTGGCAGGAAACAGAAAGCTCATGATGCCATGAATCCTGAAAAGAGAATCACAACTCTGAAGAATGGATGATGGGTATCGAGGCTGGACATTTCTTAACTATTGAATATGAAACAGAATGTATTATTGCTGTTGCTGATCAGCTTTGCTGTCGCTGCTTCTGCACAACCTGCCCGGAGGCCACAAAGCAAGGTTGAAACGATAACGATCCAGAGCAAGGTGTTGAACGCCTCGCGTGACTACACAATTTACCTGCCTCCATCCTATGAACAGGATGATGATCGCAGCTATCCCATCCTATACCTCCTTCACGGGATGAACGATACCAACAGTGGTTGGTATGAACGGGGGCATGTGAAGGATGTGATGGATCAACTCGTCGCCTCCGGTGAGGCGGTGGAGATGATCATCGTGACACCCAATGCGGGGGGGAATATCTATGAAGGCTTCTGGAACGGCTATTTCGATATGCCCGGATGGGCCTATGACTCTTTCTTCTTCTCCGAGTTCATGCCACTGATCGAATCCACCTACCGGGTCATCAGAAAAAAGGAAAATAGAGCAGTAGCTGGCTTGTCGATGGGTGGCGGTGGTGCCACAGTATACGGGCAGATGCATCCGGAGCTATTTAACTCGGTATATGCGATGAGTGCATTGATGGCTATTCCGGGGCATGAGACAGCCCCTTCGCAACGTCCTGATGACAAGATGGCGATTCTCACGAAATCGGTTCAGGAGAACAGTGCCATCCACTTTGTAGAAGAGGCCGATGAAGAGCGCATCCAATCATTGCGCTCGGTGAACTGGTTTGTGGATTGCGGGGATGATGATTTCCTGCTCGACCGCAACATCGAGTTCCATCGTGCCATGCGCGATAAACAGATCAGACATGAATTCCGGGTGCGCGACGGCGGACATACCTGGGAATACTGGCATTCCGCTTTGTACACCTGTCTCTCGTTTATCTCGCGTAACTTCGGGAGGTAGTGATCCGTCACGATGAGGATGAAAGGACAACCACAGAAATGGGTGTACCGCAACTACCGGAAAAATAGTATAAGGAATAGATATTGAAGATATACATAACCAATTTAAAAAAACATTGCAAATGAAACGATTGAAGATTATGGCATTAGCCCTGTTTGTAACTACGGCTACTTTCGCACAACAAGCACTATGGGGCGGTTCACAAATTGTATCCCCGGAAATACATGACAATCACACCGTAACATTCCGACTGAGGGCACCCAAGGCGGTGAAGGTGGAGGTGACCGGCGACTTCCTGGCACCTCAAAAGATGGAGACACCCTATGGCACCTTTGATGCCCCGGGATCAGCCCAGCTCAAAGAGGGCGAAGGGGGTGTCTGGGAGTATACCACTCCTGAACCATTGGCATCTGAACTCTACAACTATTCATTTATCGTGGATGGTCAGCGCATGAGCGATCCCTCCAATGTGGCGATGGTGCGCGATGTGGCGTCGGTGACCAATCTGTTTATCATCCCCGGTGATCCCGGTGACCTCTACAGTGTGCAGGATGTGGCACACGGATCGGTTGCACGTCGCTGGTATGACAGTCCCACACTGAAGGAACAACGACGCATCACCATTTATACCCCCGCGGGATATGAGAACAGTAAGAAGTCCTATCCGGTATTCTATCTTCTTCACGGTTCAGGTGGTGACGAGGAGGCATGGATCGCACTGGGACGCACCGCTCAGATCCTTGACAACCTGATCGCTCAGGGGAAAGTAGAACCGATGATTGTGGTGATGCCCAATGGTCATACACAGAATGCAGCAGCTCCGGGAGAATCCAGCCGCGATTACACCCCGGCGATGGGGGGTGGTCCCCGTCAGGCAGTAGCCAGCATGGAAGACAGCTTTGGTGACATCATGAAGTTCGTGGAAAGCAACTATCGGGTGAAGAAAGGCAAAGCCAACCGTGCTGTCGCCGGTTTATCAATGGGAGGCATGCACTCTGCTGCCATCTCTGCCCAGTATCCTAACACTTTCAATTATGTAGGTGTCTTCTCTGCACCTCCCATTGCTTCGCTGATGGCACGTGACAACGTGGATGCTGCTAAAGCAGCTGAAGAGTTCGTGCAAAAGCTGAAGACTCAGCAGAAGAACGGCTTCAAGCTTTACTGGATTGCCTGTGGTAACACCGATTTTCTCTATCAAAGTGTGATTGACAGCATGAAGAAGATGGATGAGATTGGATTCAACTACACCTATCGTGAGAGCGGTGAAGGTCATATCTGGAAAAACTGGCGCATCTATCTCTCAGAGTTTGCACCCATGTTGTTCAAATAAGTGACTACCATGAACAAATACATTTTGCCGGTAATTTTCCTGTTCTTGTGCTCGACCTTCATGTCGGCACAAGAACTGGTTAATTTTATGAGAAGTAAGCCGATTGTCTCACCAGAGATCAACGGCAACGAAGTGATCTTCCGCATCAAGGCCCCGAAAGCCAGAGAGGTGAAGATGTACGGATCGTGGATGCCCAATTATACTGATACGACTCCACTCACTGAGAAGGAGGAGGGTGTCTGGGAAGCGGCAGTAACTGTTCCGGAACCCGATATATATACCTACCATTTCATCGTCGATGGCGTCGCAATGAGTGATGCAGCCAATATCCTGATGCAGCGCGACGGGACACGTTACCTGAGCATGTTATTCGTAGATGGTGAGAAAACGAAGAACTACAGGGAGGCCTCACAGCGGGGGTTTCTTACGAAAGTCTGGTTTGATTCGCCAACACTCGGGATGAACCGCAGGATGTATGTATATACTCCCTACGGCTATGACCAGAGCAGGAAGAAATATCCCGTGCTTTATCTGCTGCATGGTGGTGGTGGCGACGAGGATGCCTGGTCCAATATGGGTCGTGCCTGTCAGATATTGGATAACCTGATAGCAGAAGGCAAAGCCCATCCGATGATTGTGGTGATGCCGAACGGCAACCCGGGACAACAAGCGGCCAAACCTTTGATGCTGGATGAGAAACCATTTGACTATCGGGATCCTGCCACGGCCAATCTCTATATTCATAGCCTGGTAAAAGATATAGTCCCATACATTGAAAAGCACTATCGGGTGATAGCCAAACCTTCCTCGAGAGCGGTATCAGGTCTCTCGATGGGCGGGGGGCATACGATGAGCGTCGCCAATCACTATCCGGGAATGTTTGGATACATTGCTCCCATGAGCATGGGTATACGCGAAGGACAGGAGATCGATGTACAGCTTCAGGCACTCAAAAAGAGCGGTTACAACCTCTACTGGCTGGCGTGTGGGGATGCCGATTTCGCCTATCCGGGAGCAAAGCTGCTCCATGAAGCACTTGAGAGGAACGGCTTGGAACATACCTTTCACGTGACCGGAGGAGGACATACCTGGTCGAACTGGCGGGATTACCTCAATACCCTGGCTCCATTATTGTTTAGATAACTCAACGAAATCACAATGAACATAAAAAAGATAACGTTTTTGGTGATGGCTTCTGTACTGTTTTCTGTCGCACACGCCCAGGATCCTCCTCAGCTGGGTTCAGCCTCTGTCGATGAGGTGGTGGACGCCATGACTCCGGAGGAGAAAGTGCGACTGCTGATCGGTACCGGGATGGCCGGATTCTCCGGTGAGACGGCGGTCGTGGGAGCTACAGCACAGCTGGTACCCGGTGCTGCCGGTACAACATATGCGATACCCCGCCTGGGGATCCCTGCCGTTGTCCTGGCTGACGGACCCGCCGGCTTGCGCATCACGCCTGTTCGTGAAGGAGATGACCAGACCTATTACGCTACCGCCTTTCCCGTGGGTACGACCCTGGCTGCTACCTGGAACACCGAACTGGTCGAACAGGTAGGCAAAGCCATGGGAAACGAAGTGCTGGAATATGGCGTAGATGTGTTACTGGCTCCTGCCCTCAACATCCACCGCAATCCCCTCTGCGGACGTAACTTCGAATACTATTCGGAGGATCCGGTCGTCTCCGGTAAGATGGCTGCAGCCATGACAAATGGTGTCCAGTCCAACGGGGTGGGTGTTTCACTGAAACACTTCGCCGCAAATAACCAGGAGACCAATCGCATGGGGAATGACAGCCGTGTGACACCACGCGCCTTGCGTGAGATTTACCTGAAAGGGTTTGAGATTGCAGTCAGGGAGTCCGCTCCCTGGACCATCATGTCTTCCTACAACAAGATCAACGGCACCTATGCTCCTGAGAACCACGATCTGTTGACCACCATCCTCCGTGATGAGTGGGGGTATGATGGGATGGTGATGACCGACTGGTTCGGCGGCAAGGA
>DURL01000210.1 GCA_012837345.1 Bacteroidales bacterium
GCCTGATTGGCTCCTACTGGACCGCCAACTACGAAATCATCATCCTGGCCAACAAGATCCTCGACGACATTGCACAGAGCGAGGCGGACAAGGGAACACTCTCCGAGGGTGATCTGATTAACCGATCAGAAGCCCACTTCTTCCGTGCGTTTGCCTTCTTCAACTTGGTACGTGCCTTCGGTGAGGTACCCAAGATTGATTTCCGTATCAACAACGCCGAGGAGGCCAACATCCCCAAATCACCCACAGCGGAGATCTATGCACTGATCGACGCCGACCTGGAGACAGCAGAGGCCCATCTACCCCAGAGCTGGCCACCCGTTTACACCGGCCGCCTCACATGGGGTGCCGCACGGGCGCTGCATGCCCGGACCTACATGATGCGAAACGACTGGAACAACATGCACACCGCAGCGATGGAGGTAATCCAGTCGGGACTCTACAACCTCAACACCCCCTACAACCAGATCTTCCGCGAGACGGGAGAGAACAGCAGCGAGTCAGTCTTTGAGCTGCAATGCACCGCCACCGCCTCTCAACCCGGCTCCAACGACATCGGCAGCCAGTTTGCACAGGTGCAGGGTGTCAGGGGCGCGGGCGAATGGAACCTGGGATGGGGTTGGCACACCCCTACGGAGCTACTGGCAGACGCCTTTGAGGAGGGAGACCCCCGCAAGAACGAGACGCTGCTCTACTTCATCAAAACCGGCGGAGACCCCTCTTCCATCCCGGCAAATCAACCCTACGGTGAGAAACCTATCTCCAACGCCGATGTGATCAACAAGTACTACAACAAGAAAGCCTATACCAACCCCAGCCTACGGGCCACCTACACAAAGGGAGGCTTCTGGTATAACATCCGGCTGATACGTTACGCCGATGTGGTACTGATGGCGGCCGAAGCTGCCAACGAGCTGGGAAGTACCGGAGAGGCGTCAGATCATCTTGAAATGGTCAGGGCGAGAGCACGCGGTACCAATGCATCCCTTCTACCCAAAGTGACCACTACAAACCAGGCAGAGATGCGCAATGCCATCCGCCACGAGCGTCGCGTGGAGCTTGGCATGGAGTTCGACCGATTCTACGACCTGGTACGCTGGGGCATCGCCCAAGAGGTGCTGCATGCTGCCGGCAAGACCGGTTATCAGGAGAAACACACGTTGCTGCCCTTGCCACAGAACGAAGTAGACAAATCAAACGGTGTATTGGTACAGAATCCCAACTATTAAAACAACAATCGCTATGAAGAAAAAAGCATATATCCTTATCCTGTTGATTTCCGGGGTCATCCTCACCTCCTGTTTCCAGGACCTGGGACAAAATCCCCCGTTCGACTATCCCGAACAGCCTACACCACCCCCTATCGGGGCGGACGGTCAGATGTTCTACCTCTCTTTTGATGAGGATCTGGAGGATTTCCAAAGCCTGATGGAAGCCGCTGTGGTGGGCACCCCCACTTTTGCCGACGGCAAGAGCGGCAAGGCTTATGCCGGCGCGGCCAACAGCTACCTCACGTTTGACGTGGCCAACATGGCGGCACCGCTCAGCAGTTCGATGACCTTCACCTTCTGGTACAAGGTGAACGGCACCCCCGACCGGGCAGGCATCCTGGTGATCGGTCCCCCGCATGAGGGCAAACCGGCCAATGCCCAGAACAACCGCACTGCCGGCGTCCGCATCTTCCGTGAAAATGCGGGAGGCAAACAGCGGGTGAAAGCCAATATCGGGAACGGTACCGCCGACAGCTGGCTAGACGGTGAGACAAAGGCAGACCTTGATCCGGCAACGGCCGGATGGGTTCATATCGCCCTGGTGCTGTCACCCGACAAAGCCTCCTTTTTCATGGCAGGGGTGGAGGTGGCCGCCACCAACTTCACCGGTATCAGCTGGAATGGTTGCGACATCATGTCGATCGGCTCGGGTGCACCCTGCTTCAACGAGTGGGGGCACCTCTCCGACCTGAGCCTGATCGATGAGGTGCGTATCTACAACAAGGCATTGCCGGCCTCGGAAATTGAACGACTGGCGGCTCAATGAGCAGAGGAGCAGTAAGAGAGATCTGAGATACCGCCGGTTCTCCACCCCGGTGAACCGGTGGCCTCCATAGAGCAGGAAAATGAAC
>DURL01000211.1 GCA_012837345.1 Bacteroidales bacterium
GCCGCGATGGCCAGAACACCGATTGCCTGACTGACCAATACGCCGGCACTGCCGCCATAGAAGAGTCCGGGCAAGGCAGCATCGGCAGAAAACAGGCCCACCATCAGGGTACCGAAGGCACCACAGACACCGTGCACCGAGACAGCACCCACCGGATCATCCACCTTCAGCTTCCTGTCGATGAACTCCACCGAGAAGACCACCAGCACCCCTGCCATCAGACCGATAAGGATCGCTCCAGCGGGAGTGACCACGTCACAGCCGGCGGTGATGGCAACCAGTCCCGCCAGCACGCCGTTGAGGGTCATGCTGAAGGTGGGTTTGCCGTAGCGGAGCCAGGTGGTGATCAGCGTGGCGATCCCGCCTGCTGCGGCGGCACCGTTGGTGGTCAGGAAGATGTGCGCCACCAGGTCGGGGTCACCCAGTCCCAGCGTTGAGCCGGGGTTGAAGCCAAACCAACCGAGCCAGAGGATGAATACACCCAGAGCCGCCAGGGTGAGACTGTGACCCGGGATGGCATGTATCTTTCCCTTCTTGTACTTCCCGATGCGGGGACCCAAAAAGGCTGCGCCAATGAAGGCGAGCCATCCACCCATGGAGTGCACCACCGTGGATCCGGCAAAATCGTGGAAGGGGATAGAGAGCTGCGAGAGCCAGCCGCCGCCCCATACCCAGTGGCCGGAGATCGGATAGATAAGGGCCGAGATGGCCACGCTGTAGAGCAGGTAGGCTTTAAATTTGGTCCGCTCAGCCATGGCACCGGAGACGATGGTGGCGGCGGTGGCGGCAAAGACCAGCTGAAAGATAAAGAAGGCGCTGTTGGGGATACCCAGCTCCAGGGCGTGGTTCACCTTCGAGAAGATCTCCAGTTCGCCGAAGAATCCGCTTCCTACACCATACATGATGCCGTAGCCGATGAGCCAGAAGGCGATGGATCCCATACAGAAATCCATCAGGTTCTTGAAGAGGATGTTGGTGGTGTTCTTTGTGCGGGAGAAACCCGCTTCCACCAGAGCAAAGCCGGTCTGCATGAAGAAGACCAGTACTGCTGCGAACAGTACCCAGAAAGTGTTAAGTGCATATGTGGTTGTGATCGTATCCATAATGATTCGTTTTTTATTCTTTGATATACAATGATTCGGGACCGGTTTCGCCTGTTCTGATCCTGATGGATTCCTCCACAGGGGAGATAAAGATCTTGCCGTCGCCCATCTCGCCTGTTCGGGCTGCATTGATGATGGCCTGACAGGAGGTGTCAACATAGATCTCCCGGCATACGAAGGAGATATGTATCCGTTCAATGAGCCTTGTTTCATAGACCGTGGAACGGTAGATGGAGCTTGAACGTTCGTTGCCGACGCCGGTGACCTCCCAGTAGGTGAGGAAGTCGATGCCGATCTCGTGAAGGGCTTCTACCACCTCATCGAGTTGCGATTTGCGGATGATCGCTTCTATTTTCTTCATGTTCATACGAGTAATATTTAATAGTGATACCTACTCCCTTGATCGGGGAGAGTTGTTCGCATTGATTCTGGATGTTGATTGTCAGACTCGACTCCTTCAGAAGCTGAGTGCTGCAACGAGGTAGAACTTCTCCCTGTCAGGGTTGAAGATGGCACTGCAGGTGAGGGGAAGCGTGAAGGAGGGGGTGATCTGCAACTCTTTGGTCGCACTGATGCCGACGTTGGTGATGGCGAAGTCACCACTGAGCGATTGCAACCCGTCGCCCCCACCTGCGAAGATAGCAACATCCCCAAAGGTATATGCCACTTCGAAGTACTTGTCACCGCCAGCCGAACCGGCGCCACCCGCCTCATTCAGCACATAATTGGCAGAGAGGCTCAGGCCGGCCACCTCATAGCCTCCGTTCAACTCGAATATATGGGCTCCGGTATCTTTTCCTGTCTCAAAATAGTCATTCCCACCCTCCAGAGAGGGGAAATAGTAGTCAGTCACCCCCATCGACAACCCAAAACCGAAGGTGTAACCGAGAAACAGATCAGCCTCCAGCAGACCGTCGAAGGAGGCAGAACCCCATGCACCTGCGGTAAAGCCACCCGATTCAAATACAAGTGAGGGCTGTACCGCCGCATTCGACAGGTAGAGCCCTCTCCAGACGTACGAACTGACCAGATCAGCTCCGGCCGTCCATTTCGATTCAGTCTCCTGCGCCGGGAGACTCCAGGTTGCAGAAAGCAACGCCATTACAACAATGATTTTCATTTTCATAACCTAAAAACAATTTAATTAGACATAATGCAATATTCACGCTGCAAATATAATCATTTTGTTTTATTCCAAACATTTTTATTTAC
>DURL01000024.1 GCA_012837345.1 Bacteroidales bacterium
GCCGGATGTCTGTCCCTTCAGTAACAGCTCCTCGGTGCCGGGCATCACATCGTGTACCATGCCGCGCCAGCGGAGCTCTTCCACAAAATTCATCATGTTGTTTCTGTCTCTATCGGTTCGTAAAAAAAAGTATGCAAAGATAATAAATTTCATCGGGATAGGGCAGCGCTTCCTTGCACATTATGGATGCCGGTTGCTCCAAAATGGGCTCTTACTTGCGGCGGCTCATCATGAAGAGGGCAAAGATGTTCATGATCTCCAGACGCCCCAGCAGCATGTTGGCCGAGAGGAGGTACTTGGCCGCAACGGGCATGGCGGCGTAGTTGCCGAAGGAGCTCACATCTCCGTAGCCGGGACCTACATTGCCGAGGGTGGCGAAGGAGGCGGAGAAGGCGGTGACACCATCGAGCCCCATGAGCGAGAGCAGCAACGCGGTGACGAAGAAGGTGAAGAAGTAGAGGATGATGAACACCATGATCTGCAGCTCCAGCTCATGCTCGATGGTCCGCTTGTCCATCTTCACGGTGTAGATGCCGTTGGGGTGGAGGATGAGCTTCAGCTGCTTGCTGACGGAGTGAAAGAAGAGGTAGATACGGTCGAACTTGATGCCGCCGGCCGTGGAGCCTACCATGCCGCACTGGAACGAGAAGTAGATGAGCACAACGATGGAGAAGAGCGGCCAGAGGGATGTGTCGGCGGTGACGAGTCCCGTGGTGCTGGTGAGCGAGACCACCTGAAAGGCGGCGTAGCGGAACGAATCACCCAGGTTGTACCTCGCTTCATGGAACAGCTGAAAGGCGATGAGCAGGATGCCGGTGGCGACCAGGATCATGTACATCCTGCTGGGTCGTGAGGTGAAGATATTGTGCTTCTTGCCGGTCATGGTGGCATAGATGAGCCCGAAGTGCATGCTGCTCAGCAACATGAAGAGGGTGATCACCATCTCGATGCGGGCGTTGTTGAAGGCGGCGATGCTCTGGTTGCGGGTGGAGAAGCCGGAGGTGGCGATGGTGGAGAGTGAGTGGCACACCGCATCGAAGAAGCTCATGCCCAGTAGTTTCAACAGGATGGTCTCGGTGATGATCAGCGTGAAATAGACGGTGACGATGATGCGCACGATGTGGCGCGAACGGGTGCGGAAGCTCATCTTGGAGAGATCGGAGACCTCGGCACGGTAGAAGCTGGATTGCACCCCTTTCTTTTCGGGGAGGACCAGCAGCACGAACAGGATGATGCCCACACCGCCGATGAAGGAGGTGGAGGAGCGCCAGAAGAGCAGTCCCATGGGCAGGGCCTCCACGTCGGTGAGGATGCTGGCGCCGGTGGTGGTGAAGCCTGAGACGCTTTCAAAAAAGGCATTGGTCAGCGTGAACTCACCCCCCCAGATGTAGTAGGGCATCATCCCCATAATACAGGTGAGCAACCACCCCAGCACACTGATGGCCAGTCCCTCATGAAAGCGAAGCTCCTCCACCTTCTCCACGAAGAGGTAGGGGAAGGTGCCCAGGGCGGCACACATGGCAGCACTGAACAGCAGCGCGTTCAGTGAGCTCTCCCGCTGGAAGAGAGAGATGAGCGCGGCAATAAACAAAAAAAGTGCGTTGAACAGCAGGATATAACCGAGATACTTGATGACAACCCTAGTGCGTACCATCGTTTTTTATTCTTTATGATTGTCTCTTCGCCACAACAGGCGCGATATGAGGTTGTTCATCTCCTCCTCGAGCTGCTTGAACTCATCGCGGGTCACGATGCCGCCATCGAGCCTCCCTTTCTCGGGGTAATAGTCGCGGATGCTCTCCGTGAGTTGCTTTACCGGACGGAAGAAGTAGATCCTGATGAAATAGAAGAGCAGCAGGGCAAACAGCACTGCGGCCACGAGCGAGATGAAGGCGGGCATCATGGCCCTGCGGGAGCGTTCCTGGATGATCTCCGACTGATGGTACATCTGTTCCTGGTTCAACATCAACAGCGCATTCACCGCCAGCTTGGCACGGAAGAAGAGCAGTCGCGTCTCGTTGTCGTAGGTCTCCTTCGCTTCTGCCGGTGGCGACGCCTCCTCGAGGATGGTGAGGACGGAGGCATGATAGGCATCATAGCCTTCGGTGATGTCTGAGATGTGGCGTGGTTCATCGGTCTCGGTGATGTTCTTCTCCGCATCACGCAATGCACTGCGGATGATGGCTTGCGATGAATGAATGGTTTGAGCTCCCTCTTCACGATCACCGATGATCCAGAGCAGCAGTCCGCTGTCTTCCCGTTCCAGTGCATCCATCATCCGCTTTGCGGCTTCGATGGAACTGAAATTGTTGTTGAGCACCCCTTTCACCGAATCACCCATGTTGCGGAACTCCATCATCGACATGACTGCTGCGACCAGCAGCATCACCACGAGCAGTGAGAGACTCAGTACCAGTTTTATTTGTAGTGAACGGATCATTGTTGTTTGTATGGGCTGTTGTCTGTTTTCAGGGTGTAAAATTAGTTTTTTTTCACCGGTTGTCGAAAGGATCGCCTCTTTTTTTAACGAACACACCCCAAAAGGCTGCAATGCGCTTTTGGGGTGTGCAACAGGAACTGAATCCTGCCTTAGGAGATGTGATGCTGTTAGTTCAGCAGCGAAAGGAACTCCTGGTTGGTGAGATACTTAGCGAACTCGAGATCCTTGAGTGCCTTTTGTGCGATGGTGCGGTCACGACCGATGGCGCTGCGCAGGTTGGATACCACCTCGTTGAAGTTGTTGGTCCTGGAGGCGATGATGGCCAGCAGGTAGGCGGTGGTGGCATCGGGTTGCTCAACCGCTTCAAGTGTTTGCTTGGCCTTGTTGTAATCCCTTACCAGCAGATGGGCCAGACCGGCATTGTTGGAGACGGTGTTGCCGTAGGCATCAGCAGCCTGGTTGTAGTTACCCTGCAGCATGCTGTAGACGCCCATCGCCTCATCCAGTCCGGAGGCTCCGGCGGAGCGGCCCAGCAGCTCGTTGGCCTCGTCGTGCTTGTTCTCCATGAGGGCCAGCAGTGCCTTGTTCATGTTCACCTCGGCGGCGGAGGGGTTCACCTGGGCGGCACGGTTGAACGCCTGTGCGGCCTTGGCATAATCACCCTGCTTGTAGAACATGGTGCCGATGTTGTTCCATCCGCGGTAGTCGTTCGAGAAGTTGGCGGTGACGTACTGGTAGATGCGTTCCTTCACCTTCTCATCGTCGGTGAGTGACGAGGCGTAGAGCAGCTCCTCTACCGACAGCTCTTTGGGGGTGTTGTTCCAGGCGGTCATGATCTCCTCGTCGGACTTGCCCACGATCTCGATGTTGGCCACGATGCGTGAACGACGCAGCTGCGGCAGGATGGTGGTAGCCAGATCTTCAAAGACATAAGAGATGTTCTTGATCTCACGCTCGCGGGTCTCCGAGTCGGGGTACATCTCCAGCACACGGAGGATCAACTCCTTGTCCTGCAGGTCGGAGGCGGATACCAGCTGGCGGAACCCTTCCCAGTCCTCAGCAGTGTAGCGGGCGTAGACATCGGTGTCGATGTTGCGCTTCTTCAGCTCCTCTTCCAGATAACCGGAGGTGTTCTTTTCACGCTGGGCGGCCAGTTTTTCGTTGAGGGTGAGCCCTCCATCGGGTGATGCATAGGCCGACACTTCCAAATTGATGTTCTGTCGCGGATCGTTGAAGGCTTCTTCAACACGTTGTTTCCAGTCAGCGAGGTCACGCTTGCTCAGCTCGCTCTGACGCAGATTGGCCTGCTGGATGACGAACATGATGCTGGCCTCCTGTGCCTCCTTGATGATGCGCTGGAACCCGTCGGGGGCTACCGAGGGTGTGGTGCTGCGCACGTCCGCCAGGGCGGAGGTGGCGATCACACCGTCCGCAACCTTGAGGTCGGGCAGGAGTGATTGCTTGTTCTTGATCCTGCCGTTGAAACGGAGGAAGAGCTCGGAGGAGATCATCTCCGGCTGGTAGGGGAAGGAGCTGCTCATGGTGAAATTGCCACCACGGCTGTTGGAGATGGTGGTACGGTTACCGGAGATGTTCTCGCCCTGGAAGCTGTAGGGTGTGCCGGCCAGCTCCTGGTCGCCATACTTCAGGATGGGGGTGATGGTGACGATCCCGTTCTTGTGGAACCACTTCTCAGGGAATGTTCCGTTGATGGTTACCGGTACCTGGTTGCCCACGGTCTCCATGGGGGAGGGTGTCACGTTAAAATTGTTCTGGTTTAGTGGTTTTAGCTTACTGCTGCAGGAGGTGCCGAAGAAAGCCACTCCAAGGGCAAGCATCAAAGACAAATAAAATGATTTCTTTTTCATTTTGTGTGGATTAATATTTATGATTTCTGTAACAATTCACCCTTTATATATTCTGTAGACAAATTTAACTATTTTGTTGCGAAAGAAAAAGGAAGCATCATCTTTTAGCTTTTATTTTAGATTGCACCCCTGCTTTCTACCCTGGATCCTGTAGCTCCCTCACTCCAGGTTGAAGCCAAGCTGCCGCAGATGGTCTGAAATGCGGCTGTCACCATTCCGCAGAGTGAAGGCATGGTACTCCCTACGCAGGGGGTACTCTGAACGGAAGCGGTAAAACGATTCGGGAGAGGCCTTCAGTGCGGTGGTCTCTTTTGCAGGATCGTAGGTATGCCACACAGCATGTGCCAGTTGTGACTCCAGGGGGATATCTTTCAGATCGATGATGGGTTGCTCCGGTGCCGGTATCGATGCATAGTGCGGCGCTGCATCCATTGCGAAGAACTGAATCAGGTTTTCGATGCTCATCTTCGTGGCGGTCCATTTGCCGTCGGCGCTGTATCCGGCGATATGAGGCGTGGCGATATCTGCCAGTTGCAGTAACTCGCGACTGATATCGGGTTCGTTCTCCCAGCAGTCGATCACGGCGCCCCGCACCTTTCCCTCTTGTAGCGCTTCTGTGAGGGAGCGGTTGCAGGTGACCCCACCACGGGCGGCGTTGAGGATAAAAGGTTTTTTGGGTAGATCCGCAAAGAAGTGATCATCGGCAAGGTGAAAGGTGGCATGTCTCCCTGCGCGGGTGAGAGGTGTGTGAAAGGTGATGAAATCGGCTTCCCGGCGGATGCTCTCCAGGTCGGTGAACGATCCCTCTCCCTCCCGCTCTTCGCGGGGTGGGTCGTTGAGCAGCACCCGCATGCCCAGCCTGCGGCAGGCCGCGGCCACCTTGCTCCCCACGTTGCCGACGCCCACGATGCCGATGGTCATCGTCCGGAGGGTGAACCGGTGCTTCTCTGCCAGGTGCAACAGTGATGCGGTGATGTACTGCTCCACCGAGGCGGCGTTGCATCCCGGGGCGGTGCGCCAGGCAACACCCTGTCTGTCGCACCAGGTGGTGTCAATATGGTCGTAGCCGATGGTGGCGGAGCAGATCAGCTTTACGCTGCTCCCGCTGAGTATCTCCTCCCCGAAATGGGTCACCGTGCGCACGATCAGTGCATCGCGGTCGCGTATCGCCTCACGCGTGAACCGGTTGCCCGGCAGGTACTCCACCTCACCCACCTGCTCGGCTACCCCTCTCAGATAGGGGATGTGGGCGTCGGCCAGGATCCTTAATCTTCTCATGACTCTGTTTGCTGAAGATGTTGGTGCATCGCCTTGGCTGCCTTGCGTCCGTCGCCCATGGCGAGGATCACGGTGGCACCGCCGCGTACGATGTCGCCGCCGGCGTAGATCATCTCATCGGCGCTCTGCATGGTCTCCTGGTTCACCACGATGGTGCCCCAGCCCGTGACCTCCAGTCCGCTGAAGCTCTGCGGGATGAGCGGGTTGGGGGAGACCCCCACGCTGACGATCACCTCATCCACCTCCAGCCAGACGGTGTCACCTTCAACCGGCACGGGGCGGCGACGTCCCGACTGGTCGGGAGCACCCAGCTCCATGCGTTGCAGCAGCATGCGCTGTACCCGTCCCCGCTCATCACCCTCGTAACGAAGCGGGTTGTGGAGGGTGTAGAAGTCGATACCCTCCTCCTTGGCATGCTTCACCTCCTCGATGCGGGCGGGCATCTCCTCCTCCGAACGGCGGTAGATGATCATCGCCTTCTCGGCGCCCAGCCGGCGGGCGGTACGCACCGCGTCCATGGCGGTGTTGCCGCCACCAATCACGGCTACCTTCTTGCCCATGTAGACAGGGGTGTCGCTCTCCGGGTCGGCAGCCTGCATCAGGTTGATACGGGTGAGGTACTCGTTGCACGACATCACGCCGATCAGGTTCTCACCCGGTATGTTCATGAAGTTGGGCAGCCCCGCACCACTCCCCACGAAGATCGCCTTATAGCCCTCCTCCCTGAGCTCTTCCTGCGAGATGGTCTTGCCGATGATGCAGTTGGTCTCGAACTTGACTCCCATCTTGCGGAGTCCCTCGATCTCGATGTCGACGATATCGTTGGGCAGACGAAACTCGGGGATGCCGTAACGGAGCACACCCCCCAGCTCATGCAGCGCTTCGAAGACGGTGACGTCGTAACCCTGCTTCACCATGTCGCCGGCAAAAGCCAGTCCCGCGGGTCCGGAGCCCACCACGGCGATCCTGATGCCGTTGGGGGGTGCCGTGGGCGGCACGGAGAGCTGGCCGCTCATCCGCTCGTAATCGGCAGCAAACCGTTCCAGGTGACCGATGGCCACCGGCTCTTTTTTCAGTTTCAGGGTATAGAAACACTGGCTCTCGCACTGGCGCTCCTGCGGGCATACACGTCCGCAGACTGCCGGCAGGGCACTGCTCTCCTTGAGTGTGCGGGCCGCCTCCAGGAACTCACCCCGCTCAATGTTCTTGATGAACTTGGGGATGTTGATCTCCACCGGACATCCGGTGATGCAGGTGGGATCCACACAGTCGAGACAACGATGTGACTCGCCGATGGCCAGCTCTACGGTCAGCCCCCGGTTTACTTCGTCGTAGGTGTGACTCCGCACCTCGGGATCCACCTCGGGCATCTTCACCCGCGGGAGATTGGTGCGATCCTTGTTCTTCATTGATTTGCGCAACGCTTCACGCCACTCTTGCGCCCGTTCGGCCTGTAAATAATCGCTCATACTGTTTCTGTCTCACTCTCCTGCCATGCTCTTGTTAAAGAATGACTTCGAAGATCGGTTCTATTGTGTTAGTTATATGCTTTTAAGCGCATCAGCATCTCGTCGAAATCGACCTGGTGCGCATCAAACTCGGGACCGTCGATGCAGACGAATTTTGTTTTGCCGCCTACCGTCACACGACAGGCGCCGCACATGCCGGTACCGTCTACCATGATGGTGTTGAGTGAAGCGATGGTGGGTACCTCATACTTCCTTGTCAGCTCCGAGACGAACTTCATCATGATGGCCGGGCCGATGGTGACGCAGAGATCGACCTGCTCACGCAGGATCACCTTCTCCACACCCTGTGTGATCAACCCTTTCTCTCCATAGCTGCCGTCGTCGGTCATGATGATCACCTCATCGGAATGGGCACGCACCTGATCCTCCAGGATGATCAGATCTTTGGAGCGGGCACCCAGCACGGAGATCACTTTGTTGCCTGCCGCTTTCATCGCTTCGATGATGGGCAGCATGGGGGCGACGCCCACACCACCACCGGCACAGACCACGGTACCGAACTTCTCGATATGGGTCGCCTTGCCCAGCGGTCCCACCATGTCGGTGATATAGTCACCCACCTCCAGCTGACACACTTTCTCCGACGACTTGCCCACACGCTGGATCACCAAAGTGATGGTTCCCTTTTGCGGGTCGGCAGAGGCGATGGTGTAGGGGACCCGTTCCCCTTTCTTGCCCACGCGCACGATGACAAAGTGTCCTGCACGTCGGCTCCTGGCGATGAGCGGTGCTTCCACCTCAAACTTCACCACCTTATCCGAGAAATACTCTTTCCCAACAATCTTGTTCATCTTGATTCCGGTTTCTGATTGCAATGTGTAATTTGTAATACAAAAATACGATAAATTTGTGGGGTGGGGATGCTATTTCTGCATAAAATGAGAGAAATGAAAACAGATGATCACCTCAGCAGGGGAGCAATAAAAAAAATAAAGCGGAGTGCTTGTGGCTGTTAAACCTTTTGGGTATCTTTGCATCTTACAATCACCTGATCTTTTAATGATTTGGGTTCTATCGGGGCTGTTTGGCTTTGACAGCGGGTAGAAGAGGTTTGTAAGCATGCAGTGCGCGGTCGGTCGGCACTTTAATCCCGGCAGGCAAACAAGTAACTGGCAACAACAATTACGCTCTTGCTGCGTAACCGAAGTATAGTAGGTTAACGCTTAATTCCGCCACCAGGTGGCGGAACAGGACATCACCCGGAAGCTGTGGCTTCGAAGCGTTCCGATCAGGTGGTGCAGGTAAATCGGAGATAGGTGGGGTGAGGCTTCGGCACCCTTCCGAAAATTAAGAAGATAAGGATTGAGTATGGTGGCTTCAGTCGCGCTCTTTCCCGACAACCCAAATGAAGCTAAGCATGTAGAAAGCA
>DURL01000212.1 GCA_012837345.1 Bacteroidales bacterium
CTAATCAACTAATCTGCTAATCAAAACTGAATACGGTCTCTTTAATGATCTCGCTCACGGTGGGATGCGGGAAGACCACCTCCTGCATCTCCTTCAGTGTCATCTCCTGCTCAATGGCCATGCAGGCACCATAAATGATCTCACTTGCCGGGTTGCCCAGCATGTGCACACCGATCACCTCACCATGCTTCTCACC
Organism: Bacteroidales bacterium; assembly: GCA_012837345.1. GTDB lineage: Bacteria > Bacteroidota > Bacteroidia > Bacteroidales > Dysgonomonadaceae > Proteiniphilum. The sequence goes on from DURL01000212.1 coordinate 197, forward strand.
CACCAGTACCTTGCAAAGGCCGCTGCCGCCCTCGTTCTCGGCGACGAAGCGTCCCGCGTAGGCCATGGGTAGCTTGGCTACCTTGTAGGCGATCTTTTTCTCTTTGGCAGACTCTTCGGTCTCCCCCACGCCGGCCACCTCGGGATTGGTATAGACCACCCCCGGTATGGCGTTGTAACGCATGATGTCATTCCTTCCGATGAGGTTGTTGACCACCACCTCTCCCTCACGGCTGGCGGTATGGGCCAGCAATGAGAAGCCGGTGACATCACCCGCTGCGAAGACACCGGGTACGTTGGTCCGCATCTTCTCATCCACCTTGATGCCATTGCGCAACAGTTCCACACCCAGTTTCTCCAGTCCGAAGCCCTGGGTGACAGGGCGACGACCAACACTCAGCAGAATCTTGTCACCCTCCACGCTGTGCGTTTCTCCATCCATTTCAAAAATCACCTTGTTACCCTCAACCTGAACGACTTTGGCATTGAGGTTGAAGTCGATTCCTTTTTTGGCATAAAGGGCCCGCAACATGGCTGAGAGTTCGAAATCAAGTCCTCCCAGGATCTCCGGCAGCATCTCAATCACCGTCACCTTTGTCCCCAGGCTGTTGAAGAAGCTGGCAAACTCCATCCCGATCACACCCCCACCGATGACCACCAGTGATGCGGGGCGTTCACTCATCTCCAAAATCTCGCGGTTGGTGAGGATCACCTCACCCGCCGCCTGCAATCCGGAAATAGGAGGTACGGAAGCCTCGGAGCCGGTACAGACCAACAGGCTCTTTCCGGTATACTTTTCGCCGTTGCAGCTGATCTCAATTCCATCAGCTGAACGACCCTCAATCATTGCATTCCCTTTGACCACGGTCACCTTGTTGGCTTTCATCTTGCTCTCCACACCGGAGACCAGCTTACGCACCACCTTCTTCTTGCGGGAGAGCATCTTCCCGTAATCGAAGCGGATATTGTCGCCAAAGACTCCATACTTGTCGCCATGCAGGGCATTCTCATAGATCTTGGCACCATACAACAACGTTTTGGTCGGGATACACCCTTCATTCAGGCATACACCTCCCATTGCTTTCTTTTCGAAAAGCACTACGTTCAATCCGTTGTGGCCGGCTCTCTCCGCCGCAACATAACCGGCGGGACCGCCACCGATGATCAGTAAATCTATCATAATTGTGAAATTTTAATTTATCTGTTTTGAATTCTTTGTGCTTGTTTATTTGTCAAGAACATCAAGTATTGAACCAGGGACCAATCTACAAATAAACCTATGAGCCGACGAGCGTTCTGAAATCAAACATCGAACCATGCACTTAAAAAAACCTAATTCAACAGATCAATATCCATCGTTTCGATTTCAATGGCGATCTGCTTGAGAAAGCGGGTTGCCTCACCGCCGTCGAGTGATCGGTGGTCATAAGTGAGGCTTAACCCGATGTAAGGGACAAAAGCATAAACACCGTCACCCAGATCTTTCGGACGCGGGACAATTGTATTCACACCCAGAATGGCTGACTGTGGGAGGTTAATCACCGGTGTGAACATCTCCACCCCATAGTTGCCAAGGTTTGACACCGTGAAGGTTCCGGCCTCGGGTGCAAGGATATCGGGGTTGACGCTCCCGTTACGGCATGCCGCGGCAACCTCCTTTAACTGTGCTGCCAGTCCGGTAACGGAGAGATCATCGGCATTGCGCACAACCGGAACCATCAACCCTCTCTCTGTATCAACAGCCAGTCCCAGATGCACTTTGTTGAAATAACGCACGCTCTCACCCATGAAATGGCTGTTTACACTGGGGAACTTTTTCAGTGCTTTGATCACTGCAAAGCAAACCATATCGTTCAATGTGATATTCACTGTTAGAGCTCCATCGTCCAGGGCTGCTTTTGCTTTTTTACGCAAATCGAGGATACGCCTTGCATCAGCACCCAAGTGGTGGGTAAGCTGTGCGGAGTTTTGCAGGGAAGCATGCATGGAGCGGGCAATCAGCTTCCTGATATTGGATATCTTCCGTTCCTCATAATCCTTGCCGTAAATCTCGTTGAGAGGAGTTGAGAGATCGGATGATCTTGCGGCACCGGCCAGTCCGGTTCCCACCGATTGGGGTTGTACCCCCTCCTTAGCAGCCAGTTTCTTTGCCAGGGGAGTCATCCGCGGACGCTGTTGCAGATGTGCCAGCACATCATTTTCAATGATCCTGCCCTGTGGACCTGTTCCGGCTAACCGGGTGAGATCAACCGCCTCTTTCTCTGCCAGCTTCCTGGCTCGGGGCGAGACCAACAACTCATTGGTTACGGGTAATTGCTTATCTCTCGGGGTACTGCTCACTTCATCCGCCAGACTCACACCATTACTGTTATGAGCCGTTTCGGAAACCGCTTCTTCTTTACCCCCATGGCTTTCCGTCTCTCTGTCACCCAGCAACGAGGAGATATCCTCACCCGGGGCACCTATCACCATCATGTTCTCAAGCACAGGCACCTCATCACCCTCATCGTACAAACAGGCCAAAACGACTCCGTCGAGAGGCGACTCCTCTTCGAATGAAGCTTTATCAGTTTCATAGGCAAACAGGACATCACCCTTTTTCACTGAATCACCTGTTTTCTTCCTTAACTCGGTGATGATACAACTCTCTACTGATTGCCCCTGTTTGGGCATAATTATTACCTCTGCCATTCAATATTTATATGATTTAAGCGTTTCTCAAAAGGACAATTAAACAACCTGCCGTTACAAAGATATCAAAAAAAGCGAGAGAGTGAACTCTCCGGATATCCCTGTACCGACATTGTTGATCTGCCGACAAATGTATTCAAATAATGAGAACTCCTGTTGCAATAATTGATTTTTTAGCTGTGTTTTTTGATATAATTATTTGAGTCAGCCACCAAAACTCCTAACCGGGGGAAACAAGTTGCATTAATATCAAAAAGTGCAGTTTTTAAATCATTTTTTTCATTGTGTTCTTTTCGATAAACCGTAGATTTGCAAAGAATCTTTAATACACCAGTTATTTAACCTCTCATGAGTGAAAGCAAAGTCATCTCATTTTTAGCAATCGATCTGGGGGCAAGCAGCGGCAGAGCTATTTTGGGAAACATCCGAAACAACCAGTTGTCAATGAAGGAGATCAGACGATTTCCCAATCCAATAATTGACGTTAACAACCGCCAGTACTGGGATCTGTTCTTTCTGTACCAGCAGGTAATCGAATCACTGAAAGAGATCAGGCAACAAGCACAACCTGTCACATCCCTTGGAATAGACACCTGGGGGGTAGATTACGTCTGCTTCGCCAAAGACGGAGAACCGTTGCGGATGCCATACAGTTATCGGGACGCCCGTACAACAGGAGCTCCGGAGCGTTTTTTCGACAAAATGGCGAAAAAAGATCTCTACCAAAAGACAGGCATCCAGATCATGAATTTTAATACGATCTTCCAACTGGATACCCAACAGGAAGACAAGAACGGTATCAACAGCATCACCGACAAAATACTCTTTATGCCGGATGCCCTCACCTATATGCTGACCGGCAAGATGGCAACCGAATATACCATCGCATCCACTTCTCAATTGATAAACCCCTATTCCCGGGAGTTGGATCCTGTGTTATTGGAAGCAATAGGTCTCACACCTGATCATTTTGCTCCGGTAGTTTTTTCCGGAGAAGAGATAGGCAACATCAGTGAATCAGTACAGCATCTGACAGGCTTGGAGAAGCTCTCAGTAATTGCCGTCGCCGGACATGACACAGCATCTGCCGTGCTGGCTGTACCGGCTGTCGATGAAAATTTCGCCTACCTGAGTTCCGGAACCTGGTCCTTGATGGGTATTGAATCTGAACAACCGGTGATCAACGAGGAAACCTATGCGCTGAACTTCACCAATGAGGGAGGTGCCGACGGTTCAATCCGTCTCTTAAAGAACATCTGCGGCATGTGGCTCATTGAGCGGTGCAAGAAAGAATGGGATCAGGATCAACCTCTCACTTTCGAAGAGATCGTTTCAGCAGCAGAAGAGAGCAAGCCTTTTCAGTGCTTCATCAACCCCGATGCATCCTGTTTTGCCAACCCCACGTCCATGATTGGGGCCATTCAGGATTACTGTCGCAAGACCAATCAAAATATCCCTATCACCGCCGGAGAGATTGCCCGAACCATATATGAGAGTCTCGCCTTCCGCTACAAACAGGTATTGGGAGACCTGCAAAAGCTAGCCTCCTTTCCTATCAAAACCCTACACATCATTGGCGGAGGATCGAAAAACCAAATGCTGAATGCTTTCACGGCAAATGCCATTGGGATACCGGTTGTAGCGGGTCCGTCGGAAGCTACTGCAATGGGCAATCTTCTGCTACAGGCGCGGGCTGCCGGTGTGGTACAAAACAAGGAAGAGATGCGTCGCATCGTACGCAACTCGAGCGAACTGGACACCTTTGAACCGGTTAGCAGGGAGGAATGGGAGAAGCACTATCAGCAATATCTCAGCGTCTTCCTAGATGAGTAATTGAAACATGACTGAGAGGCAACGATGACGATCTGCATCTATCACTCTGCAACAAGAAAAATATAACCCAACAATCATAAAAAATAACATTCAACCAAACAAAAAACTTATGAAAGAAGAACAATTACAAATAGCCTATGAGGATGCAAAAGCACAGTATGCTGCACTGGGTGTTGACATTGATCAAGCCATCGAAAAATTAGACAAGCTCTCCATCTCCATTCACTGCTGGCAGGCAGATGATGTATCGGGATTTGAAAACCCGGAAGGAGAACTGACGGGTGGGATACAGACAACCGGCAACTTCCCGGGTAAAGCCC
>DURL01000025.1 GCA_012837345.1 Bacteroidales bacterium
CAGTACTGCGTTGGCGATGTTGCCCACACCCGACTGGATGGGGAGGAAATGAGCCGGGATGCGTCCGGCTCTCATCTCAGCCACGAAGAACTCGGCCACGTTGTTGCCGATGCGGGCAGTCACCTCGTCGAGCGGAGCAAAGCCGCCCCCTTCACCATCGCGCTCGGTCTCCACCACAAAGATCTTCTCCGGGTTCACCTTCACATATTCGAGTCCCACGCGACCCTGCACCTCATAGATGGGTATCTCGCGACGTTTTGGCGGGTCCTGCAGCTCATAGAGGTCATGAATGCCCCGCAACTTTGTCGGCACCTTTTTATTCAGCTCCACGATCACAATATCGGCCATGCGACAGATGGTGGGAGTGATCCCCACACCGGTGGTGGGTACAATCTCACCCCCTTCGGTCACGTCGGCAGCTTCCACTACCGCCACGTTGATCTTCCCGAGAAACCCGTAACGGATCTCCTGTGCCAGCTGGGAGAGGTGCAGATCGAAGAAATCGAACTCACCCCTGTTCAGTGCCTCACGCATATCCTTGTTGGTCTGGTAGGGAGTGCGGAACTTGATTGCCTTGGCCCTTGCGAGCGAGCCGTCGATGGAGTCACCGGTGGAGGCTCCCGTGAATACACCTATCTTGAAAGGATTCCCTTTCGCATGTTCGCTCTCCGCCCTTTTGGCGATCTCCACCGGCACCACCTTCGGGCAGCCGGCATGCGTAAAACCGCTGAAGCCCACATTGTCGTCATGTTTGATGAGCGACGCTGCCTCTTCAGCACTAATAAATTTCAATGCCATGTCAATTGTTGGTTTTTATATATTTTGGTCTGTGGTTCCAGGGGATGCACTCAATATTTTCGCAACATGATCTCACCGTAAATCAGCCCTCTCTTCAATGCTTCCTCACCAGCCTCGCCCGCAAGCTCCGCCACCAATGGGTGTAGGGAGCTCATGTTCTTTGATGAGTCCTCTTTGAAGTCATATTCTTTTACAGCATCTTGTGCAAATGAATCGTCATCATCATGCACAAAGAGAGACCCCTTAAGCGAGGATACTCCTTCGAAATCGGTCACCAGGTCGAGTGAAGAACGGAATTCGGGACGCACATAAACAGGTGGTGCAGGTGGTGTAGTCGTTGTAGAGGCAGGTTTTTTCGGTAGGGAGAGCCGACGAAGAATAGGCTCATCATCGCTGTCATCACTGAAAGGACCAGAGCCCTTTTCATTCTGCTGCTGCATGTTTTTCTTCTTCCTGGAATCATTAAAAAATCCCAATATGACAAAAAATAGAAGAAGGATAAAATAAATAATATCGCCAAACTCCATAATTTGATTAATTTTGCAACCAGACAAAAGTACGCTTTTTTTATGAGATTTAGGGTATTTGGTATACAAAATATCGGGAGCAACTTCCCAGTCACTCCCGATCATTTAACCAAAACCTTAACTATGAAAAAATTTTAATTTTTCCTTGGCAAATATATATAATAAGAAAGAAATTTCCAACTATTTGACCGGATAAATGTAGTTTTTAACTTTTCCCCGTATAGAGGATCACAGTGAAAATGAATGAAATAATGAACGCAGACAAGCACGCAGACAAAAAATTATATATTGAGACCTATGGATGTCAGATGAACGTCGCAGACAGCGAGGTGGTGGCATCGATCATGGAGATGGACGGTTACACCCTGACCGATCAGGAGAAAGATGCGGACGCCATCTTTGTCAACACCTGTTCCATCCGGGAGAATGCTGAGCAAAAGGTGATTCAGCGTCTGGAGTACTTTCAATCCCTTAAACGTAAACGGAAGAATAATCTGATCATCGGAGTGCTGGGTTGTATGGCCGAACGTGCCAAGTCGGAGCTGATTGACAAGCACCACACCGACCTGGTTGTAGGTCCCGACGCATACCTCGACCTGCCCAGCCTGGTGGGAGCTGCCGAGCGGGGTGAGAAAGCCATGAACATCGAGTTGTCCAAGACGGAGACCTACAAGGATGTGATCCCTCTCAAGATGGAGGGGAGCAACATATCGGGATACATCTCTATCATGAGGGGCTGTGACAAGTTCTGTACCTACTGCATCGTACCCTACACGCGTGGCAGGGAACGCAGCCGTGAGCCCGAGAGCATCCTCAACGAGCTGCGGGTGATGCAGGAGAAGGGATTCAGAGAGGTGATCCTGCTGGGGCAAAACGTCAACTCCTATCGTTATAAGAATGGCGAGGGGACCATCGACTTCCATATGCTACTTGCCATGGTAGCTGAAGCAGCTCCTGAGATGCGTATCCGTTTCACCACCTCCCATCCCTGGGACATGAACGATGCCACCCTTGAGACCATCGCACGTTATCCCAACCTCTGCAACTACATCCATCTGCCGGTGCAGTCGGGCAGCTCCCGCATGATGAAGCTGATGAACCGCCGCTATGACAGGGAATGGTATCTGGAACGTATTGCGGCCATCAAACGAATCATCCCGGACTGTGGACTGTCGACCGACATCATGTGCGGCTTTCACTCCGAAACAGAAGAGGATCACCGGGAGACCCTGTCGCTGATGCGGGAAGTGGGCTTCGACTCCGCCTTCATGTTCAAGTATTCGGAGCGACCCGGCACCTATGCGGCCAAGAAGCTGGAGGATAACATACCGGAAGAAGTGAAGAACAGGAGACTGAAGGAGATCATTGACCTGCAACTGGAACTGTCGCGAGAGAGCAACGAGCAGGATATGGGCAAGGTTTTCGAGGTGTTGGTGGAGGGCTTCTCCAAGCGCTCGCGCGAGCAGCTCTTTGGCCGTAATGACCAGAACAAGGTGGTGATCTTCGACAAGAAACAATACCGAATCGGTGACTTTGTAAAGGTGCGTGTGACCGGCTTTACGTCAGCCACCCTGTTAGGTGAATCGTTGCCGACCGAGTGACCTATACGGGATTAATAGCCATTACGAGCAAACAATTTTGACTTCTATCTGTTTATCTGATACAAAGAGTCCAGGAGGCTTACCCGGCCTCACGGATTCTTTTCAATGAACCGGCCTTTTGGCCATTCAGGTGTAAATGAAACTTCTAACTATTAAACACTACCAATTATGAATTCAGAATCAAAATTATTACTGGGACTAGGTATCGGCGTAGCGCTGGGTGCAGCCATCGGTTATATCATGGGCAGCGACCGCAAGGAAGAGTGGCTGGAACAAGCCAATGAGTTTGCCGACAAGGTGAGAGCCAATGTGAAATCTGCCGTATACAAAGGCAAGAGCGAAGTACAGGATCTCAAGGAAGATATCGATGACATTGCCGATATCGCTAAGAAAGAACTGGCCAAACAATAACGGACACACTTAACCTGCCGAACTGATGGAAGAAAAGAACGTAAGTACGTTGTTCGAGGAGATGCGTGATGATATCTCCAGATATATCACCAGCACCCTTGAACTCGGAAAACTGGAGGTGTATGAAAAGATCAGCATTGGCTCTTCGGCTTTCACCTATGGATTGATCCTGGGTGGTGTAGCCCTCTTTGCACTGTTGTTCCTATTCATCACCGCCGCTCTCTATCTGGGCGAACTGCTGCAGAACATCTGGGCCGGCTTTGGCATTGTGACCGCTTTTGCATTGCTGGTTCTGCTCATCATGCTGCTGGTGGGTAAGCCCTTCAAAAAGAAAGTGACCAACAAGATGGTACGCTTCCTGATGGAGAATGACGAGAACGATAAAAAAAAGAGTAACCTATGAGCACCTACAAACTGAACCCGCTTGAAGAGCTGCGACTGGAGAAAAAACGACTGAGAGAGGAGCGAAGCATTGCCAGTCAACGACTCTCCTACCAACTGCAGTACCTAAACGACAACTGGGGGTCGATGCTGACCAGGGGACTCACCTCATCCATGAAATTAAAGTTTGCAGAGACGATGGATAACCTCTCCAGTGGGAACAACTATTCGGTGACACCTTTCGTCACGCGAAAAGCAAACCCATGGGTCAACCTGTTGGTCTCCAACCTACCTCTCCTCAGTTCAGTCACCTGGAAACTAAGCAAGCCGGCCCTTATCGCTTTTGCATTGAAGAAAGGTACCTCCCTCCTATTTGGCAGGAAAAAGAAAAAAAATTAAATCGTAGATCGGTGGACGGTGCTTACACCGTCCACTTTTGCTATCTTGGCACATAGCTGATTCACCTCCTGGGCACTATGAACGTGCACATTAAAGACTCCTTCAAAGATGCCGTCCCTGGATGCCACATTCACACTCTGAATATTGACCACCACATCTTCAGCTAACTTGGAAAGGATATTTCCCAGGATTCCTACACGATCAATCCCCGTGAAAATTATGGAAGCCAGAAATGAATACTGCTTGTAATCACCCCACTCCACTGCTATCACACGGTCTCCATAACTGGACTTGAGCTTAAGACCAGTCTGGCAGGAGCGTTTGTGCACCTCTACCTCCTCTTTCTCCGTGACATAACCAAACACATCATCACCCGGTAACGGATTGCAGCATGAGTATACAATAAAATTCTTGCGGAAATTCTGTTCTGTGAGAGGATAGACCGCTTTCCGGTCAATTTTCGTTCTCCCTGCATCCATCGGAGGTATTGGTCGCTCTATCCCTTCATCGCCTCCGGCTTGAATCACCTTGCCTGACTCCTGAGGCGACTTCTTAATGGCATTCATCGCCTGTTTCACATACCGTACAAATAGATTGTCCTGTCTCTCGGGAACCTCCTTCAGCTTGAAGAATGCCTCCTTTTGTATCGGTAGCGCGACCTCATTGTTGCCAATCATGTAATAGAGGTCTTCTTTGTTCTCCGCCTTGTATGAGTGTAGGATCCTGTTGAAGAGCGTGTTGTCAATCGGCTCATTGGCGAAGAGCTCATCGAGCATGTTCTTTCCCTTCTCGGCAATACGTCGTCGTTGACGCCGCAACGAAGCCTCAATCTTTGTGCGTGCCTTGGCGGTGGTGACAAAGTTAAGCCATTCCGGTTGGGGGTTGACCGACTGAGAGGTGAGCACCTCCACCTGATCACCGCTACGCAGTTTCTGGCTTAGAGGAACCAACGTGTGGTTTACCTTGGCACCCAGGCAGTGATCACCGATACGGGTGTGAATGGTATAAGCAAAGTCGAGCGCTGTGGCTCCCTGGGGCAAGGTTTTGATCTCACCCTTGGGGGTAAAGACGAAGATCTCGGACGAGAAGAGATTCATCTTCACCGTATCGAGAAAATCAATCGCATTGGGGTTGGGGTTGGAAAGGATCTCCTGGATGGTCTTGATCCATTTATCCAGTTCATTATCCTCCTCGATGCGATTCTCCTTATACTTCCAGTGAGCAGCAAAGCCTTTCTCGGCAATGTCATCCATACGACGACTGCGGATCTGAATCTCGATCCACTTACCATTGGGACCCATCACGGTGAGGTGTAGCGCCTGGTAACCGTTGGCCTTAGGGTGGCTCACCCAGTCACGGATACGGTCCGGACGGAGCTTGTAGATGTCAGTGATGGCTGAGTAGATATCCCAGCATTGCTTCTTTTCATCCATGCCGGGATGTACCTCAAAGATGATGCGTACGGCAAACAGGTCATACACTTCGTTGAAGCTGATGCTCTTGCTCTGCATCTTGTTCCAGATGGAGTAGACCGACTTCACCCGCGCGCGCATCTCATAGGTGATGCCCATCTTATCGAGTGCCGGTATCACCGGTACAGCAAAATTCTCATAGATCTTGTTTCGCTCGGGAGCAGACTCCCTGATCTTAGCAGTCAGGTCGGCATACACCTCGGGATGCTCATACTTGAAACAAAGCTCTTCCAACTCCGTTTTAATGGCAAAAAGCCCCAGGCGATGTGCCAACGGGGCATAGATATAGAGTGTCTCACCTGTGATTTTAAACTGCTTGGTAGGACTCATCGACGAGAGGGTGCGCATGTTGTGCAGCCTGTCGGCGATCTTGATCAGGATCACCCGGATGTCGTCCGACATGGTGAGGAGCAGCTTGCGGAAATTCTCAGCCTGTGCCGAGACATTCTCACCGAACATACCACTCGATATCTTGGTCAGCCCGTCCACAATCTGAGCAATCTTGTCGCCAAAGAGGGCACGGATATCATCAGCGGTATATTCGGTATCTTCCACCACATCATGTAGCAACGAGGCAGAGATGGAGGTGGAACCGAGTCCCATCTCCTTCGAGACAATGCGAGCCACCGCCAGCGGATGCATGATATA
>DURL01000213.1 GCA_012837345.1 Bacteroidales bacterium
TCTTGTCCTTGTACTCGGTGGGATAGGCCCACATGATCATAGGAAGTTTCTCTTTCTTCTCTCTGTCATAACCGGCAGGCAGATAAAGGGTTCCGGTAAGGGCTACTCCGTCGGCCCGCTGATAGCTGATCACTTCCTTGTGAACCCCTTCCATACTTTTAAACGGATTCTCAAAAGCGGTGAGTGGCATCGGTTCTCTATTCCGTTTGACATTACGGATGTAATAGTTAGGGTAGTCAACGGGTGATTCCAGACGTGTGATTACACTTTGCTTCTTACTGTCAGCGAAAGAGAGTAATGTTTCAGCCTGTCCCTTGACATTCGAGCGATAGATTCGTTTCTTCCGTAATGTTTTCAGGTCGAGGGCATCAATAAACGGAAACTGCCCCTCGGGCGTGAAACCCTCTCCGAAGAGATAAGCTGTATGATCATCGATGGTAAGACTGTAACTGCCCAGCTCATTCTTCTCTGTCTGAAAGTTTCCCGGATGACTGTATGCATCCTGGTAATCACGGTCGGTGAGGATACGTGGATCAGGGTTGCTCCCGGAAGGATCGAAGAGATAGGTTTTGCTGTTTCGGCTGTTCCACCAGCGGTCCAGAATCACCGCATAACGGTCGTTGCCCCAGATCACTCCGGCATAGCGCTGAATGGTTTTCACCAGCGACTGAGGAATGCCGGTAAAAGGGGCCTCCAGTTGAAAGAGCTCATCACGGAAAGGAACCTCCACCTCAGGATCACCCTTATCCAGTGCTTCCACCCAGGCCAGCGTCGCCGGCTTGTCGGCCCGCCAGTGGATATTGCGTTTTCCTTGCCAGGTGGCCATGAATCCCACAGGCAGGTTGTCAAGCAACGGCTGACGGCTGAAGGTCATCAGGAACCGGCCATCGGCATGGTGAAGATCGGTACGGTTGGGGAAGCTATACCAGGGCACCACGTATGAGAATGGGTGCTCCAGGGTGGTAAGCAGCAGATAGTCACCACCGGGTGAGAACTCTTCATCAATATACATCGCAGCCTCTTTCCAGCGCTCCTGCGTACCGTTGAGATCGACACGGTAGAGTTCTGAGGTGATCAACGTCTCAAAGTTGGCCTCATCATACGGGTTCTTCAACAGATCCTGATAGGTCCGATTTTGTGAGATCTGTCCGTCGCTTACCGAGACTATCGGCCCTTCGGGGAGTGCGTTCCTGGTTTCAATCAGGGATGCGCGACCCACAGGCAGCATCCTCACCAACAGTGCCGAACTGCCGGGAAACCAGGTGTAGGGCATGCCGGCATTGGCATTGATCGCCGCTTCGGTCATCCTGCGGGCGGTGAGATCGGTCAGATCGACCACCCAAAGCTCCACACCATGATCAGTGCTATTGGTGAAAGCCAGTTTCGTTTCATCGGGTGAAAAGGAGAAATAGGTCATGCGGGCATCGGCCGGTAGTCCGCTGATCGTTTGCAGCTCTTTCCCGTACGTTTTTTTATAGCGGATATTGTTGTAATAGGTGATGGTGCTCGAGATGTTGACTTCGGGATTGATGCGCAGACCGCCCAAACGCAGCTCCGGCTGATTTAGTTCAGCCAGCGACTTGAAGCTGTTTCGGTAATAAAAAAGCATCTGTTCTTTCCTGCTGTCCATATCCACCGCAGGGGCTCTTTCAATATCCACCAACTCCAGAATCTCACCGGGAGGCGTCTGATAGGTGATCTTTTCCTGTGATTGTAGCGTCGTAATTGTCATTAGCAAAATAAATGTGTGAAGCAATTTGCGGTTTTTCATATGACTATCTTTATTGGTTTATGTTTTATGGAAGCAGGTAGCCGTTGCCTGTGCTGTGGGCATCACCACCATGTCGTTGATGTTCACATGAGGGGGGCGGGTCACAACGAACCGTATGCACTCTGCAATATCACTGGCAATCAGATTCTCAAACCCCTCGTATACCTTTTCTGCACGTGCAGCATCACCATGGAAACGAACCAGTGAGAATTCGGTCTCAACTGCCCCGGGGCAAATCTGTGTCACCTTGATGCCGTGCGGCAGGAGATCAATCCGCATCCCCTTAGTGAGGGCATCCACGGCGTGCTTGGTGGCACAATAGACATTCCCGTTGGGATATACCTCTTTCCCGGCAATGGATCCGATATTGATGATCTGCCCTTCTCCTCGGGCCACCATGCCGGGAATCACGGCACGCGTGACGTAGAGCAATCCCTTCACATTGGTGTCAATCATCCGGTTCCAGTCATCGCTATCCCCCTCCTGCAGAGAGCTCAGGCCAGCAGCCAGTCCTGCGTTGTTGACCAGGATGCCGATCTCCTGCCACTCTTCGGGAAGTGTCCCCAGCAGATGGTTTACTTTCGCTTCATCGCGCACATCCAAACAGAGCGGCAGTACACGAACATTTCGTTGCTCCAGTTTGTTTTTTAGTTGTAGCAGGCGTGCTTCACGACGTCCGGTAATGATCAGGCTGAAGCCATCCTCCGCCAGTGCAAAGGCTGTTGCCTCGCCGATACCGGCTGTGGCACCGGTAATAAGTGCTATTTTTGACATATCATCAATTCTGTTGTTTTGAAATGGTTGATCAAAAATAGCCAAAAAAATGGTCAGGAAGGGGATAATCTAAAAAAATACGTAATTTTACACCACCAAACACTACCCAATATGAAGGAAGATCGTTTTATTACTGTGAAAATATTTACTTTCCCTGCTGATGCCACCATTGCCCAGACATTCATGGAGATGAGGGGTATCGAAATATTTATGAAGAATCTGACCTCCAATCGACTGGCATACTCATTTGGTGATATTGAGATGCAGGTGAGAAGTGCCGACTATGAGAAAGCCAAAGAGGCACTGATAGCAGGCGGATTTGCTAAACCGGAGGACTTTCAGTAACAACCCACACAAACCATTGCATATATGATTGAACAGGCGGAAAAGGAGCGTAACAACCAACGCCACAAATATATCCTGATAGGAGCACTGATCCTCCTGGGACTGATCATCTTCAGGTTTACACGTCCTTACATGAGTGGCTTCCTGGGTGCGGCAACACTCTACGTGATTGTCAACGGTCAGCAGCGATACCTGACACAAAAGCTGCGGTTCCGCAAATCACTCAGCGCGCTGTTGATCGTGCTTGAGGTGCTCTTCTTCATTCTGATACCTCTTACCGGACTGGCTTTCCTGGTCATTGACACCTTTTCAGGAATCAGTATTGATCCGCAAGCAATCCTGAACGAAGTGAACGATTTCATTCATTCACTTGAAGAGCTCCTGGGATTCAATTTTTTCACGCCAGAGAACCTGTCGGGTCTTCCAAAGATCGGTACCGACCTGTTACAGGTGCTGGGAAACAGTGTCTACTCTTTCGTGATTAACGTGATTGTAATCCTTTTTGTCCTCTATTATATGCTTTTCAGTAGCGATGAGTTTGAGAAGTCGATACGTGAAATACTTCCCTTCAAGGAAGAAAATAAGCAGATACTGGGTGAGGAGACCCGTCTCATCATCCAGGCCAACGCCATTGGGATCCCATTAATGGCGATTATCCAGGGTTTTTTCGCATACCTGGGTTACCTCATCTTTGGTGTTGAGAGTGCCCTGCTCTATGCCATACTGACGGCTTTCGCCACCATTCTGCCGCTGGTAGGCACAATGATTGTCTGGGTACCGATAAGTATAAGCTTGCTAATTGGCGGCGACTATGTGAACGGTATCGGCCTTGCGGTCTACGGCCTGTTCATCATTGGCGGAGTGGACAATGTGGCACGTTTCCTGCTGCAAAAGAAACTGGCTGATATCCACCCGTTGATCACGGTCTTCGGTGTATTGATTGGGATACCCATGTTCGGGTTCTGGGGGATTATTTTTGGGCCCTTGCTGCTCTCTCTTTTCATCCTTTTCTTCAACATGTTCCGTCATGAATATGTGAAGGGGTCAAAGGCGGAGCCACGCGTCACCACAAAAATGAAAACCAGGAAAGTATCGATTCCCGGATACAAACCCATCAAAACGAAAAAGAGTAAGATCCATGCTCCTAAAAGCGAATAAGCAATCCATTCTCTTCACTCTCCTGTTGTTGTATCTGGGATCAGCCTGTCATCCACAGCAAAAAAAGGATGAACAGGATATGCCCACACCCTATCACGCAAGTACAAAACTGCGTCATGCCGAAGGATTCAGCATCGATTATGCCGATGACCATGCCCGTGTGACCTTACACAATCCATGGTCGAACAGGGGTGAACCCTATGCTGTCTATTACCTCTACCGTTCGTTACCGGAGAAACCACCTGTCGACGGCATCACCGTACAGATCCCTGTCACCTCACTGGTGATAAACAGCTTCTCCTATTTTGAGTTTCTCTCACTACTGGGTGAAACAGATGCCATCAAAGGGGTGACTGACGGATTTCGCATCTACAATCCATTGATCCTGGACAAAATAGAAAGTGGCGAGATCCATGACCTGGGTGACCCCTTTCAGCCCAACCTGGAAAAAGTGATGACCGTCAAACCGGATGCAGTGATCAGCTCAGCCTATGCCCAAGTTGACAGTTACAGTGAACGTCTCATACAGGCAGGCATCCCGGTGATCTATTCTTTGGAATGGATGGAGAATGAACCTCTTGCAAGAGCAGAATGGATCAGGATGATTGGTGTTTTTTTCGGGAGGGAGGAGATGGCTGACTCCCTGTTTACAGCCATTGAGGAACGATATCAAACGGTCCGGGAAAGCATTTCTCATCTTCCACAAAGGCGGACCGTGCTGGCCGGCGACAATTTTCAGGGCACCTGGTATGTGCCGGGGGGAAAGAGCTTCAACGCCGCTCTCTTTCGTGATGCCGGTCTGGGTTATCGTTATAGCAACAACCGGCAAAGCGGTAGCATCGGACTGGACATTGAGACCGTCTTGACACAGTTCTCAGATGCTGATTTCTGGTTCGGATGCGAAGCCGACAGTTATGCCGAACTGGCAGAGAAAGATGCCAAGTATCTCCTACTGAATGCGGTGAAAAAGCGGCAGGTGTTCAACAATCACAACCGTACCACACCCTCTGGGGGAAACAGTTTTTTTGAGAGCTCAGTAGCCCGTCCCGACCTTGTTCTCGCCGATCTGATCAGTGCGGTATACCCCGATGCCCTGCCCGGCTATTCATTCACCTATATCAAACCACTGGAGGAGGAGCCTTTCCGTGAATAAACGACTTACCATTTTCCTGTTGTTAGGGTTACTCTTTGTAGCCGCGTTCGTGGCCGACATCTTCACCGGCAATGCAGCCATCCCATTTCGGGAAGCCTGGCAGGCGTTGCTGGGTCGTTCTGATGATCCGATAGTCTTAGAGATCATCCGCAACTACCGCCTCCCTAAAGCAATCACGGCTGTCATCGCCGGTGCAGCACTATCCCTCTCGGGATTGCTGATGCAGACGCTGTTTCGCAACCCGCTGGCCGGACCCGATGTGCTGGGTGTGAGTGCCGGCGCGGGACTGGGTGTAGCCCTGCTCACCATGCTGAGCGGCACGGTGGTCTACCCATTTCTCACTGCATTGGGAAGCATGGCTCAGGTGATTGCTGCCGTAGCTGGCGCAGCAGGTGTTATGCTCCTCATATTAAGCGTCTCGGCACGCATCAAGGATTCCATCACCATCCTGGTGTTGGGAATGATCTTTGGATATGTGGCCAGTGCACTGGTAACCATCTTGCAGAGCTTCGCCGATCCTGACTCACTGAAGGTGTTTGTCACCTGGACTTTTGGCAGTCTGGGGGGAGTAACCTGGCAGAAGATGCCTCTGTTGTTGTCGCTCTTCCTGATCGGAGTCCTTACCTGTTTCTTCCTGGTAAAAGCGCTCAACAGCCTCCTGCTTGGAGAACATTATGCCTCAAGTGGAGGTCTGAATATCAAGAGAACACGACTCTGTATTATTGCCATTGCCTCACTCATCACAGGAGCCGTAACCGCTTTCACGGGCCCAATCGCCTTTGTGGGAGTGGTAATTCCCCACTTTGCCAGGGCTTTCTTTGGCACTGTCAACCACCGTACCATCCTTCCAGGGACCCTGTTGATGGGTAGCATTCTGATGTTGGTGTGTGACATTGTCTCGCAGATTCCCATTGCCAACCGCACACTCCCCATCAATGCCGTAACGGCTCTTTTCGGTGCCCCCATGATCGTATGGATCGTATTGAAAAGGAAGAAATTATAACAGACGATCAGTCGAGGTCATCATCGTACTCAAACTATGGCATTGTTTTTGCCCTTAGATGAATGAACGTTAATATTTCGTCACAACGAATTTTCCGTAAAGGGAATGATTCAAAAAATAATTCTATATTTGTAACGATTATAAGTGCTAAGGAAGGATAAAAGATAATGGACAACAATTTTTCTCAACGGGTAAGAGAAATCATGGCATACAGCCGCGAAGAAGCAGGACGCCTTCAAAACAACTACATCGGACCGGAACATCTGATGCTGGGCATCTTGCGTGATGGCGAAGGACTGGCCATCCAGGTACTGCAGGATTTCGATATTGACCTGAATATTTTGAAAGAATATATCGACACTCAAATACGCACCATTCAGGAGCCATTCGACGGAACCAGCGAGGTGGTGATCAATAAAAATACGGAAAAAGCGTTAAAAATGAGCATCCTGGAAGCGCGTCTCACAAAAAGTAAGGAGACCGGTTCCGAGCATATCCTGCTTGCCCTGCTCAAAGAAAAGAACACATTGATCAACGACATACTGGCAAAATTTCAACTGGAATATTCCAGTGCTTTTCTCTATGTGAAAAGTATCCTTGAAAACCAATCGGAGAGTGATGAGACAGATTCACCCATAGGCGGCGCGAACTTCACCGACGATGATGACGATGAGATGAACGACAAATCATCATTCAACCCGGGTGGTGGACAGGGCACCTCCTCACACACCAAGGCAAATGCATCAGATACACCTGTACTGGACAATTTCGGTACAGATATCACCCGTGCGGCACTGGAAAACAGACTTGACCCGGTGGTGGGACGTGAGAAGGAGATCGAACGGATTGCGCAGATCCTCAGCCGAAGGAAGAAAAACAACCCGGTGCTGATAGGTGATCCCGGTGTGGGCAAGTCGGCCATCGTGGATGGTCTCGCATTGCGTATCACCCAGAAGAAGGTCTCCAGGGCACTCTTCGACAAGCGGGTGATTGCCCTCGACATGGCTTCAATAGTGGCGGGTACGAAGTACCGCGGACAGTTTGAAGAACGAATTAAAGCGATCCTGAACGAACTGTCGAAGAACCCCAACATCATCCTCTTCATCGACGAGATTCACACCATCGTGGGTGCCGGCGGTGCTGCCGGCTCACTCGATGCGGCCAACATGCTGAAACCGGCTCTGGCAAGAGGGGAGATACAGTGTATCGGGGCAACCACGCTGGATGAATACCGCAAGAACATTGAGAAAGACGGGGCACTCGAGCGTCGTTTTCAGAAGGTGATCGTGGATCCTACCACCCCTGAGGAGACCCTGCAGATCCTGCGTAATATCAAAGAACGGTATGAAGAGCACCATAACGTGCATTACACCGATGAGGCATTACAGGCATGCGTGAAGCTCACCGATCGTTATGTGTCGGACCGCACCTTCCCCGACAAGGCAATCGACGCACTGGATGAAGCAGGGGCCAGGGTGCACATCTCAAACATCGTGATACCGGAGACCATTGAACACCTTGAAGCTGAGTTAAAAGAGGTAGAACAACAAAAGACCGACGCCGTAAAAGCCCAGAAGTATGAGTTGGCAGCAAGCTACCGTGACAAACAACGCCAACTGCTGCTGGCGCTGGAAGCTGAAGAGGAACGTTGGCAAAAAGAGATAAAGGAGAAACCGGAGCTGGTTGATGAGGAGAAGATCGCCGAAGTGGTGGCAATGATCTCCGGCGTACCGGTACAGCGCATCGCCCAGGCCGAGGGACAACGGCTGTTGGAGATGCGTGAGGAACTCAAGGAGAGGGTGATTGGGCAGGATGATGCAGTGGATAAGATCGTAAAGGCTATCCAGCGCAACCGTGTGGGTCTGAAAGACCCCAACAAGCCTATCGGTACCTTTATGTTCCTGGGACCTACAGGAGTAGGCAAGACACATCTGGCCAAGAAGCTGGCAGAGTTGTTGTTCGACTCTACAGAGAACCTGATCCGGGTAGACATGAGCGAATACATGGAGAAATTCAACGTCTCGCGCCTGGTGGGAGCACCTCCCGGTTATGTGGGCTACGAGGAGGGTGGACAGCTCACGGAGAAGGTACGCCGCCGTCCCTACTCGGTCGTGTTGCTCGATGAGATTGAGAAAGCACACCCAGATGTGTTCAATATCCTGCTACAGATTATGGATGAGGGACATGTGACTGACAGCCTGGGCAGGAAGGTGGACTTCAAGAATACCATCCTGATCATGACCTCCAACATTGGTACGCGTCAACTGAAAGACTTCGGGAGAGGCATCGGTTTCCACACCGATACTAACCTGACGAATGCCGAATACTCCCGCAGCGTCATCCAGAAGGCACTCAACAAGGCGTTCGCACCCGAGTTCCTGAACAGGGTCGACGACATAGTGATGTTCGACCAGTTGAGTCGTGAATCGATTTACAAGATCATTGACCTGGAGCTGAAGGGCCTCTACAAACGGATTGGCGAGCTGGGTTACAAGGTTGTGCTGACAGAACCGGCCAAAGAGTTCATTGCCAACAAGGGCTACGATGTACAGTTTGGCGCCCGCCCGCTCAAGAGGGCCATTCAGAAATATATTGAAGATGAGATGGCTGAACAGATTCTTCGCACCGGACTGAAGGAGGGTGATATCCTCAGGGTGGACTTCGACAGTGAGAAGCA
>DURL01000026.1 GCA_012837345.1 Bacteroidales bacterium
TACGCACCAGCAGCTCACGCAGATCTCCCAATGCATTTCCCAGGATCTCCCCACGAAAAGCAACATCCTCAATGATGCAGGCTGTATGTGCCGGACGTGTGGCAGCTGCGGAGGTGAACAGTCCATTGCGCACGTTCCAGTAACGGCTGTAGAGTGTGGGGTCGGTCGTAAAACGAAGAGGCGTCAGCATGGGGATCTGTGCCAGCTTCTGCTCGATGTCGCGGATCTGTGCATCGAGTGTATCCCGGTTATCGGCGGCAGTATCAATGAGCAGGGCGGCTGCTCCCTCAGGCAGCTGCCTGAGCTCGGGAGGCATGCCCTCCATCTGTTCAACTGCCCGTAATGCGTTGCGGTCCATCAGCTCTGCGGCATGCACCTCACAGCTACGCAGCGGGAGAATGGTGTCACATACATCATGCAGGTTGGCGAAGTAGACCAGTGCCGTGGCTTTCAGTGGTGCGTCATGTACCGTTTCGAAGGTGGCCTGTGAGATGAAGCCGAGTGTTCCTTCCGAGCCGATCATCAGGTGCTGCAGGATATCTACCGGATCTTCAAAGTCGACCAGCGCATTCACTCCGTAGCCACAGGTGTTTTTCAGTTCGAACTTACGGCTGATGCGATCGCGTATCTCCGGGTTGCCGATCACTTTCTTTCGTAACTGAAGGAGCTCCCCGCACAGCTCACGGTGGGAGGTGAGAAAGGTGTTGCGGCTCTCCTTGTCGGCTGTGTCGAGCAGGGTGCCGTCAACCAGTATGATCCGCATGGATCGCACAGTGTGATAACTGTTGTGGCGTATTCCATAGCTCGAACCGCTGGCATTGTTGGCGATGATCCCTCCAATCTTTGCGGTATTGATTGATGCAGGCTTCGGTCCGAGCCTGCGGGAGAAGCGCGCCAGCTGTCTGTTGGCCACACTGCCCCTAACGCCGCAACCAAAGGTGGCCGTTTGTCCGTTGTCGGTGAGGGTGGTAAAGGTGAAGCCGGGACCTGCCTCCATCAGGATCGAGTCACTGATGGTCTGACCGCTCAGACTGGTCCCGGCAGCTCTGAAGGTTACGGATCTCTTCTCCCTGTAGCAGAAACGAAGGAGCCGGATCACCTCCTCCTCATTGTTGACCCTGACCACTGCTTTTGGCACCAGACGATAGAGTCCCGCATCGGTTCCACGGGTAAGACAGGAGAGCGGATCAGTATGAAGCTGCTCCGATGGGAAAAGCTGCGATAGCTGTAAGATGAGAGGATCCCTTTTCATCTTTTTTTTTCGGTAAAGATAGAAGTTAAAATTGTGACAATGCCAGTGAGTATAAAAAAAAGCTGTCGCAAGACAGCTTTTTCATATTTTCAGAGATAATGGTCTCCGTTAACTCAATGAGATGTAGAGTTCTTTTTCTACCTCTTCCATTACCACTTTGCCTTCTCTGCCCAGCCATCCGATGGCTGCATAGAGATCCTTGTCGGTCAGCTTAGCTGCTTTTTTGACATCCTTTACATTCTGGCGGCCGTTTTCATCCAGTATGGTCCATAGTTTACCGGCGTTGATACCAATTTTTTCGATCATGTTGCTGTTAATTTTTTTATAACCTAAAATTTTGAATGCTACAAAGGTAACGCAAATTTACCAGAATCACAATTATCCTAATCGTTAACGGTCTATTCTGTTGCGATTTGCAACAGCTCTTCCAGGATAACAGCTGTTTGACGGATAACTGATTGACTGCCGTCGTTGTAAATCACAAAATCGGACTGCTCCATCTTCTCCTCTTCCGGCAGCTGGTGCTTCATTCTTGCCTGCACTGCCTCCCTGCGGGTGTGGTCACGTTCCGTCACCCTTGCCAGACGAATCGGTTCAGGGGCATACACGGTGATCACCTTATCCAGTAATCGTATAAAACCTGCCTCGAAGAGTAGCGCCGCATCGATCATCACCAGGGGTTGATCCTGGTGATCGATACACCATTGCAGGAAATATCGGCACAGCACGGGATGCACGATGGCATTGACCGCGGCCACCTTTTTCCTGTCACCAAACATAAGTGAAGCGAGAAGGGGGCGGTTGAGCATCCCTCCGGCGTAGAGTTCCCTGCCGAAAAGGGCGGTGAGCTCCCTGCGGATATGGGGAGAAGTGTCGTTCAGATGTTTGGCTTCCCTGTCGGCGTCAAAAACCGGCACTCCTTGCAGACGAAACAGATCGCTGATAACGGATTTGCCACTGCCTATACCCCCGGTGATGCCTGCCCTGATCATTTCCCTGTTTTGCTTTCAAACAGAAACTCTACAGAGGAGGGTGAGATGCGGATGTTCTGTGCCGCTGAGGGGTGCTTGCTTAGCTGCAGCTCTACTCTTCCATCTTCGTTCTCATGGAATGAGCGGTAATTGAGTCTGATCTCAAAATCCTCAGGAGCAATCTTTCGGTATTCATCCAGGGTTACCGAGAAGGAGACGTTGGCACGAGAGGGGAAAAACTTCACATCCAGCCTCGCTGGCACCCCGGTTGCTGTAATCGGCACCTCGAATGTTCGCTCGGTGTACTCTTTCACCGGGATGAAGATCTCTACCTGATCGGGTACGAACTTGATGCCATCCACACGGTTTATTTTCACCGGGAGCTGCGAAGTGGCTTTCAGATTCTTGAAGAGCGTGTACTCGGTGACGGCTTTCTCCAGCTTGCTGAGCGATTCGCCTGAGCCGTAAGCAGTGACATTCTCCGGCAGGAAGGTGATGCTGTCGGCTACCAGGTTGGCCCTGCTCGTGGTGATCTCTCCGTCGAAAGCGATTCTCAGCTCTTTGCTTTGAAGTTTCGACGTGGAGAGGTTGATACTCATCGGGTAATATCCCCTGATGTTGGTGCTGGTGAAGAGACGTGAGCGGATCAACTGGCGATACTGATCCCCCTGCAGGCTGCTGTAGCCTCCTTCGATGAACTCCGCCACATGAATCTCAAGTGAGTCTTTCTTGCTGATGTCGAGTCTGAAGATGGCGGCTCCGTTATCGGTGATGCTCACCTCCACATAGTCAGGCAAAGGGTGGTCAAACACCACATCCTCGGGTATGTTGCTATATTTTAACGGGATACGGTAGGTGCCCTCCACATTCTCTTTCTGGAAGAAGAGCATCAACCAGAAGATGAAAGCCAACAGTAGGAAAAGCAAAAAGAAAAGCGTATTTTTCCATGGAAAGGTGGAAAAAAAGGCTTCCGCTTTGGGTTTCCATTTTTCGATGAGGGCTTTTACCTCCATGACCAGGAATGCTTAGGGCGTCGTTACGTCTGAAGATGAGGCGAAGACAGATGCTTTTTCAAATTTGATCTTCACGCCGTCGGCAACCTCTACCAGGAACCAGGTGTCACCTACCTCCTTGATCCGGCCGTGAATGCCGCCCGAGCTGACAACCTTGTCGCCAACCTTCATCGCTGCACGGCTTTTTTGTAACTCTTTCTGTTTCTTCTGCTGGGGGCGGATCATAAAGAAATAGAAAACGGCGATGATGGCTACCATCATAAAAAGAGTGCCACCCATGCCTGACATGCCGCTACCCTGTGCTGCTTGTAATAGAATAGTCATATGAATTATTTTTTAATGTGTGAATTATTTTTTAAAGATACGATTTTCTTCTTTTATTTCGTGTACAATCGCATCCAGAATGCCATTGATGAACGTGCTGCTCTTGGGGGTGCTGTACGATTTGGCAATCTCGATATATTCGTTGAGGGAGACACTGGTGGGGATCGACTCAAAAGTGCAGATCTCAGAGAGTGCCACCTGCATAATGATCATATCCATGAAGGCAATGCGATCGAAATCCCATTTCTCAGTGTGCTTCTCAATGAGTGCACGATAGTTTTTCTCATTCAGGATGGAGTCATGTAGCAACTTCAGTGCAAACCTCTTGTCCTCCTCATCTTTGAACATGGGTAGCAGTGGCTGTTCCTCACCCTTCTCCTGAGAGAACTTCTTGATGGTTTTCAATACAAAACTCTGTACGATCTCCACATCATCATTCCAGTAGATGCACTCATCCTCCAGGATCTCATCGAGCTCTTCGTTGAGGTAGATGAACTGCTTGAAACATTTCTTCCAGAACTCACGGTCTTCCTCGTATGATGGGGAGACCAGTTGGGTATAATTCTTGTAGAGATCTGATTCGAGGATGGTGTCAAGCAGGTTCTTCAGGAATGAAGTGTCGGCATCCCATATCATCGGACGCTCAGCAAAGTAATGCTGCAGCTGTTTGTTGCTGCTCAACTGTTGCATGAACTTGTTATCGATCAGGTGGGTGTTGGGATTGAGGTCTTCCCAGGAAGGGAGATGCTTGTTTCTTTTGGTCTCCACCCTGTTTTCGTACGCTTTGGTCAGTACCACCATTAGCGAGAGCAGGTAAAAGTAGAGGTCGTATGATTTTTGCAACCCGAAGAGAAGCTCTTTTTCGGTGTTGCGCAAATCGTTATTCGTATTTTGGTACCATGAATAGACAATCTGTACGATCCGTATACGAATTAAATTTCTGTTTATCATCGTTTAAATGAACTATTTTTTTTTAAGCTGAATGTACTTAAACCGGATCCGAACGGCTTCAATCGTGACGTAAGATGTTCAACCACTGTTTTCGGATATTTCAACTGCAAAAGTAGTGATTTTTTTGGTATTACCGTATAGGAATAGTGAAAAGTAAGCATCAGACCGGCAGCGTTATTTGCATTTGTAGCGGAAATCCGGTATTTATTTAGTAGATTTGTTGCTGAGAAACGGATCTGTGAAACAGCCCGATCACCGCTGTGATCACCCGGGGTGCGGTTCGTTTCATTGTGGATGCAACCAATTAAATGAATGTAGATATGAAGAAATTGTTCCTGCTGATTGTTACACTGACCGGCCTGGCAGCCCTGATGGCCGCACCTGTCGGTTCACGGCTTTCACTCATTCCCGAACCGGTATCAGTGATCACCCATGAAGGCTCTTTTCAACTGCCCGCGGAGGTGCGGATCGCTGCTCCTGCAGGAGAGGATACCCGTTTTGTGAAATCCTTGCTGGAAGAGAAGCTGGGGGCAGCCCCCGGCAGGTTGGTGAGGTGGGTGACCGGCGACCGCGAGGCTGACATTGTTCTGATGCTGAACAACGCTGACGATGCAGAAACGGGAGAGGAGGGATACCGCCTGCAGGTCACTCCGCAACAGATCACCCTCCGTGCAAACAAGCCTGCCGGCCTCCTTTACGGAGTGCAGACGCTATTCCAGCTGATGCCTCCACAGATTGAGGGAGGCAGCAGGGATGAAGGCACGGAATGGCAGATACCACTGGTGGAGATTGTTGATTACCCGCGTGTGGGATGGCGTGGACTGATGCTCGATGTAGCACGTCACTTCTTCACCGTGGAAGAGGTGAAACAGTATATCGACATGATGGTGAAGTACAAGTACAACATGTTCCACTGGCACCTGACCGACGACGAAGGATGGCGCATCGAAATCAAGAGCCTGCCGAAACTGACGGAGGTGGGTGCCTGGCGGCCTGAACAGATCGGTTGGTTTGGCGACTTCACTCCGCCGTCTCCCGATGCCCCCAAGACCTATGGTGGTTATTATACCCACGATCAAATCCGGGAGGTGATCCGCTATGCTGCCGAACGCAATATTCAGGTGATGCCCGAGATCGATGTGCCGGGACACAGCTCGGCGGCGCTGGCTGCCTACCCGGAGTTGGCCTGCTTCCCGGGGAGCGGTGATCATTTCGTGCGTACGGGTGCCCCTTTCCTGGACTGGAACACCGGCGGTCGTCCGGCAGCCATTTTTGAGAATACCCTCAACCCGGCGAGTGAAAAGGTGTATGCTTTCATGGATAAGGTGCTGACGGAGGTGGCAGCGCTGTTCCCATTCGAATATATCCATACAGGAGGTGACGAGGCCCCCTACACCTTCTGGGAAAAAAGCCCGGAGGTGAAGCAGCTGATGAAGCGTGAACAATTGGAAGACATGGCCGCCGTGCAATCCTATTTCGGAAAGAGGGTGGAAAAGATCATCCTGGCCAAAGGCAAGAAGATGATGGGCTGGGATGAGATCCTGGAGGGGGGCATCACCCCCACCACGGCACTGATGAGCTGGCGCGGTATCCAGCACGGCATCGAGGCCTCTAACTCGGGGCACTATGTGGTGATGAGCCCCAGCAACTATGTCTATATCGATCTGATGCAGGGAGATCTCTCCACCGACCCGCGTGTATACAATAGCCTACGGCTGAACCGCACCTATCAGTTCGATCCGATACCGGAGGGTGCCAACCCTGCTTATATCCTGGGAGGGCAGGCCAATCTCTGGACCGAACAGATTTATCACATACGTCAGGCGGAGTACATGACCTGGCCACGCGCTTTTGCCGTTGCCGAGTCGCTCTGGTCTCCCCGGGAAAAGAAGGACTGGAACCGCTTCGTGGAGAAGGTGGAGGATCACTTCAACCGTTTCGATTACAGCCGCACCAAATACTCTCCCGCCATGTATGAACCGGTGGTGACAGTCAAAAAAGAGGGTGATGACTACTTCGTGACGCTGACACCCGAGATTGAAGGATTGTCAATTCATGTCTCCTTCGACGCTTCCACACCCGACTGCTTCTCACCCAGGGTGACCGCTCCCCTGAAGGTGCCGCGAAATGCCTATGTAATGCGCATTGTCAGCTACCGCGACGGCAAGCCGGCAGGGAGGATGATGCACATATCGGTGGATGACCTGAAAAAAAGAGTGCGTTAATCATTGCACAATTAAAAGAAAATCACTATCTTTGCGCCGCTTTTTTGAGGGCTCCCAAGTGTGATGGGAAATAAAGAAAGCAACTTTATTTTGAGTAACACAAAACAACAACTAAAGAATGAAAACATTTGATTTAAAAGGCGAAGTCAGGGATGATTTCGGGAAAAAGGCGGCCAGGGCTTACCGTAGCGAAGGGCTGATACCCTGCGTGATTTACGGCGGTCACGACGGAGAGAATCTCAACTTTGTTGTGAAGAACAGCGATGTCCGCAATCTGATTTACACACCCGAAGTGTTTCTGGTGAACCTCGATTTGGGAGAAAAGAAGCTGATGGGGATCGTGAAAGATATCCAGTACCACCCGGTAAAAGACACCATACTCCATATCGATTTTCTCCATGTATTTGAAAATGCTCCGGTAGTGATTGAGATCCCGGTACGTCTGGAAGGACTCGCAGCCGGTGTGAGAGCCGGTGGTAAGCTCTCGCTCGATATCCGTAAGCTGAAGGTGAAGGCATTGCCTTCCAATCTGCCGGAAGAGCTGGTGGTGAACGTAGAGAAGCTGGAGCTGGGCAAGTCAATTCAGGTGAGCGAGCTTAGCTTTGACAACCTGGAGATCCTCAGTGCAAAGAATGCAGTAGTTTGCCGCGTACAGCTGACACGTGCTGCAAGGGGTGCTGCTGCCAAGGCTCAGTAAACAAAGAGGTATGTGATGAAGTATTTGATTGCGGGATTGGGCAACATCGGACCTGATTATGAGCAAACCCGCCACAATATAGGTTTTATGGTGTTGGACGCTTTTGCAAAAGCGTCCAATGCTGTTTTTGAGGACAGGCGTTACGGTTTCGTGGCAGAGATGCGGCTGCGGAACAAGATGCTGGTGTTGCTCAAGCCCTCCACCTTTATGAACCTGAGTGGCAATGCCATCCGTTACTGGTTACAGAAGGAGAAGATTGAGAACCAACAACTGCTGGTGGTGGTCGACGACCTGGCACTCCCTTTTGGCACCCTTCGTCTGAAGTCAAAGGGGAGTGACGCCGGTCATAACGGGTTACGACATGTCCAGGAGTTGATCGGGCAGGATTACCCGCGACTACGGTTCGGCATCGGCAATGATTTCCCGAGGGGGACGCAGGTAAATTATGTGCTGGAGGAGTTTACGCCTGAGGAGAAGCTGTTGTTGCCGGAGCGTATTGAAACAGCTGTAGATATGATCCGCAGTTTTTGTCTGGCCGGCATCCACACGACGATGAATCAATACAACAACAAATAAGGTGCTGAGAGATGGAAGAAGTGCGCATTGACAAATGGCTCTGGGCGGTACGCATCTTCAAGACACGCACTGTTGCCTCTGAAGCCTGTAAAAAGGGACGTGTGCTGATTGGTGAAACCGCGGTGAAACCTTCCAGAAATATCCGTACAGGTGAGGTGATACAGGTCAGGAAGCCACCGGTAACCTACTCGTTCAAGGTGCTCGCCCTCTCGGATAAACGGATGGGAGCTAAGATGGTGTCGCAGTTCATGGAAAATGTCACGCCACAGGAGCAGTATGAGTTGCTGGAGTTAAACCGGATCGGCGGTTTCGTAGACAGGCAGCGAGGCACGGGACGCCCAACAAAAAAGGAGCGGCGCGACCTGGATCAGTTTGCCGACACCATTCCCGACGATCTGTTCGACTGGAATGAATAGGGGGTTTTCTTAACGGGAGGCCCTTATTTTTTTATCAGTGCGATTGTACTGAGGTACCACTGAGAGGGTGTCGCTACTCAGGCAGTAGACGGCATCTCCCTCTGCACCGTTTTCGATGAGCCGTGCATAGTGGTCACTCCCCTTCAGGAAAGTCAGCGGATCACTTTTCGCCTCCTGCCACATCAGCTGTGCCACCCGCACCGCATCGGAGCCGATGGTGACTGTTCCCGAGGCAGTGAGACGTTCCAGAAAAGCACCCCCGAAGAGCATATCTTCCAGGTTGATCCGGTTGTTCCATCCGGCACAAAGGATCACGATACGATCCGCATGCTCCATACAATGTTCGGCCAGCGCACCGATGTTTGAGAAGGAGCCGATCAGCAGCTGCCGGGCATTTTCACCCTGCCTGATGGCCCTGGTGCCATTGGTGGTAGTAAAGACCACCTCCTTCCTTTCTACCCGTTCAGGGGTGTAATCGAAGGGTGAGTTCCCACAGTCGGCGAAGTCGCACTTGCGCGTGTGGCGTTCTGCTCCCACGAGATACCCTTCAGCCTTGTAACGCTTCGCCTCATCAATCTCCGCCACGGGTATGATTGCTGCCGCACCGTTGTGCAGCATGTGGCACATGGTGGTAGTAGCGCGAAAGATATCGACTACGATCACGGTGTCGTTCTCTTGCTGATAATAGGGGTAGAGGGCAGGGGCGGGGGCAATGTCGATGATCATATTGTGGGTGTTTGACTGCAAAGATAGAAACGATTTGTATCACTGCAAAATGGGGAGTACACCTGCAGATCTCGTTCCTGCATAAAGAAGAGAGTGGAGTGGCGGCTCCGGTTCCCATAATTTTTGTATCTTTCGCCCCGAAAATTGCAACGGACCATCACAATCAAAAAAAATGAGAATAGCTGATGAGGATCACCGACTACAAGATCATTCTGGCATCTGCCTCACCAAGAAGACAGGATCTGCTCTCAGGCATTGACCTGACATATGAACTGCGTACTCTGCCCGATATCGATGAATCCTTTCCCGATGATCTGCCTCACGAGGAGGTGGCGGAGTACCTGGCACGCAAGAAGGCCGCTGCATACCTTGCCGCACTGCGAGACGATGAGCTGCTGATCACCGCCGACACGGTGGTGCTGCTGGACGAAGCGATACTGGGTAAGCCTGCCGACAGAGAGGACGCCCGCAGGATGCTGGCATTGCTTTCCGGTGTCCGTCACAGGGTTATCACCGGTGTCTGCCTCACCTCGCTCAATAAGAGACACTCCTTCTCCGACCGTACCTGGGTAACTTTTGGCAACCTCACAGGAGAAGAGATCGACTATTATCTGGATCGTTACAGTCCGATGGATAAGGCGGGTGCCTACGGTGTGCAGGAGTGGATCGGTTATGTGGGGGTGAAAAGGATCGAAGGCTCTTACTTCAATGTGATGGGTTTCCCCATCTACAAAGTATACCGTGAGCTGAAACAGTTTTGAAACAGAAATTTCACCCTGAGTGCAGTGAAAACAAATAAACATCTATCTTTGTCGACAGAATCATCGACAAGCAATAATTGATTATCCTATGCTTACAGTAGAAAAAATCGGCGGTACCTCCATGTCGCAGTTTCAGGATGTGCTGCAAAACATCATCCGGGGAAACAGAAAGGGAGAACAACTTTATAACCGCATCTTCGTGGTGTCGGCCTACAACAACGTAACCAACTGGTTACTGGAACACAAGAAGACCGGAGAACCGGGAATCTATAACAAGTTCCTCAACGGTGAGGATTACAGTAGTGCCCTCGATTCGTTCTGCCAGCGGCTGCTGCTCATCAATGACGGGTTTGCCGATAACGGACTGGACCTGAAAGAGGCGCGCGACTTTATCCGCTTTCGCGTGGATCAGGCCAAGACAGTGCTATACAGCCTGGGTAAGGTGCTTGCATCCGGCTATGTGAACCGCACCGATATCCACCTGGCGGCACGGGAGATCCTGGCCTCCATTGGTGAGGCACACTCCGGTTGGAACTCGGTCAATATCCTCAACAACAATGGTATCAACGCCCGTTTCATTGACCTGTGCGGGTTCAACGACAACGAGCCGCTGACCATCGATCAACGAATACACAAGGAGTTCAACGGCATCGATTTCAGCAATGTGCTCTGTGTGGCTACCGGTTACACCAAAGGAACAGAGGGCATCATGAGGGCTTTCGACCGTGGCTATAGCGAGGTGACCTTCAGCAAGATCGCCGTGGAGGTAAAGGCGCAGGAAGCGGTGATCCACAAGGAGTTTCATCTCTCCAGTGCCGATCCCAAGATCGTGGGGGTGGAAAACAGTATCCCCGTGGGGCATACCAACTATATGATCGCAGATCAGCTGGCCGATATCGGCATGGAAGCCATCCACCCCAAGGCAGCCAAACCCCTGGAGCTGGCAGGCATTGATATCCGCATCAAGAACACCTTCGAGCCTGAGCATCCCGGCACCCTCATCTCACACGATTATGTCTCACCTGAACCGAGGGTGGAGATCGTCTCCGGATCCCGAAAGGTGATTGCTGTTGAGGTGCACGACCCAATGATGGTTGGCGAAGTGGGCTTCGACGGGCAGATCATGAACTACTTCGTGAAGTATGGGGTGAGCTACATACTGAAATCGACCAATGCCAACTCCATCACCATGGTGGTGTGGGACAACGAGAAAAGCCAGGAGCTGGTCAGGGTACTCAAAGAGGTGTTTTACCAGGTGGAGGCAAAACCAATGGCTATTGTCTGTGCCATGGGCTCCAATATAGCCCTTCCCGGTTTCCTCTATCATGCTGCCAAGGCGCTCTATGAGAAGGAGATCAATGTGGAGTGCTTCGCCCAGTCGTTGATGCAGGTAAACATGCAGTTTGTGATCCGGCGTGAGCATTATGAGGATGCGGTAATTGCCCTTAATGAAGCACTCTGCAAAAA
>DURL01000214.1 GCA_012837345.1 Bacteroidales bacterium
CCTTGAGGTGGGAGGCAGGGTGTGCATCAGCTCACCCCGCAGGGTAGCGGAGAACTCGTTCATGATCTGCGTGATGTAGTTGCTCCCCAGCAATCCCTGCGTGCCATTCACCGAGTTCACCGCGATGCTCACCGCCGAGGAGCGGCTCTTCACCATCTCCCTGTCGAACGAGGCAGGGATCTCCAGGATCATGTCGGTCTCACCCATCTCCATGTTTCGCATGGCGGTCTGATAATCGGGTGGGGTGTCATGCAGGATGAAATAGCGCGATGCCGCCACCTTGTCGGTCAGCCGCCGTGAGTAGCTGCTCAGGCTGTGATCCACCACATCGATGCGGATATTCCTGATCTCAAAGCTGATGGCCCAGGGGAAGACCAGCATCACCATGACGGGATACATTACGATGAGCCGTGGGATCAACTTGTTCCGGAACATCTGCTTGAACTCTTTCTCGATCAAAAATTTCAGGGTGTTCATATTTTTAGCATTCAGCTGTCAGCTATCAGCATTCAGCTTTTCTATTCTATTAACTTATCAGACATACTAACGTACTAACGTACTAACGTACTAACTTATTAACCATGAACGAATAATCATTCCAGTCGTTTTTTCGTTTTGACAATCGTGACCGTCAACAGTAGCAGGATCATACCGGTCAGTATCACCATCTCCTGCCATACCATCGAGATGCCGAGTCCCTGGATCATCACCTTCCGCACCGCGTCGATGAACCAGCGTGCAGGCACCACCAGGGAGAGGTACTGCAATGCAGGTGGCATGTTGTTGATTGGGAAGATCATCCCCGAGAGCATCAGCACCGGAATCATCACGGTCATCGCCGAGACAATCACCGCATTGATCTGCTTCTGCACCAGCGTAGAGATGGTGAGCCCGTATGAGAGCGAGAGGAAGATGTAGAGGAGTGAGAGGAGTGTCAGCAGCAGCAGGCTGCCCCGGATGGGTACATCCAGCACGAAGTAGCTCAGCAGCAGGATGGAGATCAGGTTCAGCAGTGAGATGATCAGGTAGGGGATGGTCTTTGCCACGATCATGGTGGCCTGTTTCAGTGGTGAGGCCAGCAACACCTCCATGGTGCCCCGCTCTTTTTCGCGTATGATCGATACCGATGTCATGATGGTGGAGATGATCATCAGCACCAGTCCCATGATCCCCGGCACGAACATGTAGGCTGATTTCATTCTCGGATTGTAGATCATCCTGTTCTCCGTGCTGATCTGAAAGGGGATATCCGCCGCCCCTGTCTGCTCCATCCGGTATTGCGAGATGATCGCGGTAGCGTAGGTCGCGGCGATCGATCCCCTATTGGGGTCTGCACTGCTGGTGATCAGCTGCACTACCCCCTCGCCGGAGTGGAGCATCTCCCTCTGGAAATGGGGTGGGAAGACCACCGCCAGGTCGAGTTTACCCTTCCGCATCGACTCCTCCACCTCCTGCATGGTTTGCATGTTGCCCTGGTAATTGAAATATCCGTTTTGCCGGATCTTCTCCGTGACATCTTGTGTGAAGGCGTCGGGGGTGGGGGCGAAGAGCGCCACGCGGATATCCTGCACCTCCATGTTGATGGCGAAGCCAAACAGCAGGATCTGTACCACCGGCATCCCCAGGATCACCAGCAGCGTCCGGTTATCGCGGAAGATATGGTAGAACTCTTTTTGTACAAATGCGATCAGTTGTTTCATCTTACAGATGGTTTGTGTGAGTCGGGTGACGTTTGTTGTACAGTGCCCCTCAGTTTTCTCTATTCGTTTCTTCTTGCTCTGCGTGCCAGCTGCCGGAACACCTCATCAATGGAGGTGGCATGGTACTGGCTGCGCAGCGCTCCGGGTGTGTCCAGTGCATCGATGCGGCCATCCACCATGATCGACACCCGGTTGCAGTACTCCGCCTCGTCCATATAGTGGGTGGTGACGAAAACCGTGATGCCACGGTCGGCTGCCTCATAGATCATCTCCCAGAACTGCCGTCGCATGGCCGGGTCGACGCCGCCCGTCGGCTCATCGAGGAAGACGATGCCGGGATCATGGAAGATGGCTACCGAGAAGGCGAGCTTCTGCTTCCACCCCAGTGGCAGGTATTTCACCAGGGTGGAGCGCTCTTCGCGGAAATCGAGTCTTTCCAGCAGCTCATCCGTCTTTCTCTCGATCACCTTGTCCGAAAGGCCGTAGATGCCGCCAAAGAGGCGGATGTTCTCCCACACCTTCAGGTCCTCGTAGAGCGAGAAGCGCTGGCTCATGTAGCCGATGTTGCGCTTGATCTGTTCATTCTCACGGATGATGTCGAAGCCGGCCACGGTTCCGCTGCCCGAAGTGGGCTTGCTGATGCCGCAGAGCATCTGCATGGCGGTGGTCTTACCGGCGCCGTTGGCACCCAGGAAGCCGAAGATCTCCCCCTCCTCCACGTCGAACGTAATATGGTCGACAGCGGTGAAATGACCGAAGCGCTTGGTCAGGCCTGAAACCGCTATTACTTTCTTTTTCATCTACTGTGTATCTATTGCCATGAAACAATCCTCTATCGTTGGTGTGATGGGTGCGATGCGCAGATCATCGAAGCCCTGACCGACCAGCTCCTGCCTCAATACTTCCGGGTGAAGCCCCTCACTGACGGTGATGTGCAGCCGCTCACCAAATGCGAAACAGCTCTTCACGCCTGGGTGTTGCCGCAGTGTGGCCAGCAGTGCAGTGATGCGGCTTCCTTTTACCGACCAGAGGATCTCGCTGTAGCTGTCAATGATGCCCTGTGGTGTGTCGGTGGCGATGAAGGATCCCCCCTGCATCAGTGCGATGCGTGAGCACTGGCTCGCCTCATCCATGTAGGCCGTGGAGACCAGTATGATGATCCCCTGCTCTTTCAGTCGATGTAGCATGTCCCAGAACTCCTTCCTGGAAACGGGATCCACGCCTGTGGTTGGCTCGTCCAGGATCAGTATCTCAGGCTTGTGAATCAGTGCGCAGCTCAGTGCCAGCTTCTGTTTCATCCCACCTGAGAGGGCGCTGGCACGACGTTTTTTAAAGGGTTCGATCTGCCGGTAGATATCACTGATCAGGTGGTAGTTCTCCTTGATGGTGGTATGGAAGAGGGTGGCGAAGAACTGCAGGTTCTCCTCCACGCTCAGGTCCTGATAGAGGGAGAAACGCTCCGGCATGTAGCCGATGATCTGTCGTATCTTTTGGTAATCCGTCACCACGTCGTGACCGTTCAGTCGTGCCTTGCCGCTGTCGGGCAGGATGAGTGAGGCCAGGATCCGGAAGAGAGTCGACTTGCCGGCGCCGTCGGGACCGATCACACCGAATATCTCCCCCTCACCTGCGGTGAAGGAGATGCCGTCCAGGGCGAGGGTCCTGCCCTGCCTGCCATAACGCTTGCGAAGATCAGTTACCTCTACCATCTGTTCACAGTTTCACCTCCCCGTACATGCCGATTTTCAGGTAGCCGTCGTTTGTCACGGCTATCTTCAGGGCATAGACCAGGTTGGCTCGTTCATTCTTGGTCTGTATGGTCTTGGGTGTGAACTCCGACTTGTCCGATATCCAGCTGATACGGCCGGGATAACTGTTCATACCGCCCCTGCCGTCGTCCACCCGTACCGTCACGCTGTCGTTCAGCCGTATCCCTGACAGCTGGTCGTTGGTCACGTAGGCCCGCAGGAAGAGCGTAGATGTATCAGCGATCTTGAAGAGAGGCATGCCCATGGATGCCAGCTCCCCTGCCTCAGCAAAGCGGTTCAG
This sequence comes from Bacteroidales bacterium, assembly GCA_012837345.1. Taxonomy (GTDB): domain Bacteria; phylum Bacteroidota; class Bacteroidia; order Bacteroidales; family Dysgonomonadaceae; genus Proteiniphilum. The sequence continues at coordinate 3,750 of DURL01000214.1, forward strand.
CACCGTGCCGGTGATGGGGGAGGTGATCCGCGTCTTCTCCAGTTGATTATCCAGCTGGGCGATCTGAATATCTACGCTGGAGCTCTCTGCCGTAATCTGTTCACTGCTCTTCTGCAGGGTGGATGTTTGTGCAGAGAGCTGCTGCCGCAGGACCTCTATCTGCGAGGTGATGTCATCCAGCTGCTTCCGGTTGCCCGCATTGGCTGCGATCAGGCGCTCCACCCGCTCCTTCTCCCGTTCCAGGGTTTTGATCTGTTCCCGGATGGCAGCTGTCTGAGTGTCGATATCGGGTCTGCGGGCACGCACCCCCTTCGCACTGGAGAGAAGGCTCATCTTGCGGAGGTAGAGCTGGGTGCTGTCGATCGCCCCTACCATCTCACCCTCTGTGAGTTGTGCTCCTTCCTGCACGTTCAGTGACAGGATGCGACCGTTGGCTTCTGCGGAGACAATCACCTCGGTTGCCTCAAACGACCCGGTTGCGTCATAGTCGCCATTGCTCTCTCCACAGGAGGGCAGAAGAAGGATGCAGGACAATGTTGTTAGTAAACGAATAGGTTTCATATTTTATCTATTAATAATTATTTGAGTCCACTTGAATAAGTCTTTTTTTTTGAAAATAAGCAAAAATATAGATTGATAATCAATTTTTTACAAAAATACCTTCTTTCATTTTGTACTTTTTAAAGCAGGCTCTTATTTGAATAGCAGATCGCTGACCGCTGTGAAGCGGAGATTCCGTAAGGCTGAAAGGCTGATTGCTGATTGCTGATCGCTGAAGGCTCACTCATTCGTCGTATGTTTCAATGTGTAGAGCGACAGGAGGTACCGGATCTCATGAAGCGACTTTGCCCGTTTGGCCGCCTCCTCGGCGTTGATCGCCTGCATCAGCTCCGAGACGCTCATGGTGCCGTTCTCCACCTTCACCTCGGCCGCTTTGCGGATCAGGGTCTGATGGCGGATGATCTCCTCGTCGTCCTGCATCGTCTTCCGGAACTTTTCGATCTCCATCTGCTGCTGGGGGATCTGAACGGATAGGTTGTGCAGGAAGGTCTCCCGCTGGATCGCCACCGCCTGCTTCTGCAGATCCATCTGCTGCTGTTCATTCTTCCATGTGTAGAGGGAGCCGATGTTCCAGGTGAGACGTACCCCTCCCAGAAAGTAAGGTGAGAACTGGTTGTCGAACATGTTGAGGCCCGGCTTGCCGTACCCCCCCTGGACAAAGGCACCCAGCTTCGGCATCTTACCCGCTTTCATCATTTGTAGTTGCGACTCGATCGCCTGCTCCTGCGCGCTGAACAGCTGCAACTCGGGACGGCTGATCACCGGTGTTATCGGCTCCATCTCCGTCTCCGGTTTCAGGAAGGTCATCCCGGAATGGAGCGAATCGCCAGCCAGTACCGACAACATCTTCAGGTAGGCTTCCAGCGACGATTCCAGGCTGATACGTTGTTGTCCCGCCTTTAGCTGCTCCACCTTTACCGTACTCAGATCAGCCTCGTTGGCCAACCCGTTTTGCATGTAGCTCTCCACATTGTTGTAGTTGCGTTGTAGCTCCTTCTCCAGTATCTCCTGCTGCCGGAGGCTCTCCTGCATCAGCAGAATGCCGAAAAATAGGTTGTTCACCCGCTCCCGCAGGGCATAGATCTCTGCCTCCAGCTGTTTATTCTCAACCACTGCACCCGCCTCCAGGCTCTTTTTGCGGGCTGATAGAGCACCACCGTCCCAGATCAGCTGGTTCAGCTCCGCCACCACGCGGTACTGGTCCTGATCCGGTACCGGTATCTCCAGGGGGGGCATCCCTTCCGGTAACTCCAGGTCGAACCGGGTCACATCGCTCTGCCAGGTGGCCTGTGCACTCAGGGTGCCCTGCGGCAGGTAGGCCTTCGAGGCATTGGCCAGGTCAAACTGTTTACTTTTCTCGATGATCTCATACCTGGCGATGGCTGGGTAGTGCGATGAAGCTTTTTGCTGTATCTCATCGAGTGTGATCGTCTGTGCCGGTGCCGACAAAGAGCAGGTGCACATCAGTGTCACGACTGCCAGTAATCTGAGTTGTCTGATCATTGTATCTGTTTGTTGATGATTGAAATAATCCATTCCGGTATCTTCTCTTTTCGTTCCGTCACGAACGCTGCAAACTGATTCTCCTCTACCAGTCCCGACGAGAGGATCAACGGCTTGGCAATAAATGGAAAGAGAATCATACCCAGCGTGTTGACGATCAGATCCTCTACCGTGATATCCATGCCATTCTCACTTAATTGTTTCCTGATGACCGGTTCAGCATGCTGACGCGTCTCCCGGATGAGATCAGTGAAAAGATTCTTGTTGGCAGACCACTCGTTGAGGATGAAGAGAGGAAGCTCCTCATTTTCGAGCATGAGCTGTGTATATTTTTCCGATATTTTTCTCACCTTCTCAACTACCGGTATGGTCTTGTCTGATGCAATCGGGTCAATTGCATTCAGCAGCATTTTCAGCTTCTGCTTCACCACATTTCTGAACAGGTTTTGCTTACTGCCGAAGTAGTAGTTCAACAAAGCCAGGTTGGTACCCGCCTCCTCGGCTATCTCCCTGGTGCGTGTGGCGGCGTATCCCTTCTGGGTAAATATCTTGTCGGCTGCCCGGATGATTTTCTCTTCGGTTGTGATCGGTTCCATTGTCTTAATTTTTCTGATGATGCCCCAAAAGTAAGCAACAATTTTGAATTAAACAAATGATTAAATCAAATGATTAAATCTTTTTGAAATTTTAATATATTTGTTTTGTGACACATACTTATGTTAAAGATACGACTCATGATGGTGGGGTATTTGTACCTTAGTCTATCAATAGTTATGTTATACAATATGGAATTGAAGGGAAAGATAGCCTTGATAACAGGAGCAACAAGAGGTATTGGTGAATGCATTGCCCTCAGACTGGCCTCGATGGGGATGAGACTGGTTATTACCGGAAGAGATTTGGATAAACTGGAAAAATTGAAAGTAAGCAAATAAAAGTATGCACCCCAACCGCACCTGGTTGTTGCCGATATTTCTGATCCGGAAACACCGGTGAGATTGATAGGGGAAACCATTCAAATGTTCGGAGGGATAGATGTGTTGGTGAACAACGCCGGGTGAATGGTAAAAAAACAAAAAAATGTCGGACCAATAAAATCAGTCCGACATCCCTTTGTGCACTTTCAAGCTATTGATTAACAGTTAATTGTGTTGTCTTGCCAGGAC
>DURL01000027.1 GCA_012837345.1 Bacteroidales bacterium
AGCTATCAGCGGGCCGACGGAGTAGCCCTTACCGGAACCCTTTATCTGCCTGCCGGTTATGACAGAGAGAAGAAAGAGAAACTTCCTATGATCATGTGGGCCTATCCCACCGAGTACAAGGACAAGAACAGTGCAGGCCAGAATACCACCAACCCCAACACCTTTACCTATCTCTCCTATGGCAATCCCATCTATTGGGTGACGCGGGGATACGCAGTGCTGGATGATGCCGCCTTCCCCATTGTGGGGGAAGGGGATAAGGAGCCCAACGACAGCTTCGTGGAGCAACTTGTGGCCAATGCAAAAGCAGCCATTGATGCAGTCGATGCCATGGGTTACATCGACCGCGACAAGGTGGCAGTAGGTGGTCATTCGTATGGCGCTTTCATGACTGCAAACCTGCTTACTCACTCCGATCTTTTTGCTGCCGGGATCGCCCGTAGCGGTGCCTACAACCGCACACTGACACCCTTCGGCTTCCAGAGCGAAGAACGCAATTACTGGGATGCACCGCAGGTGTATCAATCCATGTCACCCTTCATGCATGTCCATAAGATGAAAACGCCCATGCTGATTGTGCACGGTGAGGCGGATAACAATTCCGGCACGCATACCATGCAAAGCGAGCGTTACTTCCAGGCACTAAAGAGCTTTGGGGCGCCTGTACGGCTTGTCATCCTTCCAATGGAGAGCCATGGCTACGCTGCCCGTGAAAATGTATTTCATCTCTTGTGGGAGCAGGACCAATGGCTGGAGAAATATGTAAAGAACAGAAAAAAGGAAGAGTGATAGTGAAGCCTGAAAATCTGTCAGTCATTTTGTCAGTTTTTTCGCATGGACTCTATTTTTTGATCTGTTTTTGTGAAAACGAATTTTTGGCACAGAATTCGCAGTTCTGCTGTTACCAATTTGATCATTAAATAGTATAATAGTAACATCAATTTTTGTCGTATGAACATTAAACCATTGGCAGACAGAGTGCTGGTTAAACCGGCCGCTGCAGAAGAGAAGACAGTAAGCGGAATCATCATCCCCGATACCGCAAAAGAGAAACCCCTCAGAGGTGAAGTGATTGCTGTTGGGAAAGGCACAAAAGATGAAGAGATGGTCGTAAAAGAAGGCGACAAGGTGCTCTACGGAAAATATGCAGGAACTGAAATTGAGATCGATGGTGCCCAGCACCTGATCATGCGTCAGTCAGATATCCTGGCAGTCCTTTCGTGAGACAGAGCTGAAGAGAAGGATTGAAAACTCAGTCTGTCCCGACAAACAAAAAATAATAAACCTACAACAATTAACAACTTTATAACATGGCAAAAGAGATTTTATTTGACACGGATGCCCGCGATCTGCTCAAAAAAGGTGTGGATGAATTGGCAAATGCCGTGAAGGTGACACTGGGTCCCAAGGGACGCAACGTGATCATTGACAAGAAATATGGTGCCCCCCAGATTACCAAGGATGGGGTGACCGTAGCAAAAGAGATAGAGCTGGAAGATGGATTTCAGAACATGGGTGCTCAGCTGGTAAAAGAGGTCGCTTCCAAGACCAACGACGATGCCGGTGACGGTACCACGACTGCCACTGTCTTGGCTCAGTCAATCATTGGCGTGGGGCTGAAAAACGTTACCGCCGGTGCCAACCCGATGGACCTCAAGCGAGGGATCGACAAGGCGGTTGTGAAAGTAGTGGAGAACCTCAAAGCACAGGCTGTCGAGGTGGGTGATGACCTGAAGAAGATCGAAAATGTGGCCAAGATCTCTGCCAACGGTGATGAAACCATCGGTAAGCTGATCGCAGAAGCCATGCAGAAGGTAAGCAAGGAGGGTGTGATCACCGTGGAAGAATCGAAAGGTACCGATACATATGTCGATGTGGTGGAAGGTATGCAGTTTGATCGCGGTTACATCTCTCCCTATTTCGTGACCGATACGGAAGCGATGGAGGTGGATTTTGAGAATCCACTCATCCTGATCCACGACAAGAAGATCTCGGCCATCAAGGATCTGTTGCCTATCCTGGAAAAAGGGGTGCAGACAGGTAAGCCGCTGTTGATCATTGCGGAAGATATTGATTCTGAAGCACTCACCACCCTGGTGGTAAACCGTCTGCGCGGATCACTCAAGATCGCAGCAGTGAAGGCTCCCGGCTTCGGTGATCGCCGGAAAGAGATGCTCGAGGATATTGCCATCCTCACCGGTGGTGTGGTGATCTCGGAAGAGAAAGGTCTCACCCTCGAGAATGCCACCCTGGAAATGCTGGGTAGTGCAGAGAAGGTGACCATCGACAAGGATACCACCACCCTCGTGAATGGTGTGGGTGAGAAAGAAGCCATTGAGAGCCGCATCGGACAGATCCGTGCCCAGATTGAGAAAACCACTTCCGACTACGACCGCGAGAAACTGCAGGAACGGCTTGCCAAGCTGGCAGGAGGAGTGGCTGTGCTCTATGTGGGTGCTCCATCCGAAGTGGAGATGAAAGAGAAGAAAGATCGCGTACAAGATGCCCTTTCTGCCACCCGTGCAGCCGTGGAGGAAGGAACCGTTCCGGGAGGTGGTGTGGCCTACATCCGTGCCATTGATGCCATCGACGGCATGAAGGGTGAGAACGAAGATGAAACCACCGGTATGGAGATCGTGAAACGTGCCATCGAGGAGCCGCTTCGTCAGATCGTGGCAAACTCCGGAAAAGAGGGTGCCGTGGTGGTTCAGAAGGTGCGCGAAGGCAAAGGTGACTATGGTTACAACGCTCGTACCGATCTTTATGAGAATCTTTACGAAACAGGGGTGATCGATCCTGCCAAGGTAACCCGTGTGGCGCTGGAGAATGCCGCATCCATTGCCGGTATGTTCCTCACCACCGAATGTGTGATCACCGATAAGAAAGAAGAGAACCCTGTTGCACCACAGATGCCCATGGGCGGCGGAATGGGCGGCATGATGTAATCATTCTCCCATATTATTGAGTGATCAAATAGATCACTGAAAAATAAAGCGTGTGACTGAAAATGAAAATGAGTAAGTTGTACGCTTTTTTTATTGAAAAAATAGTTAATCGAACTCTTTGATTACAAATTGATCTGTTTTAACCCTATTTGCTGTTATTTTATTTTAAGTGTGTGGAAATCAGCTTTATTGACTTTGTAGTCTGGGTGCAATTCGTAACCTAAATGTAACATGATTTAAAAAAAATTATACTACTTTTGTGTAGAATTTCATTTCTATCAATTACAACGTATAACTAAAACATTGAACTTATGGTGAAAAAACTGAGGTCTTTGGCAGTAATCTTCTCTTTGCTGCTGACTACTGTATTGAATGCGCAGGTAACCACTTCCAGTATGAGCGGGCGGGTTACCGATGCTGAGGGAGCCGTTATCGGCGCGACGGTGATTGCTACACACCAACCTTCAGGAACGACTTATGGTACGGTTACCAACATGGAGGGCCGCTTCAACCTGAACGGTATGCGTGTAGGAGGACCTTATTCTGTAGAGATTTCCTACATTGGATATGGAACAAGCACCACCAGCAACATTGCGTTGAGCCTGGGTGAAAACTATGTATTGAATGCGGTGCTTTCAGAAGAAACCACCTCATTGGACGAGATTGTGGTGACGGCACTGCGCACCAAGTTCTCCACAGAGAAAACAGGTGCTGTGACCAA
>DURL01000215.1 GCA_012837345.1 Bacteroidales bacterium
ACGGTGCAGTACCCTGGTACCAGGGCATCGAGTACTTCATGATGCTGCGCCGCCTGGGCAAGCCGGCATGGATGCTGCAGTACAACAATGAGGAACACAACCTGACACAGCGACGCAACAGCAAAGACCTCTCCATCCGCCTGCAGCAGTTCTTCGACCACTACCTCAAGGATGAACCTGCACCGGTATGGATGACCAGGGGAGTCCCGGCCAGAGAGAAAGGGAAAACCTGGGGATATGAGGTTGATTAGTTAAAAACCCCGCTGCCGCATTGCCTCGAAGGTAAGGATGGCGGTGGAGACCGAGACATTGAGCGAATCAATCTTACCTCGCATTGGTATCTTAATTCGCTTTGTTGCATTGCGCAACCAGAAACCGGTCAACCCATCCGCTTCGGTACCCATCACAATGGCAGAGGGTGGCCTGAAATCAATCTCCTGATAGAATTCAGCTGCCTGCAGCTCTGCGGCAAAGATACTGATCTGATGCTGTTGCAGCCAGGTCAGTGCTTCTTCGGAGGTGCAGACAGCCGTCTGCACGGTAAAGAGGCCACCCACCCCGGAGCGGACCACGTTTGGGTTATAGAGGTCGGTCTGCGGATCGCAGATGATCACGGCATCCACAGCCGCAGCATCAGCCGTGCGGAGCACGGCACCCAGGTTGCCCGGCTTCTCCACCGACTCGAGCAGGATCAGGAAGGGGTTTTCACCGAGGGTGAGCTCCCCCAGCGTGTGCGACTTTGGCCGGGCTAGCGCCACCACACCATCGGAGTTCTCCCGGTAGGCGATCTTCGCAAAGACTGCCGGGGAGATATCGGTGATAACCTCCACAGGTAAGCTATCCAGCACCTCCGGATACTTGCTATGGACAAACATCTCCCGGCAGAGATACACCTCAGTGATAGCATATCCTCCCTGCAGTGCCAACGATAACTCACGGGCACCCTCCAAGACAAAGAGTTGCTGCTCGCGTCGCTCCCGGCTCTTCGACAGCTTCACGATCTTCTTGATGGTCGGGTTCTGCAGGCTGGTAATCATTTGCGGTCTTTTTTAGAGTGCTTTTTTCTCCTCTTTTTTCAACAGAAATGTCTCAATCGCCTCTACAAAGGATTCTTTCGGCAGGGCCCCCATCGCCACTTGCGGTTTCTCATTCATGGGAATAAAAAGGAACATGGGGATGCTCTGCACACCGAACATACGTGCCAATTCAGGTTCCTTGTCCACGTCAATCTTATAGACATAGATCTCTTCGCCATACTCGGCAGCCAGATTTTTCAGGATAGGTGAGGTGATGCGACAGGGACCACACCAGGTTGCGTAGAAATCGACTATTGCCGGCTTGTCACCGTTGTATTTCCATGCCTGAGGGTTCTCCTCATAGTTGAATACCTTCTCCAGGAAAGAAGTCTTGGTCAGTTCGATCGGTTTAACTTTTTCCTTGCCCTGGGGCTCAGCTGCAGCGACGTGCATCAACAAGAGTACAGCTGCGAACAGGGTGATTACTTTCTTCATCTGATTCAAATATAAAATGTGATTTCTTAAAATGTCATCATTAACAACAGCGGAAAGAGGCAAATTGTTCCATACAGGAGACAAGCGGTAGCGGTCAGAACTGCTGCCGGTCCTTGTACTTCAACGAATTCCTGTTGGGGACACCAAACTCGCGGGCAGAGAGATCATCCACCTCCACCTTCCATATCTTCACGTTCCGCACCGCGGGTGAGGAGTAACTGAACTCCCTGTCGGAGTACTGCCGCATGATGTTGTTGAGTGCCTTCACCTTCACCTCATCATTCTCTTCAAACTGCACGCTCCCGCGACAGATGATGCTGGCAGCCAGCATCCTATAGCTGCAAGCCACCTGTTCATCCTGCCACACCAGCTTCGGATCGCTGCAAAAGGTGATGCAGACCCGCGGGTTCTCCTCCAGTATCGAGATGGAATGACCCTCCTGGGCGGAGTGGAGCCATATCACCCCCTCCTCGTAACCGAAGTTCATCGGCAGCACGTAGGGGTTTCCCTCACTGTCGGCCATCCCCACATAACAAAGACTGCAGGAACGGATCACCTGTTCAATGCGCTCTTTCTCTTCCAACGGATAGGTTTTCATATTTTCGTTGTCTCTGATTTCTCTGATGTTATTGAATAGACTTCATGCTTGCAGAAAAATGGATTACAAAGATAAGTTGTTTTCATCCAATACA
>DURL01000216.1 GCA_012837345.1 Bacteroidales bacterium
AAGACGATAGACATGGAAGGCAGTGGTATTGAACTCACTTGCAATGGTACGGTAGGTTGCTTTGTAACTTGATAGAAAATAACACCTGATAATGGAACACATAACTTGTTTCATTCATTTTAATTCCTCAATCCAACAATAACCCCATCGGCTTCAACGTGTGTGAAGCTGATGGTTGACTCTCCAAATAATACGATTTCGAAAAACGCTCCCTTTACAGGTCGTAAAAATAAAATAAAAAAGATGGAAAAGCGATAACAATGGCTGTTTTTATTACATTTTCATTATTTTAACTAATAATTCAATAGTTTCAATGGTGATTGATGAAATATTGAGTTAGATAAGCTGTGATTTTCTTCTTTTTATCATCTATTGTTGCATTTTTATTACATATTGGTTTTTTACGTGCACTGCAATTTTTATATGTAACATTTCATCGATATGTAATTACAAATGTGTATTTTTGTGCAACAAAAAAATGGATGCATGGTTGGCATCCATTTTCCTTACAAACTGATCTCTTATTTTTACAGGGGTTCAATGGATTACTACTACATCAAACACTCACCCGAAGAGGCGATGGATGGCAAACCGAGTGAGGTACACAGGGAGGGATGCCCTCACCTGAAAGATGCCTCCTCCACCTTCTATCTGGGTTATTTCTGCTCCTGCAGGGATGCCATTGAGCATGCCCGAAGAATCTATCCCTACATCGCCGAACTCTGTTGTGATTGCTGCCCGGAATATCAGCAAAAGCCAACAGCTGAAAGCTGACCGCTGAAAGCTGAAAGCTGACCGCTGATCGCTGAAAGCTGACCGCTGAAAGCTGATCGCTGATCGCTGAAAGCTGAAAGCTGAAAGCTGATCGCTGACCGCTGAAAGCTGACCGCTGAAAACCCTAATCAACCTTCTTCAACTGCATTGCGAACCCGCCACCGGGTGCCAGATGCAGGCGGAGGATCTCTCCTGATGCCACATTGCGTGTCTCTTTCCGGTAGTCGCTGCCCTTACGATGGGCGTTGACGCCATCGCGGAAGAGGGTCATCTCATATTGTCCTGTGGGGAGGAACGAGAGATCGACCTCGATGTCACGACTCTTCCAGCCGGTGATGCCGCCGACGTACCAGTCGTCGCCGCTGCGACGGGCCAGCGTCACATGCTCACCCACACGGCCACTGAGGGGCAGGGTCTCATCCCACACGGTGGGGATGGAGGCGATGAACCGGAGCGACTCCGGCTCACGCATATAGTTGGTGGGACTGTCGCACAACATGTTGATGGGCGAGTTGAACACCACGTAGAGTGCCAGCTGGCGACAGCGGGTGCCCTGGCTCATCGGCTCGGAGTTGACCGGCCGGTAGTTGCCGCGTGAGGCATTGCGCATCGCACCCTGGGTGTAGTCCATCGGTCCCGCGGCCATACGGATGAAGGGAACGGTGACATCGTAGGTGACCATGTCGACGCTTTCGGGAGACCACTTCATCTGCTCCAGCCCATGCACCCCCTCGAAATTGAGTACATTGGGCCAGGTGCGACTCAGGCCGGTGGGCTTGTAGATGCCGTGCAGGTCGAGCAGCAGCTTGTGGCGCGCGGCGGTCTCTGCCGCACGGTAGATGAAGTTGACCAGCTCCTGGTCGTCGCGGTCCATGAAGTCGACCTTGAATCCTTTCACACCCATGGCGGCATAGTGACGGCACACCTCTTCCATGTCGCGGTCGAAGGCGTGATAGCCCGCCCAGAGGATGATGCCTACGCCACGTTCACGGCCATAGGCCACCAGCGCCGGGATATCGATCCCGGGGATCACCTGCATCAGGTCGGCCTGCCGGTTGACGGCCCACCCCTCGTCGAGAATCACATATTCGATGCCATGCTCCGACGCAAAGTCGATGTAATACTTGTAGGTCTCATTGTTGACACCTGTTTTGAAGTCGACACCTTCCAGGTTCCAGTCGTTCCACCACTCCCATGCCACCTTGCCCGGTTTGATCCAGGCGGTATCCTCCAGGCGGGAGGGTGATGCCAGGCGGTAGACCATGCTGCTGGCTGCGAGAGTCGCATCATTGCCGGTCACCACACAGACGCGCCAGGGGAAGCTGCGGCTACCATCGGTACGCGCGATGAACGCCTCTCTCTGGGTGACACGCATCTGCAGGTTGTTGTGACCGCCCTGCTCCACGGCGGCAGGATAGCCGGCAAAGAGACCTTTGAGGGTGTGGTCTGTCAGTGTGTCGGGAGTGAGGTACATACCGGGATAGGACTCCAGGTCCGCCTCGGTGATCAGCACCCGCTTGCCCGGGGCAGCATCGGCCAGCAACGGCAAAAAGATGAGCCGTTCACGGTTGATCTGCGAGAGGGGGGTATGCTGGTAGGTGTTCTCGAACGAACTCTGTAGCTGGTCACCACCCAGTCCACCCTTCACATAGGGCACCCAGGCATGATGATCGCCGGTGAAGCGGAAGGTAGCTTCCTCGGAGGCGATGGTGAGTGTTCCCTTGCGGCTGGTGTGGAAGCGGTAGGCCAGTCCGTCGTCGTAGAGACGGAAGGTGATGCCCCAGTCGCCACGGAAGGTGAACTGCAGCTCATTGTATCGGTTCTCTACCGACGAGGATATCCAGAAAGGTGAAACGATGGTCTCCCCGAAGCTCTCTTTGTTGGCACGTCGCACACGGGCATTGGGCCCCAGCTGCTCGCCACCGGCCAGGGTGAGTGAGACAGGCGAGGGGTCGATCAGTTGTGCGCCGTCGTGCGACAGGCTCCATGTGAGCTGTTCTCCAACGGTGATGTCGGCGGTTAACAGCCCGTCGGGCGATGAGATGTTGTATTTCTTCTGTGCTTGTGCCGATCCGCAGAGCAGCAGGAGCACCAGTAGGAGGAGGTTTGTTCTTATCATGATTGATTTCTTTGAGGTTGTTTCCGCAAAGATAAGAAATAGTTGTCAGTTACATGCGAATAGTTTTCCCTACTTCAACGTGCTATTGATAACCCCACGCTCCTTGAGCCGTTTCAGGATATAATAATCGGTATTTCCTTTGGTCTTCTTGCCGTGTGCAAGCCTGTATACATGGACAGGGGACCTGTTGTATTCCCTGGCAACAGACTTATAAATCTCCTTGTTGCTGGAAAAAAAATAACACTTGATCGCTGATATCATTGCTGCTGACTTTTAAACAATCCTCCACTATATAACCGACACAAATATATAACAATTGGTGAAGAATTGTCAAATTTTTCGTGATAATATTTTATTTTTAAAACAAGGGGATAACAAAAAGAAAAAAATGCGGGCCGGATAGATGGGGTGTTTACTTTCCGATCCGTTCGACCATGGTGGCACTCATCTCTACGGCGGCACAACCCAGGCGGTCGATGCGGATCACAATGGTGGACTTCCCTTCAACGGTGACCAGCTCGCCGGTGAGGCCTTTGAGCGGACCGCGGATCACCTGCACCCGCTCTCCCGGTTGCAGGTCACATCCATTGAAGCTGACAGGTGCCTCGGCGTAGTCGACCATGAAGCGAAACGACTCCATCTGTATGTCGGGGATCACGGCTGGGCTGTGTTCGCCACGGAGTACCACAAAACGGATCACCGCCGGAAGCTGTAACACATCTATCTGCTCCTTCCGGTCGACCTTCACGAAGATCATCATCGGGATCAGCACCCGGTCGACCTTCTTCTTACGGTCGCTCCACTGCCTTACCACGGTCTGCACCGGCAGGAAGGTGGTGATTCCCATCCCCAGCAGACGGTCGCGCACCTTCTTCTCATGATGCATCCGCACGTAGGCGGCAAGCCAGCGACGACCACTCTCCTCATTAGAATTGTTCACCATGATTTTTTAATGTTCTGCCAGACAAAGATAATAAAAATACGGTCAGCTCTCAGCTGCCCGCTGAAAACTGACCGCTGAAAGCTGAAAACTTATAGCCTAATGGAAATACCCAGCTCCAGTGCGGAGATGCCGTACCCCAATTCACCGTAGGCAGCAAACTTATCGGAGAAGTGATAGCGTGCACCCACGAATGCGGAGTATCCGATGCCACTGGCACTCGACGCCTCCGGCTTGTAACTGCCCAGGTCGGTTCCAAAATACTTACTGCCAACCACGTTGTACCCGAGCATCAATCCACCGTAACTGTCCAGCTTATCCACAAACTGATAGTGGAAGGCTCCGCGGGCACCAATCATCATATAGCTGTATTTGTAGCCATAGGTGTCTCCATTGATTGATGTCTCCCACTTATTGGCGGAATAACCCAGATAACCACCCACACCGATAGAGCCCTTGCCATCAAGGAGCCCGTCGATGATGCCCTTCTCGTAGGAAACAGAGAGAGGAGGAATGCTGCCGGTGTATCCGTCACCTCCGTAGTAGCTCCCGATACCGAGACCCAGATTCACTGCCTGGTCTCCCTTGGAGAAGATGTGCTGCGCTCCGACGGTGAGGGATGCGCCACAAATGAATAGTACAACAAACGCAAGAAGTTTTTTTGTGATCATAAATAATAAAAAATGAGAATGAGTGCCTACTCATATAGCTTTTCGGCTTCCGCTGATTTCTTTTGTAAAACCGGCTGTTGACGGTTTCCTGCAAATGTAGATAATTCCCAAAGCTGCTTGATATGCCGCTATTTGCACTCCGTATATTTAACTATACCCTGGATAAAAGAAATGAAATGCCATTCATGGACTGTTTGCAGCAGGTCAATTCATATCACGCCACAAACCCCTCGCACGATTTGTGTGCAGCCACCCATTCCCTCTTCCAATCAGCCTGAAAAGGATTGAAATGTTTGCACTGCGTAAAATATCTTTTGCTGTGGGTAAAATAACCGTTACTTTTGCCAGAAATTATTTATGCTCCTTTAACGAATCTTCAACCGTAATTGTATCTTTACATCCCAGAACAAAATCTTACTATGTCACATCTTTTTTTGTTTGGAAACGAACCGTTGAAACCCTTCTCGAAATACAAACGTTTCGTTATCTATACGTTCATTATTATCCTTGTGATCATTGGACAGTACTATTCCATGCAGATGCCTCTCGGGCCCTTCAGATATATCCGTCAGTCGGTCATGTCGATGCTCTGCCTCCTGGGATTCACTGGCGCTTGTATACTGATATG
>DURL01000217.1 GCA_012837345.1 Bacteroidales bacterium
GCCACACTCCTCATTGCCGAGAAAGAGAAGTTTCCCTGACTGGAAGCGCAGCTTCAATTGTTTGCGCCTCTCGGTATATATTTCTTTTTCGAACATCATCGTTTTCATGGTTTTATTCTTTTGTCAGTTTCTCAGGAGGGAACGGGCTGTTTCAATAATGGTATCCCGTTCTGCATCCCGGTCACTCTCCAACATAGAGACAAAATGATCGGGATCGACACCAAACTCCACATGCTCTTTATCGGCATTGAACATGGGGGATGCTGAGAAACGAACAGACCAGCCGTTGGGTAACTCGGAGGTGAAAGGAAGACCGCTCCCCCCACCGGTTTTGTCACCGATCACCGTTACTTGCGGCGCATTCTTCATGATGCTTACAAACTCGTTCGTAGCGCTGTAACACCCCCTGTTAGTGAGCACCACGACCGGCTTTTGATAACGCACCCTGTTGGAGCTCTCTACATACTTGGGATAAAGAGGCGAGAAATCATCATGTCCCGGTCCGATCTTATGGGAGATATAGCCAATAAGGGTACGCTGATTGAAGAAACGACCGGCCAGCTTCTCCACGTTGGTAAGGTTTCCCCCACCGTTGTTTCTTACATCAATGATAATCCCTTTACAGATGGCCATTCGGTTAAGGATCTGATCGAGACTGCTCTCACTGAGGTCACTGGTGAAACTGCTGTAATAGAGATAACCCACATTATCCTCCAGTATTTTGTACCAGATACCCGAAGCACGACTGTAATCATCACCCAGATAATGTTTCTGCACAGCCGGATCGAAATTGATTGGAAAATCCTCCTGCCATTTCCAGTAACGGGTTACATCGTGTGAGGCGACAAGGTTGACATGCCCGTCTTTCAACTCAGCGAGCATCTCCCCCATCAGCTTAAAGAGCGCATCATTGCCGATGTTGGAGGTGATACGCATACTGTATTCCAGATAGATTGCATCCCAATCAATCTCTTTATACTCAAAGAAGCAGTAGTTGCGGTCCAGGATGGTCCATAAAGCGTCAAAGTTCCCTCTGGGATGGTTGTCAAACTGCATCACAGGATCCTCGCAACCTGATAGAAAGATCAGGTGAAGAAGTATAACCAACCGAAGGTACTTTGCACTTTTCATTATATTGGTTCGTTACTAACCACAGGGGATCTTACCTATCCTCCTTTCGTGACGACCACCATCGAATGGGGTGTTAAGAAAGGTGACCAGGATCTCATAGGCCTCTTCCTCGTTGAGATAGCGACCCGGCAACGACAGGATATTGGCATCGTTATGCGCTCTTGCGAAATAGGCAAGCTCCTTGTTCCAGCAGAGGGCAGCACGAATACCCTGATGCTTGTTTACCGTCATGCTGATCCCGTTGCCGGTAGCACAGATGGTAATACCCGGGTAGCACTCACCCTTCTCCACAGCGTCAGCCAGGGGGTGGGCATAATCGGCATAATCACTGCTTTCTGAAGAGAAAGCTCCGAAATCCTTGTAAGGGATCCCCTTTTCCTCGAGGACCCTGATGAGGTATTGCTTCATCTCATACCCTGCATGATCAGAAGCAATACC
>DURL01000218.1 GCA_012837345.1 Bacteroidales bacterium
CTTCTTTGTTGTACTTTTCCCGCAGCACCCTGATTTTCTCCGCATCCTGGATCCCTTCCACCAGTCGTTCGAAGCGGATGGAGCTGCGGGCATCCGGGTAGACCATGTAGGTGTCACCTGCGGGCCAGGTGCGGAAGCGGGAGTCGGTCAGCGGGTTTTCCACCCATGAGTTATAGGCCCAGCGGAGGAAGCCATCGAAATCGCAAGCCACTGCATACCATGCGGCGTATACCGATTCTGCCGGCGGGGAAAAGGTGAACATGTTGGGAAACTTGTCGGAGCAGCAGACGTAGTAGGTGGTGATGAGTCCCTTCGCTCTTCGTGCCACAATCTCCTCTTTGCTTACCTTAGCCCCTGCCCCCACACAGATATCTCTGATCCATGGGTATTCCTGGTAACTCTTGTGGTTATCGGCAAGTGAGACGCCCAGATCGGGAGCGTAGCGCTCCAGCACGCCCAGTGCTGCTTTCATGTCGGCCGGTCCGCGCTCATCCATGGCGATATTGGTTTTCTCCAGCCATCCTTTTTCCCTGAGATGGCGGGTAAAATCTTTCAGGAAGACACCCCACAGCTCTTCATACTCCTTCGACTGGGCCTTCAGCTCCACGGTAACCTGTTCGCCCTTCCCCATGTCGTGGTAGTGCAGCTGGTTGTTCCAGGTGAGCAGGGAGTAACAGTTGATCATCCTGTCGATGCCCAGCTCCATCATGAACTCCACCCACCGGTCGAAGAGGGTATAATCGAAACTCCAGCTCCGGTCCTTGTTTTTCGTCCAGATGATCATGTCGGCGTAGGCATCATAGCACTGGTTGTTCCAGGGATCCTTGTTCAGGGTGGCGGTGATCACCTTCTGTCCCCCGTCGGCCAGCATCTGCATGAGGGGGCGCATCTTCTCGAAATGGGCTTCGCTCCAGAGCTCCAGTCCATGTACCCGTGCCACTGCAGAGGGGTGTTGCCACAAGTCGAGGTGATAGCGCCATTCCGAGGGTGGTGGCAGCTGCTGATCTACCACCTCCAGTTCAATCTCGAAGTCACGTGTGGGTTGGTTTCGGGCATGAATCTTCACCTTGCCTTTGTAGTTGCCGGCGATAGCGTCGGCCGGGATGCTGAAGGTGAGCCATACCGGTCTAACGCTTTTCGCTTCCAGGTTGAAGCACTCCAGGTTGTCCAGCATATCGGGAGCCAGGGAGGCGGGGAAGTCACCCGGCTTGCGGTGTCCACACCCGGGACCGAACTCATCGGTCGTCACGTAGCGAACGAACCGTGCCTGAGCAAAAGTGGCGGGGAGAGTGCTCACTTCACTCGTGAAGTCGTTGAATTCGCACTCCACCTGCCGGATCTCTTCTGTCGTCCAAAGAACTATTTGTGCAGATACTTTTTCCCCTTTCCATCCGGCGACCTTGACACTCTTCACCGGTTCGATCTCCGGTGCCACCGATTTGGGCAACTTCTCATCAATTGAGATAAAGGAGGCGTGCAGGCCTCTCTTTACGTTCGACCAGTCAGAGAGGGTGTCGCTCGTGGGATCTTTCATCTCTTCAAAGGTGGCGCACTCTTTTCGGGGTCTGTTGTTGCAGGAGACGCTGCTAAACATCAGCACGCCAATTAAAAAACCGTATATCAAACAACCCGTTATTTTCATGATTCTTATATTATTATACATATTGCGAATGTGATCAATATTTTTGCATGATCAAAGATTCCAATTCTTGTCAACTACAATTTGTTTGTACTGACACCCCCGAATGTCATCTTCACCGGTTTGATCAACCCCTGTTCATCGAATTCCATTTTGTCTATACAGGTTACACGGTGGTCACGATGAGTTTCGGTAAGCGGCCGCCGATGATAGACGATGTACCAGTCGTCGTTCTTCGGGTTGTGGATTACCGAATGATGACCGGCACTGGTAGCCACTGCCGGATCCTGTTCCAGAATGGTTCCGATCCGCTCAAAGGGTCCCAGGGGAGAGTCGGAGATGGAGTAGGCTACCCGATAATCGGGATTGCCCCATCCTCCTTCCGACCACATGAAATAGTATTTTCCGTTTTTCCTGAACATGAAGGGTCCCTCGGTATACCCTTCGGGAGTCACCTCCTTATATATTTCCCCGTCGGGGAAGGGTCTGATGCCGGTAAAATCGTTTTTGAGGAGCACCACATTGCAGTGTCTCCATCCACCGTAGAACATGTAATAGGTGCTGTCGTTCTCCTGAAAGACGTACTGATCGATGGGTTGTGCACCATTCACAATCTCATTGATCATCGGTTTTCCCAGCAGATCCCGGTAGGGACCCTCAGGCTGCTCGGCCATGGCGACGCCTATACCGCCTAATTCATTCTCATTCTGGATATCGTTTGCTGCGAAAAAGAAATAATATTTGTCATCCTTTTCAATCACACCCGGAGCCCACATCGCCATGTGTGCCCATTTCACTTCGGTGGTGTCAATGATCCGTTCATGTTTTGTCCAGTTCACCAGGTCAGGTGAGGAGAAACAGTCGAAGAAAACCTGCTTTTCGTAGAGATCGGAGTAGGTGGGGAAGATCCAATACTGGTTGTCATATACAATCCCCTCCGGATCAGCATACCATCCATCAACAATGGGGTTGGACGAGAATTCATTTCTGTTTGCAACAGGGTTTGATTTATTTGTAGCACATGCCGAAAATAGAGTGATGAGGACAAAAAGTAACAGTTGTTTGTTCATTCCTGATATTTTTTGTCACCAAAGATAATCACTTCTGTAACCAGGTGCAAACTCTTTTTCACGATGGCGTCATGAGGAAAGGGATTCTTTTTCCTTATCGATTTCCAGTGACCTGTTTAGATACAGAATAGAAAAAGCGATTGAGATATGGGAGAGATAGTAGGTTGGTAGTATAAGGCCATTGAGGGAATGGTAGCCGACAAATTCCCTTAGTGCAATGATTGTGTCGGAAAAGAGGATCAGGACGATACCGGACAGATAGGTTACCCTGTACAGCTTTTCTCCTCTGATTCCAGCGGCGGCACCCAGTGAAAGACAGGAGATGACCAGATAGATGAATACGGCGATCATCAGGGTTTTGTCACTGAATACAGGATACAATAACAGCAGAAAGAATAGTAAGTAAGCTATTAGCAATGCCATTGTAAACCTCCATTTCATGCTTCCCTTCATCAGTGCATACCCCAGATAACCGATATGAGCAAAAAAGAAAAAAACGATTCCGTAGATGAATCTTTCAGTCTCCCCGTTTCGGTTCGACAAGAACCAGTCACCCACAATTGAAAAAGCAAAAGCGATCATCAACAGTATCGTATATTTAACTTGTGACTGTCTGTTCAGATACAATAGCAACAGAATCAATATTCCAATCGCTGCCGTGCCTGATTTGAAAATAAACCCGTAGTGCAACAGCGCAAGCAGAGCTGAAACGAACTGCAACGGAATCAGTAGATAGATCCATCTTTTACTCTTCAATACTTTACTCATCTTCATCGGTTTTTTTCAGGTCCAGGAGACATGAGATCAATTACAACGGCGGCTCAGGTGTGAATAGTTAATTGCTGTGTGAAAATTCCTGTTCGCTACCTGCTTTCGTATGGTCCATGGATGGCTGTAATGGTGAAGCTTTCCGAGGAGTCATCCAGGATATAGAGCTGATAACTCTCTCCCCCTGGTTTCACCCGGATCACAATATGTCCCTGCGTACTCTTCAGCTGACTGACCATCTGTTCACCCAAAGCGACCCGATTGACATCAAAGAGATTGGTTACAAAGATATCTCTTTCGCCGGCATATAGTGCCTGCGACAGCATATTGCGGAGTGCGGGAGCATCAGGGTGACTGAGGGCAAAGCCCTGTATCACAAATACCCGGGGAGTCACTTCACGGATAAATCCTTCTCCCATGGCGTCCTTTGCGTGATGGTTCGCAACACATACATCAACGGTGCCGGTTGCCTGGCCCACGGGGGTTTCTATATCCTTCCATGTGCCGGGCGAATAAGTATGCACAAGATCTGCTCCATTAAAATATTCAAAATTTCCATAGGATATCCGTATGGCAGCGCTACATGCATTTTCCTCGGGATACTCCTCTTCTGTCAGCTGGTCAATCGGAGGGAAATGAGAGCGGGAATTGTCGTCTGTTCCAGTCCATACCCTTCCATTGGCGGCAATGTTCCTGATTTCAAACCCGGGGTATTGATCAGGTTGTCTCGTGAGTTTGAATTGCTGGTTTGAACCAGCCTCGAATTGCTCAGCAATGGCTCCGTTTGCAACATGCCAGTTCACGAAACGAATGTAGTTCTGAATGTTTGGTTTCCCGTTCATTGGGTAAGGGTAGTTATAGTCAGGCCAGTTACGATCTACTATCTTCACGAACGGGATGAGGTCGCCTACTTCAGAAATGCCTGTAAGGATATAGTCTCCCTTATCCGATTTTTTGTTGCTGAGTAGCACATTTCCCATATGGTCATCATGAAAGTGTGTCAGGAGCATATAATCCAGTTTTTTCTCCGACAAAGGACGCATCATTCGAACGATGTAACGGGATATCCACTCTCCGGCACTTCTAGTGCTGTCAGGCTTGAAGTTACGCTTGTCTGAGCCAGTCTCACCGGCATCAATCATCATCGTGGTTCCATCGGGCAGGATGGCAAACATACACTCCCCCCTGCCGGTATAGATGTGGTGGATGTCCAGATAGCCGTCAGCCCAATCCGGAAAAAGATCTCCGACCTTCACCTGTGCACTGGCTGCAGCGGTAACACAAACCCATAGCGTAACAGTCAATAATGGAAGCTTTCCTATTTTCATATTCATACATTCTTAATACCTGATACTTACCTTCCAACCTCTACTCTCTGCGATGCTTCTGTCACACATATTTTCCCCCGGATTGCCGCCAATAAAGATTTTACCCGCGACACCTCTATTGAAAGTGGTAAACAACGCATTCAGCCCCTCGGCTGTTAATCTGTTGTCGGTGCAAACCGCATAGTATAATGCGCTGTTTCTGCTGAAATCAAGCGACGTCAAACGATTTTCGTAACAATCCATCCTTTTCAGTTCGGTGTTCATTCGCAGATCCAAACGGGTCAGGAGGTTCTGCGAGCAATTCAACCTTGCCAATGCCCTGTTTTTGCTGATATCCATCTTCGTCAGTCTGTTGTTGTAACAATAGAGTTCCGTTATCAGTGGATTGTTTTCGAGGTTCAAATTTGTCAATTGGTTACCATTACACCATAACACTCTAAGCGCGACATTGTTGCCCGTATCCAGCCATCTTAGTTGATTATTGCTGCAGTCCAGATAGGTCAACTCCCTGTTCTTGCTCACATCCAGAAAAGTAAGGTCGTTGCCCTTACAGTCCAGTGCTGTTATGTTCTCCCCATCGACAACGATGGTACGGGTTGATTTGCCCGGGTAGGTATGGTGATAAACATCACAACCTTCATTGCTCAGCGTGATCATCTCTTTATCAGATCCGTCGCCCCAATCGATTGTTGCCGTGCCACTTCCCGATAAACGAAAAGCAACGTGGCTACCGCTTTGTGTGGTCATATGGATCTTGCCGCGATTCTCCCTTATTTCCACAAACGATTCGGGGTACGATACCAAGAACATCTGTTCCCGACTGTGGGTAGGGGTCCAAATATCCAGGTCACGACTGTTGTCGTATAACTTCAAGATCCAGGAATCAAATTTACGTTCTCCTTCATACAATTCAATCACACGAGCTCCCGATCCCAACTCTCCATAAACCTGGCGTCCGCTTGTCTGTCCGAATCCCAGACAAATATCGTGTAAGCAGCCGATGTAATTGTTGTTGTGATGGTGACCTGCAAATACGCCCATTACATCTTTACAGTCTTGTATTGCGGCAAATAAGTTAGAACGGCTATTGGGTGGAGAATTGAAAACTTCCGATTGAAATCCCACGGTGGTTTTTTTACCCACTACCTCATTATATTCCGGAAAAGGGATATGAAGGAACGCCAGCGCCGGGAGCGGTGTGCCTCCTTTTTGGAGGGTAAAAGCGGCACTCTTGTTCTCGTACCATTGAACCTGACTGTGATCTATCCACTCATAAACGCCCGAATGGTTTTCGGGAGGACGATTTGTCTGCGAAACATCGAATACATAACACAAGGCGGCGGTTTCTTGCGACTTTGACGATTGTATGGGCAGTACATAATTTCCTGTTCCTGCAATCTCTTCCGGGCCGCTTATGGTCAGGTTATAGGGTAACCCCGCAATGACATCTATGGTTTGCTGCTTGGTAAGTTCAAACTCTGCGTCATGATTTCCAAACATAGCCGCCCATGGAGTTTTTGCGTCAATCATCACCTGTGCTACTTTTAACCAGGCTTTTTTTCTGTTATCTGAACCTACAACATCGCCGGTAAGCATGACCAAATCAGGTTTTTCATGTTCAATAACCTTTTTCATCATCACCAATACACTATCCGAACGATAGGAGTCGTACTGCAGATGAATATCGGTAAACTGGACAATTTTGAACCTGGAATTAGAGTTGAATTTCAACCGGGGTTTGTTTTGTCCGTCGAGAGTAAGAAACGAAAGGATGATGAGACAGAAAGCAACATTTATTTTTTTCATTTTGCTGGATTGTTGTATTTAAAAATTGCTTGTTTTTTACATCTCTGGTTGCAGAAAGCTGATGATTTCGGTATTAACTATCTCAGGCAGCTCTTTATGC
>DURL01000219.1 GCA_012837345.1 Bacteroidales bacterium
TCCGACCCTGAGCTGCGCTATCGACAGCGCTACGTGGACCTGCTGGTGAACGAGGATGTGAAGGATATTTTCCTTAAACGCACCCGTATCTTCGATGCCATGCGGGCATTCTTCAACCAACAGGGATACCTGGAGATGGACACACCCGTCCTGCAGGGCATCCCCGGTGGTGCAGCCGCCCGCCCCTTCATCACCCACATGAACGCACTCGACATCGACCTCTACCTGCGCATCGCCAACGAGCTCTACCTCAAACGACTGATCGTAGGCGGCTTCGAAGGGGTCTACGAGTTCTCCCGCAACTTCCGCAACGAGGGGATGGACCGGACACACAACCCGGAGTTCACCGTGATGGAGATCTACGTGGCTTACAAGGACTACAAATGGATGATGGAATTTACCGAGCAGATGCTGGAGCAGGTGGCCCGGCAGGTGCTGGGTACCACGAAGGTGAAGGTGGGTGATCATGAGATTGACTTCAAGGCACCCTATCGGCGGGTGACCATGATCGACGCCATACGCGAACATACCGGCATCGACATCAGCGGCATGGATGAGAAACAGCTGCGTGCTGTATGTCGTGAGCTGGGCGTGGAAGAGGACCAGACCATGGGCAAGGGGAAGCTGATCGATGAGATCTTCGGCGAGAAGGCGGAAGGCAACTACATTCAGCCTACCTTTATCATTGATTACCCCATCGAGATGTCACCCCTCTGCAAGCGTCACCGAGAAAACCCGGAGCTTACCGAGCGCTTCGAGCTGATGGTCAACGGCAAGGAGCTGGCCAACGCCTACTCCGAGCTGAATGACCCGATCGACCAGCGGCAGCGCTTCGAGGAGCAGCTCCGCCTCTCCGAGAAGGGAGATGACGAGGCGATGTTCATCGACCAGGATTTCCTGCGTGCCCTGGAATATGGGATGCCTCCCACCTCCGGTATGGGTATCGGCATGGATCGCCTCACCATGTTACTCACCGGCCAGACCTCCATTCAGGAGGTGCTGCTCTTCCCGATGATGCGCCCCGAGAAAACAGTGAAGAAAGATCCGCTCGCCCGTTATGCCGAGGCCGGCATCCCCGAAGAGTGGGCAGCCCTGCTTCAAAAAGCGGGATACCTTCTGGTGAAGAGCCTTAGCGAGGCCAACCCCAACAAGTTGCACCAGGAGATCTGCGGGATGAACAAAAAGTTCAAGCTGGGACTGAACAATCCCACCCCCGGGGAGGTTAAAACATGGACAGAACAAGCCGCCTCACTTTAACGGTCTGAATATCTGAAATTAGACAACATGGATTC
The DNA here is from genome assembly GCA_012837345.1 of Bacteroidales bacterium. Lineage (GTDB taxonomy): Bacteria > Bacteroidota > Bacteroidia > Bacteroidales > Dysgonomonadaceae > Proteiniphilum. The sequence goes on from DURL01000219.1 coordinate 1,293, forward strand.
AATCGGCAAAATCTGTATCCTGGGTGGCGGCACCTGGGGAACGGCACTCGCCAAAATGGTGCTGATGAACCAGAAACATATGAACTGGTTCATCCGCCGCAACGATCAGATCGAAGGGTTCTACAAGCTGGGGCACAACCCCTCCCACCTGACCAATGTGAAGTTCAACCTGGCACAGATCACCTTCTACTCCAACATCGAGAAGGCGATCAAAGACTCCGACACCATCATAGTAGCCATCCCTTCCCCTTATGTGAAGCAATACTTCCGACGCATCTGGAACAGCAGCTTCCGTGGCAAGTTCGTGGTCTCCGCCCTCAAGGGGATTATCCCCAGCGACAACATGGTGATGAGCGAGTACCTTGCCTCCAACTTCAAGATTCCTTTCGAGCAGATCGGCGTGGTATCGGGACCCTGCCATGCCGAGGAGGTGGCCCTCGAAAGGCTCTCCTTCCTGACGGTTGCCAGCAAGGATCAGAACAAGGCTAAGCTGCTCTCCGAAGCAATCAACTCGCGGATCCTGAAGACACGCATCTCGGACGATGTGGTGGGCATCGAGCTGGCTGCGGTGCTGAAGAACATATACGCCATCGCGGCCGGCATCTGCCAGGGACTGCTCTACGGAGATAACTTCCAGGCGGTGCTGATGAGCAACTGCGCCAAAGAGATGTCTGCCTTTCTCAACGGTGTGGTGCCCATGGAGCGCTGCATCGCCGAACAACACTACCTTGGCGACATGTTGGTGACCGGCTACTCACAGTTCAGCCGCAATCGCACCCTCGGCGCCATGATTGGTAAAGGCTACTCGGTGAGGAGCGCCCAGCTGGAGATGGAGATGATTGCCGAAGGTTATTATGGTGCCAAGTGCATCTACGAGCTCAACAACCGCTTTAAGGTGGATATGCCCATCGCACAAACGGTTTACCAAATTCTATACGAGAAGCGGCCGCCACAAGAGGCGATCCGCAAGTTGATCGATTACTTTTAATCGATTAGCCATTAGGGTTCTTAACTCAAGCTATTTGACGATAATCAAGCAACAGACAAAATTATAACTGACAATGGATCATATTCAATTACAGATCAAGGATGTAGCCTCATTTCTTCCGGAGGAAGAGATTCTGAGACAGGCACCGCAGGCTGTGGCCTGCAACCAGGCACTACACGACGGCACCCGCGCGGGAAATGATTTCCTGGGATGGGTGACACTCCCCTCTTCCATCACCGATGAAAATATTCGGGAGATTGAAGATGCGGCTACTGTGCTGCGCACCCGCTGCGAAGCAGTGGTGGTGGTAGGCATCGGCGGCAGCTACCTGGGTGCCCGGGCGGTGATCGATGCCCTCAGTGACTCATTCGACTGGCTGCAGGAGCCTGCCAAACGGAAAAACCCGGTGATCCTCTATGCCGGCAACAACATCAGTGAGGATTACCTCCACGAACTGATGAGATATCTGGAAAATAAAGAGTTCGGACTGATCAACATATCCAAATCGGGCACCACCACTGAGCCGGCACTCGCCTTCCGCCTGCTGAAAGACCTGCTGGAGAGCATGGTGGGAAAGGAGGAAGCGAGACGTCGAATCGTGGCGGTCACCGACGCGGCCCGTGGAGCACTACGGACCCTGGCCGACACCGAGGGGTATAAGACCTTCGTGATCCCCGACAACGTGGGAGGTCGCTACTCGGTACTCACACCGGTGGGACTACTGCCCATCGCGGTAGCAGGCATCAATATCCGAAAGCTGGTGGAGGGTGCCATCGAGATAGAAAAGGCCTCGGCGGCTTCCACCGCGTTCGACTACAACCTGCCGGCCATCTACGCTGTGATTCGCAACGAGCTCTACAAAAGAGGCAAGAAGATAGAGATCCTGGTCAACTACCACCCCAAGCTCCACTTCCTGGCGGAATGGTGGAAACAGCTTTTCGGTGAGAGCGAAGGCAAGGAGAACCTGGGCATCTTCCCTGCTGCCGTCGACTTCACCACCGACCTGCACTCGATGGGTCAATGGATCCAGGAGGGTGAACGCACCATCTTCGAGACGGTGCTCTCCATCCGCCAACCGAATAAAAAGGTGGAGATCCCACACGATGCCAGAGATCTCGACGGTCTCAACTATCTACACGGTAAACGGGTGGATGAGGTGAACAAAATGGCTGAGCTGGGTACCCGCATCGCACACGTGGACGGTGACGTACCCAACCTGCTGATTGAACTGCCGGAGCTGAACGAGAAATATATCGGACAGCTGATCTACTTCTTCGAGAAGGCATGTGGCATCAGCGGCTACCTGCTGGGCATCAACCCCTTCGACCAGCCCGGAGTGGAGGCTTATAAGAAGAATATGTTCGCCCTGCTGGAGAAACCGGGCTTCGAGGAAGCAACGCGTGCGATCAAGGCCAGATTGTGAAGCATTTATGAACCCAGGAAACCGCAAGGCCGCCTCAAAACGACCCCGCGGTTTTTTTTATTGACAAGAATGAAAGAGATACTGATAGATTATTTAAATCGTAACAACCAAAATAAGTTCGACTTGAAGGCGGTGATCTTCGACATGGACGGCGTGCTTTACGACTCCATGCCGGCGCACGACCGCTCCTGGCAACAGACAATGGATGAAGAAGGACTCACCCATGAACCGGGTGAATTCTACCTGCATGAGGGCAGGATCGGGAAGGCTACCATCGATATCATTTTTCAACGGAACCTGCAACGGGATGCAACCGAGGAGGAGGTAGAGCGTATCTACGCCCGCAAAACGGAGTTGTTTGGGCTATACAACAGTGGGGATACCATACCCGGCGCGAGGGAGGTGCTGGACTATGTAAAGGAGATGAATCTCACACCGGTACTGGTGACCGGCTCGGGGCAACCCTCCCTGCTGAGTCGTCTCGATCACCACTTCCCCGACACCTTCACCCCCGGCACCATGGTCACCGCCTTCGATGTGGTGAACGGTAAACCGGATCCGGAACCCTTTCTGAAAGGATTGCAAAAAGGGGGAGAACTGCTGCCTCACCAGGCTATCGTGATTGAAAATGCGCCCCTGGGCATCGAAGCAGCCGTAGGTGCAGGCATCTTCACCATCGCGGTCAACACCGGTCCACTTTCCGACGCGATCCTGCGGGAGGCTGGTGCATCGCTGGTGTTTAGCTCAATGAACCATCTGCGCGAAGCACTTCCGGCAATCATCCGGCTGACGGGTGTGGTTACAGCATAGTGCAATAATGGTGAACCGTCATTCTCTTTTTGCCATATTATCATTATCTTTGTCCGAAAGGCTGTTAAAATAAGTACATATGTATATCAACAGGCAGGGTTTTATACGCGTGGCGGCCGCATCCCCCCGGTTGAGGGTTGCCGACTGTGATTACAACAGGAGAGAGATCCAATCGATGATCGGAGAAGCAGTGGAACAACAGGTGCAGGTCGTCTGTTTCCCCGAGCTCTCGCTCACCGGTTACAGCTGTGGCGACCTCTTCTTCCAGGAGACTCTCCAGCGGGAGGCAATCGCCTCGCTACAGGAGCTGGCACACTTCATGCATGACAAACGCTCACTGACAGCCATCGTGGGCCTGCCGCTGCGCATCGGCAGCAACCTGTTCAACATGGCTGCGGTGATCGCCGCCGAAGGAATCGTGGGATTGGTACCCAAGACACATGTGCCGAACGACCGGGAGTATTATGAGAAGCGATGGTTTGCGGCAGCATCCAGCCTGACCGTTCACTCCTTTGAGATTGGCGGACGAGAGGTGCCGGTCGCAGCCGGTGGCATGTTGTTTCAGACTCCATTCGCTACATTTGGCGTGGAGATCTGCGAGGATCTATGGATGCCGATGCCCCCCTCCTCCCAACTGGCGATGCAGGGTGCCGAGCTGCTGTTCAATCTCTCGGCAAGCAACGAGCTGGTAGGCAAACACCGTTACCGTCGATCGCTTGTACTCCAGCAATCGGGACGCTGCAACGCAGCCTATATCTACGCTTCTGCCGGCACCGGTGAGTCGACCACCGACATGGTTTTCTCCGGTGCATGCCTCATCGCTGAAAACGGTACCCTGCTTGCAGAGTCACCCCGTTTCTCGAACGAGAATGAGTGGATAACCGCCGATATCGATTTGGATGCACTGCGTCACGACCGGCTGAAGAACACCAACTTCAGTAACGACGCGCTGCAACAGGCATACAGGGTTGACATCCCCCTGACCGAAGTAAATACCACCGGACTGCGTCATCCCCTGCCGACACACCCCTTTATACCGGCAGCAGAACAGACCGACGAGTTTCTCTCAGATGTGTTCAGGATTCAGACCGAGGGACTGGCCAAACGACTCCGCCATACCGGCATTGAAAAGGTGACCCTCGGCATCTCCGGTGGTCTCGACTCCACACTGGCACTCCTGGTCACCATCGCCACTTTCGACCGGCTTCAACTGCCACGAGAGAACATCGTGGGGATCACCATGCCCGGCTTCGGCACCACCAACAGGACCTACAACAATGCCACCGACCTGATGCATGCCTCCGGCATCACGGTGATGGAGATCCCGATCGTAGAGGCGGTGAAACAACATTTCAAAGATATCGGCCACGATTTCGACAACCATAGCGTCACCTACGAGAACAGCCAGGCACGCGAGCGCACCCAGATCCTGATGGATGTTGCCAACAAGATCGGTGCGTTGGTAGTGGGTACCGGCAACATGTCGGAGCTTGCACTGGGGTGGGCCACCTACAACGGCGACCAGATGTCGATGTACGGCGTCAACGCCAGCGTACCCAAGACACTGGTGGCGACGCTGGTGCGCTGGATTGCCGACAACCGGATGGAGGAGAGCACCCGCACCATCCTGCATGATGTGCTCGACACACCCTTCAGCCCCGAGCTGCTGCCTGCAGATGCCGAGGGTAAGATCGCCCAGAAAACCGAACATGTTGTGGGACCCTATGAGCTGCACGACTTCTTCCTGCACCGGATGCTGCGTTACGGCGACGGCCCGTCACGCATCCTCTTTCTGGCCCGACAGGCCTTTACCGGCCAATACAATGAGGAGGAGTTACAGAAATGGCTCAGGGTCTTCTACAAGCGATTTTTCACACAACAGTTCAAACGCTCCTGCATGCCCGACGGTCCCAAGGTGGGATCTGTCAACCTCTCACCCCGCGGCGACTGGCGCATGCCAAGTGATGCTGTTGCCGATCTCTGGCTCAAAGAACTGGAAACGACTAGTGATAAGCAGTGAGGACTCAGCACATTACCACATCAACTAATCATCACATCATCACATCAACACATCATCACATCATCACATCAGCTAATCATCACATCAGTAATCACATGCAACGCCTGACCGACCTCTTCACCACCTATACCGGACTACCACACCAGACACTGGAAGCACTGCCCACCTCCGGCTCCAATCGCAGATACTTCCGTATCACGGCCGGCGAGACCTCACTGATCGGTGTCCATGGTGAATCACGCGACGAGAACCGGGCCTTCATAACCCTGGCAACTCATTTCCACAAGCAGGGTCTGAACGTGCCACAGGTGGTGGCCGTCTCTGACGACGAGATATGTTACCTGCAGGAGGATCTGGGTGACAACGTGCTGTTCGACCGGATCAAGGCGGGGCGTAACACCGGAGTGTTCAGCCATGGTGAAAAGGAGTTGCTGCACAAAACGATAACCCAACTGGCAGATATTCAATACCTGGGTGCCCGCGATCTTGACTTCAGTATCTGCTACCCACTGCCGGCCTTTAACCTCCGTTCGGTGATGTGGGACATGAACTACTTCAAGTACAGCTTTCTGAAGACTACCGGCATGGAGTTCCTGGAAGACCGGCTGGAGAATGATTTTGAAAAACTGGCAGCAACACTGCTGAATGACGATACCAACACCTTTATGTATCGTGACTTCCAGTCGCGCAATGTGATGCTGGTGAATGATGAGCCCTATTTCATCGACTTCCAGGGAGGCCGTAAAGGCCCGGTTTACTATGACCTGGCCTCTTTCCTCTGGCAGGCAAAAGCCAACTTCCCCGCAGAGCTTCGCGATGAGCTGACCGACACCTTTATCACCTCGCTACGGAAATATCAGCCTGTAGAGGAAACAATCTTCCGGGAGCGGCTTCGCCACTTCGTGCTCTTTCGTACGCTTCAGGTGCTGGGAGCTTACGGCTTCAGGGGGTATTTTGAAAAGAAACCCCATTTCATCCAAAGCGTTCCCTTTGCACTGAATAACCTGCGGGAGCTGCTGCAGGAAGGATTTGAACAGTACCCCTATCTCTGCGATATGCTGCAGAAGATGTGCGACCTGAAACAGTTTGCCGACAGCCGTAAGAGGGAGTTGGAGGTACGTGTCTACAGCTTCGCCTATAAGAAAGGTATCCCGGAGGATAGCTCCGGCAATGGCGGGGGCTATGTGTTCGACTGCCGCGCAATCAACAACCCCGGTAAGTTCGAACGATACAACAACGTAACCGGTCTTGACGAACCGGTGATCCGCTTCCTCGAAGAGGATGGCGAGATGGTCACCTTTCTGGAGACCCTCTACCCGCTCATCGATCAACATGTGAAACGTTACATGGAGCGTAACTTCACCAACCTGATGATCTCCTTCGGTTGTACCGGGGGACAACACCGGTCGGTCTACGCGGCACAACATGTGGCGGAGCACATCTCTAAAATGTTCGGCGTGAAGGTATCCCTGGTACACCGCGAGCAGAACCTGGAACAGGAATTCAGAAAGAGGAGTTGAAGATAATATCCATTTTCAGACAGCTCCCTCTTTTTTCAGTCTGGTTCATTCTAACATCTCCCATCACGTGAAAGCAATGATCTTCGCCGCCGGTCTCGGCACCCGTCTCAAACCCCTCACCAACACCATGCCGAAAGCACTGGTGCCGGTAGGTGGTAAGCCCCTGTTGCAACATACCATTGAAAGACTGATTGCTGCAGGCTTCGACGAGATCATCATCAATATCCATCACTTCGCTGATCAAATCATCCACTTTGTGAAAGCAAACAACCAGTTTGGTATCCGCATTGCATTTTCGGATGAACGGGCACAGCTGCTCGATACCGGTGGTGGCATCAAAAAGGCAGCCTGGTTTTTCGATGACAACCGCCCCTTTCTGGTACACAACACCGATATCCTTTCTACGATCGACCTGCGGGAAGTAATGCGCCACCATCTGCAAAATGATGCTCCTGCAACACTCGTTTGCAGCAAACGGGAGACCAACCGCTACCTCCTCTTTAACGAGCAGCAATACCTGTATGGGTGGATCAACAGAAAAACAGGTGAGACCAAATCACCCTATCCCGATTTTCGACCAGATAATTACACCCAACTGGCATTCTCCGGCATCCAGGTACTGCACCCCTCCCTTCTCAGTGAGATGGACTCATTTCCCAATTGCTTCTCCATCATCGATTTTTACCTCTCTCTCTGCGCATCCCATAAGATCACTGCTTATCTCCCCCAAAAGGGAACGATCCTCGATGTGGGCAAACCCGATTCCATCATCCAGGCTACGAAATTTCTCGGACTGACGCGCTGAACGATCATTAGCAGTTTTTAACCCTCTTCCTCAAAAAAAAACAAACCACTTCACCCCAAAAAAGTGTTAAATATTACCATCTAATTAAATATTTTAATTATAATGCTTGCATATATAAAATTATATATGTTTATTTGCGAAGGTTTTTTAAATGTTTAACACCAATAGCACATCTTTAGTGTGTCAACAGGAGCATAAACCGACAGAAATATGATATATTTTAACAATCTCGCCACACAATACAAGGCAGAACTTCTCGACAATGTAGTACCCTTCTGGCTTCATCACTCACAGGACCTGGAAATGGGAGGCTATTTCACCTGTCTCGACCGGCAGGGCAACGTATACGACACCGATAAGTTTATCTGGCTACAGGCCCGTGAGGTGTGGCTTTTCTCAATGCTTTATAACAAAGTTGAAAAAAGACAGGAGTGGTTGGAATGTGCACTCCAGGGAGCTGAGTTCCTGAAAAAATTTGGCCATGACGGGAATTATAACTGGTATTTCTCCCTCACCCGCGAGGGGAAGCCGCTGATTGAACCTTACAATATCTTTTCCTACACCTTTTCAGCCATGGCCTTTGGTCAGCTGAGCCTTGCCACCGGTAACAGCGAATATGCTGAAATCGCGAAAAAGACATTCGACATCATCCTCCAGAAAAAAGAGAATCCGAAAGGTAAATGGAATAAGGCATTCAGTGGAACAAGGTCTCTCAAGAGTTTCTCGCTGCCCATGATTCTGTGCAACCTGGCGCTGGAGATAGAACATCTCCTTGAGAGTGACTTTATGAAAAGGATCATGGAGGAGTGCATTCACGAAGTAATGAACGTATTCCGCCATCCCGAGATGGAAGGCCTGATCGTTGAGAATTTAAACGATGACGGCTCTCTCTCGGACACCTTCGATGGACGACTGATGAATCCCGGACACGCCATTGAAGCCATGTGGTTTGTGATGGATCTGGGAGTAAGACTGAATCGGCCTGATTTGATTGACAAGGCGGTGGAGACCACACTGAAAACCCTCGAATACGGCTGGGACAAGCAATATGGGGGTATCTTTTATTTCCTGGACCGGAAAGGATTTCCACCCCAACAACTCGAATGGAACCAGAAATTGTGGTGGGTACATATAGAAGCACTGATCTCACTGTTGAAAGGGTATCAGTTAACCGGTTCCATGGAGTGTCTCACCTGGTTTGACAAAGTGCATCATTATACCTGGGATCACTTCAAGGATCCGGAACATCCGGAGTGGTGGGGCTACCTGAATCGCCAGGGAGAGGTGTTGCTTGACCTAAAAGGGGGTAAATGGAAAGGATGTTTCCACGTGCCTAGAGGATTGTATCAGTGCTGGAAAACATTAGAAATAATTGATGTTAAAAATAAAAGACAAATGAGTTAACTCATAACCGTTAGTAATAGATGTTTAAATATCTCAAATAAATGACACCACAGACAAGCACTAAGCAGAGTACATTTCCGAGATTTCTTAACCCTAATCATTAAATAAAAAAAACAGATTAAAGGCATCGGCTAATGCCGATATTATAAATGTTATTCGAAATAATATGTCTAAATTGTAAACACATGAAAAAAAAGAACGAAAGAAAGGACAATAGACTTTTATACTGTCTATTAAATGCACTATTTGTGATGAGCTTGCTTTTCTTTGTCAATTTTGGGGTATACGCTCAAACAAATTTAAAAGGGAAAGTAACAGATAATAAAGGAGAACCTTTAATTGGAGTGAATGTCGTTGAAAAAGAAACACGACAGGGAACAATAACTGATATTGATGGAGAATTCAGTCTTTCTGTTTCTACTCAAGATGCAATTATTGAATTTTCTTATGTAGGATTTAAAACAGTAGAGATCCCATTAAATGGAAGAACATTATTAAATCTCACCCTAACTGAAGATACGGAATTGTTGGATGAAGTTGTTGTTGTAGGATATGGAGTTCAAAAAAGAGTCCATATGACAGGTGCTGTCTCTCAGATATCTTCAAAGGAGCTTACCAGTGCCCCAATGCAAAACGTTTCAAACATGCTAACAGGTAAAATTCCGGGGTTAACGAGTATCCAAAGATCAGGGAAACCAGGTGAAGATGGCACATCTTTGTTAGTACGAGGACAAAACTCATTTACAGGGAATATTTCACCAATGATTATTGTAGATGGGGTACCACGTCCAATCGATTACGTAAACCCAAATGACATCGAATCAATTTCAGTTCTGAAAGATGCATCAGCCTCCATATACGGTGTGCAAGGAGCTAATGGAGTTATCCTGATAACAACAAAATCAGGAGGAGAAGGACCTGCAACCATCTCATATGATGGTTCTGTTACCATTACACAAAATACTGCAATGCCCAAAATGCTTAATGCAGCCGATTATATGTATTGGAATAACAAAGCTAAACTGATGGATGGATTAACCCCAAGTTGGACTGCCGACATCCAAAATAAGGTAATGTCTAATGACCCGAACAGTATATGGGGTCAAACAGACTGGCTCGACGAAATATTTAGAACAGGTATAACGAATCAACATAATATTTCAGCGTCAGGTGGTACCGAAAGAACAAAGTATTATGCAAGTCTTGGTGTAATGGACCAGGAAGGAACAATGATTAATACTGGTTATAAGCGTTACAACCTTCGTACAAACCTGGATATTCAAGTTGCAAAAAACCTGAGATTAACGGCTAATATGGCTGGTCACCGTTCCGACAGAGATTGGCCTGGCACTGCAATTAGCAACCAAGGAGAATTCAATCCTGTAAGGCAAGCAATAAATTCAATTCCCATTATTAAGTCACGTTATAATGACCTACCAGTTGCATGGTATGGATCTACCTATATGGTAAACGGGCATGCTGCACTAACCGAGTCTGGATATAAAAAGCAAAGCAGATGGAATCTTGACTCTAACGTTAAGCTGGAATACGATTTCTCAGATTTAGCTCAAGTCCTAAAAGGACTTAAAGGTTCAATATTTGGCTCATATAACTACAGCAATACAATTGACTCAAATTACGATCGATATTATCAACTTTATTATGTAACCCAAAATTTTGACGAAGGAGTAGGTGGTGCCAGTGGATTTAACTCTGATAATTCATACCTGAAAGCAGCATCATGGGGAGACAATTGGTTGATACGCCCACAGATTGATTATTCACGTGATTTCAACGATCACCATGTTGCGGCTCTATTTGCTTATGAAGCCAAAAAAAGTTATTCAAACACAATGACAGGAACGAAAAGAGGTTACTACAGCGATGAACCTGTTGACTTATCTTTGGGAACTATTCTTCCTGAAGTTCCTATTTCAGGTTCACATTTATACTCTGGTGGCCAATTATCCTATATCGGACGTGTTAATTATGCATACTCAACCAAATATCTCGCAGAAGTAGCATTCAGGTATGATGGATCTTATATTTTTGCTCCAGGTAATCGCTGGGGATTCTTTCCGTCTACTTCATTAGGATGGGTAATCTCAGAAGAAGATTTTTTTAGAAGCATGACTCAAAACATTGATTATCTCAGAATACGCGCGAGCTTTGGAAAAAGTGGAAATGATTCGGTTAGTCCATTCCAGCATTTTTCACTATATTCTCTTGCAAACAATAGCATGGTCTTAGGAAACCAGCCTATATCACAATTCTATGCATCAAACAGTTATATTTACAGCAACCTTTCTTGGGCCACTACTGACAATTATAATATTGGTGTTGATTTTGATTTATGGAACAGGAAGCTGGGAGTAGAACTCAACGTATTCTACAAATTGACAAAAGATATTTTGGAATCTCAAGGAGGAAATTATCCTCCATCTTTAGGTGGTTTTTATCCCCAATTCCAAAACTCGGGTAAGGTGGAAAACAAGGGGTTCGAGCTAACACTTAAACATTTTAACCGTATCAACACTGATTGGAACTATTCGCTAAGGGGTGATTTTGCATTTGCACGCAATAAAGTTTTGTCAAGAATCATTACAGACAATCGACCAAACTACAGAGCTATTATCGGTGAATCAATGGGGGCTCGTTATGGTTTAGATGCCTTAGGTTTGTTTCAAACTGAAGAAGAAATTGATAACTATCCTGCAGCTCCTTCAGGAATAATTCGTTTGGGTGATTTAAAGTATAGAGATGTAAATGGAGATGGAATTATCAACCAAGAGCATGATTATGTAAAGATAGGTTACGGAGCAATTCCAGAAATAAACTATGCTTTAAACATGGATATATCCTATAAAAACTTCTACATAAACACTTTGTGGCAAGGTGTTGCTAACACCGACTATGAACTTTCGGGAGTATACGACACAGGAGTTATCTCATCTACAGTATACACCTCAACTTTTCCAGGATCGGGCAATTCTCCATATTATCGAATAGAAGAAGCTTGGACTCCAGAAAACACCAATGCTAAATATCCACGATTAAGTACTATCGCCAATGGAAACAATGCATGGCAATCCACTTGGTGGTTAGTGAATGGAAATTATCTTCGGTTGAAGAATGCAAATTTAGGTTTTAATATTCCGCAAAATGTATTGACAAATACACCGTTCAGTCAAATCAATATCTTTATATCTGGCACAAACATACTAACGTTCAGCCACTTTAAATATGTTGACCCTGAAAGTCCTTCTGTAAGTAATGGGTATTATCCTCAACAAAAGACGTATACAATCGGTGCAAAAGTAACATTTTAATAATAGGAGATAGTAAAATGAAAAAAACAACATATATATTATTTACAATTATTGCAGCATTGGGACTCTTTATTTCATCATGTAGTGAAGATGTTCTTGACATCGACAATACGAGAGATCTATCTAATTTGGCTATATGGAGTACGGAAAATGCTGCTGATATGTATATAACAGCCTCATATAAAACATTCACCGATGAATCACAAGTCGCAAACAGTCGCACGAAATTTTATGACAGTTATTCGGACATCATGAAATCAACCTCATGGGACTTGTACAATCATGCGTATAACAAATCGTTGTTACAATCGAGTGCTTTTACAACTGGTAGTGCTGGAGCTTTCGATAACTGGAGCCAAGTATATAATGATCGTATACGTCGTGCGAATGTTCTACTTGATGAAATAAAAAAATACGGAGTTGAAAAATATGGTGAAGAGTGGTCTGATGTTCGTAGAGCAGAGGTTCGTTTTTGCCGAGCATTTTCATATTACCGCTTGATCAGAGTTTATGGAGGAGTAATTCTGAGAACTGACATATCAGGAATTAATGGTGGTGTTGATGATGGCAAAAACCCAGAAGATGTTCATAGAGGCCGAGCGACGGAGGCTGAGAGCTGGGAGTTCGTTATCACTGAATTACAATGGGCTGCAGAAAAACTACCTGAATCATGGCCTACTAACTGGGAAGGTCGTGCAACTAAAAAATCTGCCTATGGACTTCTTTCAAGAATGGCTTTATATGCAGGTGAATGGCAAATAGCCATTGATGCAGCAGAAAAAGTGAAAGAACTGGGTGGAGCACTCGCACCTGACTATGCAAAGGTATTTCAGGTTGATGGTAACCAAGACAATTCTGCTGAAATACTGTTTTCCTTAAGATTTTTAAGTGGAAGTATAACCCACAACTTTGACAGCTATAACAGACCATTTGGAGACAGAGAAGTTCATAAAACTTCAGCAATTTATGCGGAACATGTTCCTACTGGTGATTTGGCCGACATGTATGAATTTAATGATGGTTCAGAGTTCAATTGGGATACCTACAAAGATAACCATGATGATCCCTTCAGTAATCGTGAACCCCGCTTTCATGCTACAATTCTCTACAATGGCAGTCAGTGGGAAGGCAGAGAGATTGAAACATTTGTAGGTGGAACTGATGGTTTTGTTGAATTTCAACAAGCATCTTCAACAGGAGCACATACACCTACGGGATACTATTTACGAAAATACTTACAAGAAGGCTATGCTGACTTTGTTACAAAAGGCAGTTACCAATATGATGCAGTTATTAGATATGCAGAAGTATTATTAAACAAAGCAGAGGCTTATGCACAACTTGACTATGCGCAATATCAAGCTGAAGCGATGGAAGCTTTGAACGAAGTGAGACAACGAGTTAATTTGCCTGCAAAGTCATTCTCTGATGCTCCTAACAAAGAAGAGTTTATGAATCTGTTGCGTAAAGAACGTTGTGTGGAATTGGCAGGAGAAGGGTTTCGATATTGGGATTTGCGTCGTTGGAGATTGGCCGCGAATGTAATCCATGGCAAAAATGCAAGCGGTGTTAAAATCACACAAAATACCGATGGAGCATTCGATTACGAGAAAGTAAATGTTGATGGTGGTACACAAAGGGTATTCTTCGAAAGATATTATTATTTTTCATTACCAACAGCAGAGATAGCAAACAACGATGCAATTAATGAAAACAACCCATATTGGTAACTGATTTTAATTAATTTATTATGATAAAAAATAAATATCAACTAAACACTTACATCAAGATGAAGAATGTTAATAAAAATATTATAATGCTTTTAACAGCATTAATAGCAATTTCATTATGGGGATGTGAAGGTGTAAATGAAGAATATGTATTTATTCATGATTCTAACACTATCTCTCAAATGATTTGTAAAACATCGCATAGCGCCGGTGAATTCTTGGGCCAAATCATAGAGTTCAATAAAGTTGGCGAAGAAGTGGAAGGAGACTTTAGCCAAAATGATATCGAAGGCGGATATGGTTTAATTTTGTTTGAAATTCCAAAAACTTTGGAAAACGACGTAGACTTAACGAACATTTATCTGATGGCCACTGTGAAGTATGACGCATTCATCTCTCCCTCATTATCAGGTAGGCATGATATTACTGGCGACGGAATCATTATTACCGTGACCTCAGGAGTTAATACAACGCGTCAATATCGAGTAAGAGGGTACTACGAATAATATTAACCTGTATAATAATTTATTAAACTTCATAACAATGAAAATATATAATATAATAATATATTCTGCAATTACCTTAGCACTGATGATTATATTTAGTGCTTGTGAGGATGAAAGTCTGGGTATTGAGGCAGCAATCATCAATTCTTTTTCAGTTATAGGAACAGACAACTCAGTCTTAAGGGCCACAATAAATGACGATTATACGATAACAATTAAAGTATCTCCATTCATAGATGAGGAAGTAGTTTTAGAGTCAGCATTGCCAAAATTTTATCTCTCTAAAGGTGCTACTGTTTCACCTGACCCATCCCTTCCACAAAATTTTGCTCAAGAAGGAGGAGTAAAATATACAGTTACATCTGAAGACAAGAAGAATACACGTGACTATATAGTTACATGGGGAGTGTCTGACCAGTTACCTTATGGAGAAGGATTTAGCTATGCCGAAATTACGACGCAAAAGGATTTCACAGAATTAGGATTTCCAGGTGAAGTTAGTAATTTTGGATTTGCAGATTCAAAGCTTTACGGTGATTTAAATTTATACCATGCTTACTGTGGTGAGTATATTGTGCTACTTTCTCGTGCATATATCAATTCAGACCCAAGTTCTCCACATGGTATAAAAGTACTTGACAAAGCATCGTTAAATGAATCACAACAGCTAAATTTGGGAACCATCTCACCCACTGATCTCAAAATTATCACTTCTGATTATAAGGGAAATATGGTTGGAGCTGTAACAAAAGACAATGTAACTGAATTTTATTATTGGACAACTCCATCTGATACTCCTATGTCGGTTGGTTCTGCTTCAACAAACATGACACCAACTTCCGACGGATCTGCAAATATTCAGGTAGCAGGAGATATTACTGGAGATGCTTGGATCACTGCAATGGCTCCTCGTGGTAGTAAAGGTGAACATTTTAGAATAAAGGTATCAAATGGACAGTTAGCATCAAATTATTCCATTGTTGAAACTGGTTACGCCAGTGATGATAGCAGCGGATTTCAAATGATAAGCCCGTTAGACGACTCTGATCAACCTAACTTCATAGTTGGTGACACTGAAGGCGCACCTAGTACTGCAAATTCAAATCATGCTTATGTGAACACCTTCTCTGGATCTACAGTGTCTGTTATGCCTGGCTTGTGGCAAAACACTCTACAAGCTTGGTGGGTGGGTACCGGATTTTCAACAGCACGCACTGGTGGTCGCTCCCCTTTTGTTTCAGCATTACCAATAAATGGGAAAACCTATGTAGTAGTAACAAGTGGAACCGCATGGTGGCATTCTGCAGCAGTTCTCTCAAAGGATCTCCAAAAATTGGCACACGAAAACCTTAACATAGCTTATAGTGTAAGCCGTGGATGGAGTTATGGATCTTGGGCTGATTGGTACTGGGACGAAGATGAGAAAGAAGCATATTTAGCTGTTTGGTTTAGTAGACTCGGTCTATATACCTATAAATTAACATGCTTTGAATAGTTAAAACTAACAGGAGAGAGTATTTAAAACTCTCTCCTGTTTCAAAAATCAATTGATGTGAGAATAATCTGGATCTTTGCTTCGCTGGCACTAATATGTTTCTCATGTACCAACGAAACAAATAAAACAGACAAGCATAAACCTAAACTATTATGGTTCGATGCCGAGGCCAATTTCGAGCGATTCACTCATAAAGATAGTATTACCTATTATTTAGATTTGGCTAAAAATACAGGCTTTAATGAAATCGTAGTGGACGTAAAGCCAATGCAAGGCAATGTGCTATATGAAAGTCAGATAATCAACCCATTAAATAGGTTAGGAAACGGAGATGTTTTCGACCGTGATTGGGATTACCTCCAATTTTTTATTGACAAAGCACGGGAGCGTAAAATGAAAGTGACTGTCTCAGCTGGCATTTTGCCTGCTGGATTAATTAAATCCCAATCTGGACCCGCTTTTGAAAATGAAACATTTGATGACAAAGTATGTGTAGCATATACCCCCGAGGGGCTAATTAACATGAAAGAAACATCAGATTATGCTGTATTTCTAAACCCGGCATTGACTTCTGTTCAAGAGTATGTGCTAAGCTACATATCAGAGATTGTAAGGAACTATGAATTTGATGCTTTAACTCTCGATTATTGTCGTTTTAGTAATTCTAGTTATGATTTTTCCGACTCCACTCGTGTCAAGTTTGAAGCATTTATAGGTGAAAAGATTGAACATTTTCCTGAAGATATATTTATCTTTGATGATCAAGGAAATCGTATCCCTGGGAAATATTATAAACAATGGTGGGAGTTTCGCTCGTCTATTATAACAGATTTAATCTCTGAAATTGGTAAGACCATAAAATCGATAAAACCAACGGTAAAGTTAAATTACTGGGCTGCATCATGGATTCACTCTATTTATCAAAATGGACAGA
>DURL01000220.1 GCA_012837345.1 Bacteroidales bacterium
AGGTCCAATGGGAAGTCATCTCATCACCATCCGAACTATACCGTTTATCGTACGCGGAGACCAAAACGCCGCTATTCGTGGCAGCAAAAGAAGGAGTATACACGCTAAACGTCACTGGTGGGGGAATAATTGGAGAAGTAGTGGTCACAGTGGGGAAAAGGGAACAACAACCTTCTCCCTATATCGCGAAGGTGTTTGATTACCTTCCCGCGCCCGGGCAATTCGTAAACAAACTACCGGAGTATGAAGAGGGTGACACCCATGAAGTGATGGTGCGAAAAGCAGGTGAATGGCTGGTAGGTGAAGATGCATGGATGATCACCCTGGGTGGCTGGGGCGGATACGTGGTGTTTGGGTTTGATCATACCATCGTGAACGTTCCGGGGAAACGCGACTTCAAGATCAACGGAAATGCTTTTGGTTCCGCACTCGGAAGGCCCGGCGCTCCGTTTGGGGGAAGCTGCGAGCCCGGCATCATCATGGTAGCATACGATAAAAACAAGAATGGAAAACCTGATGAGGATGAATGGTATGAAATAAAGGGAAGTGCAAATATCACGGCCGCGAATGAACCATGGTACCCAATAGCAGTCGACAATGGAAACGACGTGAAGGTGATCCGCGATTATGAGATGACCTACCACAGGCCCACGAGCGAAGAACCTATAGAAGAAGTTCAACCCGATAACCCGAACGCGTTCATTTCCATCAAAAACTATATCCACTGGGAGGACAATCAGAATGGTAGCGGGTTTAAAGTAAAAAATGTTTATCACAATCAAACTTACTATCCGGCTTGGGTAGATGAAGAGAAGCTGACCTACAAAGGAATCCGGTTGCCGGAAAATGGCATCAACGAAGGTGAGTATGTGCCAGGAGTGAATGAAGGAAACGTCTATTTTGTATTATACGGATTCCGATACGGATACGTTGACAATCATCCTAATATTCAGGAAGAGTCGGCCATCGATATCGATTGGGCCATCGACAAGGAGGGAAATAAAGCTGACCTGCCCGGCATCGACTTTGTGAAAATCTACAATGGGGTAAACCAGGAAAATGGATGGTTGGGTGAGACATCCACCGAAGTGGAACGAGGGGAAGATCTCCATCTCCTGGGTAAAAGCATCGATACCCTTACTGATTGATTCCCGGAGGAAGAAACAACCCTTTTTCTCAAATCTCAAAGAGAGGAAACATAATTATAATTACAACGTAATAAACTTAAAATCAAATGAAGAAAGCAGTAAACTATTTATGGGTGTTATGCAGTCTGTCTGTTCTGTTTAGTTGTGTAGATGACTATGACGACAGTTTCTTACGAACAGAAATTGACAAGATTAAAGAAGAAATCAATACGCTGAAAACACAACTCTCCTCCTTGGAGACGGTCGTGGATCTGTTGAACAAGGGGAAAGTGATCACCAGTGTGGAGGAGATAAGTGACAACGATGGACATAAAATCACTTTTAACGATGGTTCCTCCATTGTGATTCTCAACGGTGAAAATGCACCCGTCATCGGCATTCAGGAATCGGATGGGGTCTATTACTGGACCATCACCACCAACGGGATTACTGATTTCCTGTTGGATCAACAAGAGAACAGAATACCTGTTACGGGCAATAATGGTCAAGATGGGGTGACTCCTCAACTGGCAATCGATGCAGATGGATATTGGACGATTAACGGTGTTCGTCTGACAGATGCAAACAACAAGGAAGTAAAAGCAGAGGGTGATTCCTTTTTTCAGGGTATCGAAGAGAGTGATGAATCAGTCACCTTTATCCTGGCCGACGGCAACACCATTGAAATTGCGAAATCGATGGGGACTTATCTGAAATTCAAGGATGTGAGTGCGGTCTTCAATGCTGGGCAGACCAAACGATTGACATTCGGGTATGCCAACCTCCACTCTCTCGCGATCATATCTCAACCGGATGGATGGACAATCAACATTCATGCACCCCAGAAGTATCTGAATGTCACGGCTGCAAGCGAAGGATACGGTTCAAAAGATATTAAGCTACAGGGAATCGATCAGAATGGGTTAACCTATTTGGCTACCATAAAAGTAAGCATCGCAGGTACTGGTTACACCTCTGCCGAAGGTGTTTTTGTGTTGAATGAGGGGAATATGACCACTGAAAATGGGTCGCTGGTATACATCGCTCCCAACGGCGAGATATTCAACCGGGTTTATAACAATGCAAACGGAGCAGCTTTAGGGAATGTATCGCAAGATCTCTTTATTGATGGTGACAAAATGTACATCATCTCGCAGAATGGCAAAACCAACCCCATGGGATTAGGATTTGAAAATGATGGCATGTTGATTGTGACCAACAGTGAAACGCTTCAGAAAATTGCTTCTTATACCGATGAACTCACCTCGTTATCCTGGCCCTCACATGTGGCTGTATTAGATGAAGATCACATTTTTCTACGCGACAATAACGGTGTTCATCGTTTCAACAGCAACACCACGGAACTGACCTTGATTGCCAACACCCGGGGTGCCGCCAAGAACCGGATGGCAGTTGTAAACGACAAGCTGTTCTTTTATGCGGGCAGAAACCTGTCGGTAATAGAGAAGAATAGCGACGTTGTTAGTGCGACGATCGACATGGGGGCCAACATCAGCGGCATCGAGAAGTCAAGGGATGGTAACCTCTGGGTAGCTACCACCGGAACACCTCAAAAGATATCTAAGATAAACAGCAGCGATTACTCCGTGGTTAAAACCAACGATATCACCCTCGGATCAGTAGCCAGCGGCATGTTTGCCACACCGGGCATCACAACTAAAGGCGATACGATTTATTACGGGGGAGGCAGCTTGAACATTTATCGTCATATCTTCACTACCGGTGAGTGTA
>DURL01000221.1 GCA_012837345.1 Bacteroidales bacterium
GCTCTCGGTCGCCCCATCAGTGTGCCGGTAGGCGATCAGATCAAAGGGAGACTGCTAAACGTAGTGGGCCGCCCCATCGATGGCTTGCAGAAGCTGAGCCGTGATCAGCAATACCCCATTCACCGCGAAGCACCCAAGTTTGAAGATCTCACCACCTCCGAGGAGGTACTCTTAACCGGTATCAAGGTGATCGACCTGTTGCAACCCTACCTGAAGGGAGGGAAGATTGGTCTTTTTGGGGGTGCCGGCGTGGGTAAGACGGTGATCATCATGGAGCTGATCAACAACATTGCCAAGGGACACAACGGATACTCGGTCTTTGCCGGTGTGGGTGAACGAACCCGTGAGGGGAATGACCTGCTACGCGAAATGATCGATTCGGGCGTGATCAAATATGGAAAAGTGTTCAAGAAAGGAATGGACGAAGGGAAGTGGGATCTGAGCACGATTGATTACGAGAAGCTGAAGACATCACAGACCACACTGGTGTTCGGACAGATGAACGAACCACCGGGAGCACGCGCATCGGTCGCCCTCACCGGTCTGGCTGTGGCAGAGTCGTTCCGTGACAGAGGGGGTGAGGGTAGTGACGTCCTGCTTTTCATCGACAACATCTTCCGGTTTGTGCAGGCCGGATCGGAGGTATCGGCACTGCTGGGGCGCATGCCTTCCGCTGTCGGCTACCAACCCACGCTTGCCTCCGAGATGGGAACCCTGCAGGAACGTATTGCCTCCACCAAACATGGATCAATCACATCGGTACAGGCGGTATATGTACCCGCTGACGACCTCACCGACCCGGCACCCGCCACCACTTTCAGCTACCTGGATGCCTCCACGGTGCTCAGCCGAAAGATCGCCTCCCTGGGCATCTACCCGGCGGTGGATCCGCTCGAATCCTCATCCCGTATCCTCGACCCCGCCATCGTGGGAGAGGAACACTACAAAACGGCTATGGAGGTGAAGCAGATCCTGCAACGTTACAAGGAGCTGCAGGACATCATCTCCATCCTGGGCATGGATGAGCTCTCTGACGAGGACCGTCTCACGGTGAACCGTGCCCGCAAGGTGCAGCGGTTCCTCTCACAGCCTTTCTTCATGGCGGAACAATATACCGGGCAACCGGGGGTGATGGTCTCCATCGCTGATACGATTCGCGGGTTCAGGATGATCATGGAGGGGGAGATGGATCCATATCCGGAGACCGCATTCATGAGCGTGGGTACCATTGAGGAAGCCATTGAGAAGGGTCAGGCTCTTATGGAACAAACAGAAGCAACCCCATGACACTGGAGATACTCTCGCCCGAGAAAAACCATCTGTGGGAGAATGTGCAATCGATCACGCTCCCCGGCACCATAGGATCCTTTCAGGTGCTGAAGAACCATGCACCATTGATCTCCTCACTCCGGAAGGGAACCATCCTGTTCGCAGCAGAGGGGCATCTGCTGTCGATTGAAGTAGCGGAAGGATTTGTAGAGGTGCTCAACAACAGGATTACAGTCTGCATTGACTCAGTGACCAAAGAAACTGCCAAGAAATGAAAAAGCTGATCATCAATTTTCTCATATTTCACACTGTGGTGATGGCCGTCACCGGTGTGGGAATCTGGTTGTTGCTGGAAACCTTCTTCCCGACACTACTGGTGAAAGGTTATTATATCATTCCACTCTTCTTTTATCTGCTCGGGATTCTCTTCATCACCCAGTTCCGCCATTCCGCCATCACACATCCCACGAAGATGGTTAACCTCTATATGCTGCTGAAAGTGATCAAGGTGTTCGTCTCCTTCATCACCATCCTCATCTACTGGTTCATACACCAGGCGGGTATCCGCAGCTTCGCAATCGTCTTCATCATCTTCTACCTGATAGACCTGGTGTGGGAGACCTATATCTACCTGAGAATGGAGAAGTACATCAGGAACAAGTCAGAGCACAACAAACCGCCAAAGGAACAGATTGAATTATGAGACAGCCACTGAGCATCATCATATTGATCTTCATCTATCACTTGATTCCCATTCCTGCCGATGCTGCCCTTCCGGCAGGTGAAGAGGCAGCCGGCGGTGAGGAACTCAATGTGAAGGAGATGATTCTGCACCACCTGGCAGACAGCTATGAGTGGCACATCACAGGCGATGGAGAAAGGGATCTATCCGTTCCACTGCCGGTGATTCTCCGCAGCAGGCAGAGTGGGTGGCATCTCTTTCTCTCCTCTCGTCTGCATCATGGTGAGGTCAGTTATCGCGGATTCAGCATTGCCAGTGAAGGCAAGTATGCCGGCAAAATCGTAGAGTCGCTGCCCGATGGTACGAGCGTCCGTCCACTCGACCTCTCTCTCACCAGGAATGCCGCCTCGCTGCTCATCAGCTCCCTGCTGCTCATCCTGCTGGTCCTCGCCGCTGCACGCAGTGTCGGTCGTGATCCGCTGAAACCAAAGAAAGGGCTTGGCGGGCTGATGGAGATGGCGGTGGTGATGATTGAGGATGAAGTGGTTAAACCGGCCGTAGGTAAGGATTATGCGCGCTACTCACCCTATCTGCTCACCCTCTTCTTCTTCATCCTGATCAACAACCTGATGGGTCTGATCCCGCTCTTACCGGGAGGGGCCAACGTGACCGGCAACATTGCCGTCACACTGGTAATGGCCGTTGCCACCTTTGTGGTGGTCAACTTCACCGGATCGAAGGAGTATTACCGTGAGATATTTTGGCCCGATGTGCCGGTATGGCTGAAGGTTCCCTTTCCGCTGATGCCGATCATCGAAGTGGTAGGCCTTTTCACCAAGCCTTTTGCGTTAATGATTCGTCTCTTTGCAAATATCATGGCGGGGCATGCCATCGTATTGGGGCTCACCTCCCTGATTTTTGTCTCGGTAAGCCTGGGAGCGACCATCAACGCTTCCATGACAGTCGCATCGGTGCTGTTCACCGTTTTCATCGACTTTGTGGAGCTGTTGGTGGCTTTCATACAAGCCTATGTCTTCACGCTGCTGTCAGCCGTCTTCATCGGACTGGCACGGGTGGAGCCCCATGTTGTTCGCAACGTGGAACATAGCCCGGAAGATCATCCGGCACACAAATAGGAATAACATAATTACAAGAAATATAACAACCAATAATCAAATAAACGAATCGTATGGAACTTTTATCAGTGATGCTGCAGATACAGCATGAAGCGTTGAGTACTTTAGGATTGGCAGTAGCAATCGGTATTGCCGTGTTTGCGGCAGCCTTTGGAATTGGCAGGATCGGACAGTCGGCCCTCGAGGGGATCGCCCGCCAGCCGGAGTCGGCCTCTGACATCCGCACCACCATGATCATCTCGGCAGCCCTTATCGAGGGGGTCGCCCTCTTTGCCATCGTAGTGTGTGGTTTCATCCTTTAAACTGACTGCTCTATGTCGTTATTGACACCCGAAGCGGGACTGCTCTTCTGGATGATGATCTCTTTCGGAATCGTCCTTCTGATACTGGCCAGGTATGGGTTTCCGGTGATCCTGAAGGCTGTTGAGAAGAGGAAGAACTACATCGAAGCGTCGTTGGTGGCAGCACGTGAAGCTCAGGAGGAGCTGGGGAAGGTGGTGCAGACCGGTGAGCGGATGCTGGCTGAAGCACGCCGGGATCAGCATGCCATCCTCAAGGAGACCACGCGGCTCAAGGAACAGCTGATTGAGGAAGCCCGCACCGCGGCAGCAGCAGAATCGGAGAAGATGCTGGCCTCAGCGCGCAAGAAGATTGAAGCCGAGAAGGAGGAGGCGCTGCGCACCATCCGGCGCGAGGTCTCTACCCTCTCGGTGGAATTGGCGGAACGGATTCTCCGGGAGAAGCTGGGCGACGAACAGGAGCAGATGAAGATGATCGACCGCCTGCTGGATGAAGTAGACATCTCCAAAGCCTGACAACAATGAACAGCGGACTCATCTCCACCCGTTACGCGAAAGCACTGCTGGAACATGCCATCGACTCAGAAGAGCAACAGCTGGTCTATCGAAGAATGCAGACCCTGGCCGCCATGTTCACCCAACAGCCTTCGTTGCGTCGTGCCCTTGCAGGCACGATGAACACCAAGAAGCAGAAGATCTCTCTCCTGCAAACCGCCTGCGGAGGGGGAGAGTTACCCCCCTCGCTGGAACGGATGATACGGCTTATATTGGAAAACGAGCGGGAGGAACTGATCCACTATATCGCTCTGCGGTATGCGGAGCTCCACCGTGAACGTTTTGAGATCCAGTACGGCAGACTAATCACCGCGATGCCGATCGATGAGAAAACAGAGAAGCGGTTCATTGAACGCATCCGTCAGATTGTGGGTGGCAGTCTGGAGGTGGAGCCGGTAGTCGATCCCTCCATCATTGGAGGCTTCATCCTCTACCTCGATGACGACCGCTGGGATGCCAGCGTGGCAGGCGAACTATCCCGCATCCGCAACCGCTTCAGGATCCTGGATGCGGCTATTGAAACAAGATGAAACAATGAAGTGATCATGGCAAACAACGGAATCAAAATCAGCGAGGTATCGGATATTCTGCGCATGCAGCTGGAGGGTCTCGACACCGACATCAAATACGACGAGACAGGCCAGGTAATCAGCGTCAGTGATGGCGTGGTGCGCATCTATGGGCTGCGCAATGCAGAGTCAAACGAGTTGTTGTTGTTTGACAACGGCATGCAAGCCATCGTCATGAACCTCGAGGAGGACAACGTGGGTGCCATCCTGCTGGGTGCCACCAGCGATGTAAAAGAGGGTTACATCGTGAAACGTACCGGCCACGTGGCCTCCATTCGCGTAGGGGAAGGTATGCTGGGAAGGGTGATCTCACCAACAGGTAAACCGATTGACGGCAAGGGTGCCGTGAAGGGTGAGCTGTTGGAGATGCCACTGGAACGAAAAGCACCCGGCGTCATCTTCCGCCAGCCGGTAAACAAGCCACTGCAAACCGGTATCAAGGCAGTAGATGCGATGATCCCCATCGGGCGGGGCCAGCGGGAGCTGATCATAGGTGATCGTCAGACCGGCAAATCGAGTATCGCCATCGACACCATTCTGAACCAGCGGAAGAACTACGAGGAGGGAGATCCGGTCTATTGCATCTACGTAGCTATCGGCCAGAAAGGTTCCACAGTGGCTTCCCTCGTGAAGACACTCACCGACCATGGGGCCATGGATTATACCATCGTGATTGCAGCCAGCGGATCCGACACGGCTGCCCTGCGTTACATCGCACCTTTTGCCGGTGCTGCCATGGGTGAATATTTCCGGGATACAGGACGCCATGCCCTGGTTGTCTTCGATGATCTCTCCAAACAGGCGGTAGCCTACCGGGAGGTATCACTCATCCTACGTCGCCCCTCGGGACGTGAAGCCTATCCGGGTGATATCTTCTACCTTCACTCCCGTCTGCTGGAACGTGCCGCCAGCATCATCTCCCAACAGGATGTGGTAACCCATATGAACGATCTTCCTTCATGCCTGCAGGAGCGGGTGAAAGGTGGTGGCTCCCTCACCGCGCTACCCATCATCGAGACGCAGGCGGGTGATGTCTCCGCCTATATCCCTACCAATGTGATCTCCATCACCGATGGGCAGATCTTCCTGGAAGCTGATCTCTACAACAGGGGGGTCCGTCCCGCCATCAACGTCGGCATCTCCGTCTCCCGTGTGGGAGGTAACGCACAGGTGAAAGCGATGAAGAAGGTGGCCGGATCGTTGAAGATCGACCAGGCACAGTACCAGGAGCTGGCAGCCTTCACCAAGTTTGGCGGTGACATGGATGCGGTCACCATGATGACCATCGACAAAGGGCAAAAGAATGAGCAGCTGCTCATTCAGCCGGTACACACCCCCATGAGTGTGGAGCATCAGATTGCCGTGCTTTACTGCGGCACCCACGGCCTGCTCAGGAAAATTCCGCTGGTGGAGGTAAACCGATTCGA
Source organism: Bacteroidales bacterium (assembly GCA_012837345.1). GTDB lineage: Bacteria > Bacteroidota > Bacteroidia > Bacteroidales > Dysgonomonadaceae > Proteiniphilum. The sequence goes on from DURL01000221.1 coordinate 5,938, forward strand.
GAAGGAGTTTCTTGCCACCATGGAGTTGAAACACCGGGATGATGTGCTCAACCCACTGAAAGAGGGGATCATGAACAACGAGATCGGTAAAATTATCGAACAGGTGGCAACAGACACCATCGAATCGATGCAATACTAAACAACAATGGCGCTTCTGAAAGAGATTAAAAGCCGGTTACAATCGGTCCACTCCACCCGTAAGATCACCACCGCCATGATGATGGTCTCTTCCGCCAAGCTGCTGAAGACACAGCAGCTCATCGAGACGCTCTATCCGTATGAGCAGAAGTTGAGCCATCTGATGCTGCAACTGTTGCAGGGGGAAGAGCTGTTCCGGTCGCCCTACACACAACGGCGAGAGGTGAAACGGGTTGCCATCGTGGTATTCTCCTCCAACACGGGACTGGCAGGTCGTTTCAATCACAACATCATCAACCGGCTCTCTTCAGTCAGGGAGAGCTACATGCATTTGGGGGAGGAAAACGTCCTGATCTATCCCATCGGGAACAAGGTTGCCAAAGCGGCACAAAAGATGGGAATGACGCCGGCCGGTGATTATGAAGCCATCGCCACCAAACCCTCCTATCAGGCTACACAGATGATTGCGCAGGAACTGATGCGGTTGTTCATCAACGGTAAGGTTGACCGGGTGGAACTGATCTATCACCATTTCATCAGCAAGGGGTCGCAGGAGGTGCGGCAGGAGATCTTCTTACCGGTGGAGCTGCCGGTCGGCGGGAGTGAGATCCCGTACCAGGAATACATTGTAGAACCTGACAGGATCATCCTCCTGGAGAAGCTCCTACCGAAGGTGATCCAGATGAAGCTCTATACCACACACATCGACTCGGTCACCTCCGAACATGCAGCCCGCATGACAGCCATGCAGATTGCCAACGACAACGCTGACGACCTGATCGATGAGCTGAAACTTGAATACAACAAGGTACGTCAGCAGTCCATCACTAATGAGCTGCTTGACATTGCCGGAGGAACCGTTCGTTAATCCTTTCCCCCATCACTGAGGGAGCGGTTAATTTGATTGATGTAATCCAGCAACTCTGCCCTGCCCTGTCCTTTCTCGGAGGAGGTAACAAAGATGGGTGGCAGCTCCTCCCAGCTCTCCAGCATCTTCTCTTTGTAGGCATTCACATTCATCAGCAGTTTCCCGCTACCCTGCTTGTCCGCCTTGGTAAAGATGAGGGCAAAGGGAATGCCATTCTCACCCAGCCACTCCATAAACTCCAGATCGATCTTCTGGGGTTCATGTCGCGAGTCAACCAGCACAAAGAGACTGGTCAGCACCTCCCGTTCCAGGATGTAGTCTTCGATGATGACCCGTAGCTTCTCCCTTCCCTCCTTGCCGCGGCGAGCATACCCGTAGCCGGGCAGGTCCACCAGGTACCACTCCCCGTTGATCAGAAAATGGTTGATCAACATCGTCTTTCCCGGTGTGGAGGAGGTCATGGCCAGTCCTTTCCGGTTGGTGAGCATATTGATCAGCGACGACTTACCCACGTTGGAGCGACCGATAAAGGCATATTCCGGCTTCCCGTCCTGAGGACACTTGTGGTGATCGGTGTTGCTGATGATGAATTCTGCCGCCTGTATGTTCATAGCCTATGTGAGTTTTGTTTTGTTGTTCAGTGAGATGACCCAAAGTCCCAGTGCGGTGATCAGCCCGTTCATGAGCAGTAGCTCATAACCCACCTGGTAGCCGAAGAGCTGCTTCATGGTCAGCTCGATAAGGAAACAGATAATGGGGGCAGCTACCGCGACATAAGGAACATATCGGTCTGCCGGCTTGACCTTTGTATAGAGACCCGCCACATAAAGACCCAGCAGGGGACCGTAGGTGTAGGAAGCCAGCTTGTAGATGGCATTGATGATGCTGTCGGAGCCTATGGCTTCAATCAGCAGGATGATCAGCACGAAAACGACACTGATACTCAGGTGTACCCGCCGCCGTATCCGTACCTCCCTCACCTCCTGTTCCCTGTTTTGTGCTATGGGACGCATGCCGAGTATATCGACACAGAAGGAGGTGGTGAGCGCTGTCAGTGCCGAGTCGGCACTGGAAAAGGCAGCAGCCACAATACCCACCACGAAGATGCCCAGCACTGCCGTTCCCAGATGTTCACTGGCGATCAACGGCAATATGTTATCCGACACTTCAGGCAAGGGGATGCCATTCTGTCCGGCATATGCCAGCAACAGCACCCCAAGGCAGAGGAAGAGAAAGTTAATGGGGGCGAAGGCAAAACCGTAAGAGACCACGTTCTTTTGCGCATCTCTCAGGGTACGTATGGTCAGGTTCTTCTGCATCTGGTCCTGATCGAGACCTGTCATCACGATGGTGATGAACATGCCGCTGAAAAACTGCTTGAAGAAATGTTGTGTGCTGTGCCAGTCATCGAAGAGAAAGATACGGGAGTGAGGGCTCTCCCGGATGGTCGCCACGATATCCCCCAGGTTCATCCCCATGCTTGAGGAGAGCTGCCAGACGATCAACACCAATGCGGTGATGAAGAGCAGTGTCTGCAACCAATCGGTCCAGATGATGGTCTTGATGCCGCTCTTGTGGCTGTAAAGCCAGATGATGACGATGATGCCGGTCACTGTTGCCACGAAGGGTACTCCCCAGGCGTCGAACACCAGCGATTGGAGGATGAAGGCCACCAGGTAGAGACGTGCAGCAGCACCCACGATCTTGGAGAGCAGAAAGAACCAGGCGCCGGTCTTGTAGGATCGGGTGCCATATCGCTGATCCAGATAACCGTAGATGGTGGTGAGATTGAGCCGGTAATATAATGGTAACAGGATGTAGGCAATCACCAGGTAACCGAAGAAGAAGCCCAGCACCATCTGCATATAGGTCATGTCGAGGTTACGCACCATCCCCGGTACCGAGACAAAGGTGACACCCGAGATGGAGGTCCCAATCATGGCCACGGCCACCACGTACCATTTGGATGACTTGTTGGCCCGGAAGAAGGCGTCGTTGCCAGCTCCTTTTCTGCCGGTAAGCCAGGAGATCAGCATCAGCATCGAGAAGTAAAGGGCAATCACCAAAAGGACAAAGACCGGCTTCATAGTGACTGATTAGAGGTTCAAATAATGGTGCACCAGCCCGGTGAATGAGTCAAACTGCAATTGAAAGCGATCGGTGTTTCCAAAACCATAGGTAACCAGGACAAATGGCACCCCGGCCAAAGCAGACTGGTGACTGTCGGAGTCAGTGTCGCCGATATAGTGCGGTGACTCTAATCCATGCTTCGCCATCAACAACCGCAGGTTATGGTGCTTTGGTTGCAGGTTCATCCCATGTTCCATGTAGTCCAGAAAGAGATGGGAGGTACGGGTATGACGCATGAAGTTGACCAATCCCCCCTCCTCGCAATTACTGAGCAGGAACAGGCGGTATTTCAGTGCGAGCTTCTCCAGCCCCTGCACTACCCCCTCATAGATCAGGGGGTTCATCACCGGCAGTAGCTCCTGGTATGCATCAATCACAGCTTCAAAGAGATGATCCTGGGCAGTGTCACCTGCATCGGGCAGGATGGCATTCAGCATCACGCGGGCTTCCTTACCCATCAGTGCGAGTATATCGTTGCGGGTGACCTGCTTCTGATAACCGGTTCTGATCAATCCTCTGTTCCAGGAGATGACGTAACTGTCCACATTATCCCAGAGGGTACCATCCATGTCAAAGATCAAACTATCGGGTTGTAACATCTTTTATTTCTTAATGGGTGCAAAAGTACACAACAATGCAGGAAAGGACAAATAAAAAGGGTTAAAACAAAAAGGCAGTGTCAGGTGTTTACAACGAAACATCATCCCATCATGGAAAAAGAAAAGGTCTGCCTGATCATCAATCCCATCTCCGGCACAGAGTCGAAGAAAAACATCCCTGAAATGGTGGCTGCCGCCTACGACCAGAAGAAATTTGATCTGGTGATCCGCATCACCGGATACCCCGGACATGCAACTGAAATTGCACAACAAGCGGTGAAGGAGCAATACCGGTACGTGCTTACCGCCGGTGGCGATGGTACGGTAAATGAGGTGGCCAGAACACTGGTCAACAGTGATACCACGCTGGGCATCATCCCCTTCGGTTCCGGCAACGGTCTGGCCAGGGAGCTGGACATCCCGATGGATGCCGAGAAAGCCCTCGAGATCATCCTCAAAGGGAAGAGCCGCACCATTGACTATGGGATAGCCAATGACCAGATCTTTTTCTGCACCTGCGGCTTCGGCTTCGATGCCTTTATCAGCGACAAGTTTGCCGAAGAGAAGAAAAGAGGACCACTGGGTTACCTGCGTAACATCCTGGAGAGTGCCGTTGATTTCAAGTCGGAGGAGTATGAGCTGACACATGATGAGGGAACACTCACCGAGCGCGCTTTCGTGCTCACCTGTGCCAACGCCTCACAATATGGCAACGAGGCCTATATCGCCCCGGGAGCCAGTATGGACGACGGCAAAATGAATGTCTCCATCCTCAAGCCGCTGAATGCGCTGGAGATCCCTCAGACCACGCTGCAACTCTTCACCAGGAACATCGACAAGAACAGCAAGATGACCACGCTGGTCACCCGCAAGCTGACCATCAAGCGCTCCCGCGCCGGTCTCATGCATGTGGATGGTGAGCCGGTGGAGAGCGGTCGTGAGATCAACGTGGAGATCATTCAGAAGGGACTGAAGGTGGTTGTGCCTTCAGAAAAGAAAAAGAAAAAAGAGGCAGAGAACATTTTCAGTTCCCTGACCCGCTGGTTCAACGAGTAACCCTACTCCGATTTCTTCCATATGGTGACCTGCACCCGGCGTTGTTCGCTGGTGCGGGTCGATTTTTTCAGGTTGAGGGTGATCTCCTCCGGTTCGCGGCAGAGCGTGAACCGCGGCGTCAGCGTCTCACGAATACCGTCGAGCGAGGTCACCGGCTCCCCATCGCGTTTAAAGCCCCCCGGCCACCTGTCGCGGGGTGTCCTTTCCGGATCCCACTCATAGGAAGAGGCCAACAGCAGATATCCCCTATTGTTCAAACGTGTGTGAATATTGGCCAGGAAGAGCAGCGGATCGCTCAGCTCCTCCAGCAGGTTGGGCAAGATGATCAGGTCGTACCCGTTAAAAATGGGTTTCAGGTTCATCGCATCCGCCTGCAGGAAGAGGATATGCTCTTTGGTGTCTGAAAGACCATAGTCCCCCAATACGACATCACGGTAGAAGAGTAGCTCACCCTCATCCTTCATCGTGTAGCGCACATACCCCTGTTCCTGCAGTTGGATGGGTACACGGATCATCCGGGCAGTGAAATCGAGTGCCGTGACATCGCTGAAGTTCTTTGCCAGCTCAAAAGCGAGACGCCCCGTGTCGGCATTCAGGTCGAGGATGCGTGCCTCCGGTCGCTCCGGCAGCAGGTCACCAGCCATACGACTCAATGTCACCGCAAAATTGTTTTCACCTTCGGCAACAACACCCCAGTTTTGTTCACAGGAGCGGGTCACATCCTCATCCATCACATAATCGGCCTGCTGTATTTTCAGCGGCGCTTCAGTCTCAATGTAGCGGAAGCCGGCATGCTGATAGAAATGGCGGCGGAAGGCATAACGTGCATGTATTGTTGCCTCGTTGCCGGTAGAGATCCAGGAGCCCCCCTTGATCAGGTTGTGCTTCCCGTCGAAGGTGGGAGTGGAAAAGTCATCATACAGTGGGTGAACCTTAAAGCCGGGGAAGCCGGTGATGGGAGTCTCGGTCCACTGCCACACGTTACCGATCACATCATAGAAGCCCCCCTGCTCGAAAAAGTCCACCGGACAGGGCGAAGCAAAGTGTTCCAGAGCGATATTGCCCGGTGCGGTACCCCACTCCGGCTGATCTGACAGGCGGGCTACATTGTGAAGACGATACCACTCAGCTTCGGTAGGCAGCCGGTAGGTTTTGCCCGTTGTCTCACTCTTCCAGTTACAGAAGGCTTTTGCCTCGAGGTAATTCACCTCCACCGGCCAGTTCCAGGGCATCTCAATCTCTTCGGCCACCAGCCGCAAGCGGTAGCCCTTTTCATCCCTTCTCCAGAAAAGCGGCATCACTGCTTCACGATAGTTGCGCCAGCGCCACCCCTCATCGGTCCAGTAACGCTCATTCTCATATCCTCCCGCCTCCATGAAGGCAAGGAACTCACCGTTTGATGTCAAATACTTCGCGGCTTTGAAATCAGACACCTCCTCTTCGTAGCTTCCATATTCATTGTCCCACCCATAAAGAGGATGGTCGAACGGCTTACCCAGCCGCAACACTCCTCCTGATACCGGTATCAGCTCGTTCATCGGTGCGTCACCACTGGAAGAACACGGTTCACCGAACAGATTGGCACGTACCAGCTCCAGCGGCAGTTGGCGGATCAGCACCGAGGAGGTCTCCAGGTGGATCCGTTCGTGCTCTATCCCCATCATGATGATCCAGAAGGGGTTCTCCCAGTCGATAGGCATCTCCAGTCTGCTGTTGTCGATGATATCGAGGATGGCCTTCTTCGCATCGTCACGATAGGCACGCACTTCCGGTACGGGAGGCCAGTCGTAGTGGTTGTTGTCCAGATCATCCCAGCTCATCTCATCCACCCCGATAGCGAAGGTCGATTCGAACTTTGGGTTGATGCGCCGGTCTATGATGCCGGCCAGGTAGAGCTTGTTGATGTAGAAGACGGCGGTATGGCCCAGGTAGAAGAGTATGATGTGCCGCAACGGATCGCCACGGTGGTAGAACACCTCGTCTCCTTTCAACTGGGTGTAAAGCAGCTCGTCGACAGCCCATGTCTTCAGAAAATAGTCACGGATCTCTTTTCTTTTATCTTCGGGTGAACCGGTTCGCAAGTCGACAGTTCTGGCTAGTAAATCTTTCATAACCTAAAAAATATTATATTAATCGTTTTCAACAATCACGCATCTCACTCAATCTACGGAACGAAGGCACCTGTGCAGATAAATCTTTCTCATCTCAAAAGGGCGACCGGGGGCCTTCAGCTTAGTCTGCCGGATAGAGGCGACCGGTTGAAAACCCAGCTTGCTGTAGAGCGCCAATGCCGGTTCGTTCCTGTCCCAGACACGAATCACCACATCAGTAAAAGAATCAGCGGAGCCCTCAAGCAGGTCGTTCACCATCTGCCGGGCAACCCCCCTGCCCCGGAAATCGGCATGTACCATCACCTCACTGATGTAAAGCGTACGCTCCGGCGGTATTGCCGGTAGCTCAGCAGCAGGGAAATCAACGTCGTGCAACAATGACATCGCCATCGCCACACCCGCCAGTCGGTCACCCAGAAAAACCATGATCCCCCACCCTTTGCGTACCAGTGCATCCAGTGTTGATCCCGCAGTTCGCGGATCAATGTACTGCACATACTCACCGCTGGTGAAGGCATGCAGGTAGAGGTCGATGATCTTGCCGCGGAACTTGGGATAGTTGAACTGATCCAGCGTGTAGAGACGATTCATCCTCATTGCTTCGTTCATTGCCTCCTTTATTGGGTGAACAAACAAGAAGGGAGGATGTTCACCATCCGCCTACGCTTCCGCCGCCGCCACCCATGCCGGAGAAACCGCCACCAAATGATCCGCTGCTCCATTTACCGCCACCCGAGGAGGATTGCGGTTGCATGGCAGCATGACTAAGCGTGTTGGAGAGGGTGCTGTTGAGAGCATGCCCGAAGAGAGCGGCATTCACATAGCGCCCCCCGTACCAGGTGGGTTGATAGGGCTCAGGTTGCACCGCCGAGGAGAGGAACGCCTTTTCAAACTTATCTCCCCACACCTTCTCCATATCGAGGGCAATGGCATAAGGAAGCAGCTGTTCGAACAGTGCCGGTGTCACCTCAGGAGGGTTGAAGAACTGCATCTGTTTCTCTTCCGCCACATCAAGGTACATCTTCAGTCCTTCCACCGCAGAGCGGTAATGCAGTTTTCTTTCTCCCGGACGCACGATCAGCCAGGCATAAAGCAGGTAGCTCACCAGTCCGAGTAGCAGGGTAGCCACGAGCGCATTCCTGTTGGCTGGGAATTGCAGCAGGTCGTCCGCCGCAAACCAACCAATGAGAATAAGATAGACGATGAATACCAGCCAGGGCAGAAGGTGAAACTTCAGGTTGCGACCTTCACTCAGCACTGCCCCATGCTGTTTTTTCAGGCTCTTGCGGTAGTCGCTCATCATCATGGCGATTGCCTCATCATACTTGCCGGTGAGGGTAATACTCTCAGCGGTACGAAAGAGCTCCCTCATCACAACCTGCTCTTCCGCCGCGATGCCACTGTCAGCCTCTTTCAGTTTAGCCAGGGCATATCCTTTGTCACGACGAAGACCGAACAATCCTCCTTTTTCTACCACCTCATCGATGCGGATATAGCCTTTTACCGACAGGTTCACGATGGAGGCAGTGACGAGGTCGTCAACGAAATGCCCTTTGTAGAGCATCCCCACGCTGGCCGGTGACAACCCGTCGGGGGGTGAGAACTGGGGGATGACCACCGGTTTCGGAGGGTCAACACCGTATCGGCGCCAGGTGTAGAGATAATAGGTGAGCAAAAGCAACATGATGAGGATGCTCACCAGTGCCAGTCCATTCTTGTCGAACCATGAATAGATGCGGGGTTGTGGCACCGGTGGTTGCTTGATGATCCCCTTGGTAAATCCCACCGAGAGCGTGAGCATCTCTTGTGGTGGCAAATTGTTTGCCTGCACCACCAGGGCTCCCTCCTCATCTGTTACTGAAGAACAGTTGCTCTCAAGCGATCCCTGCTGACCGGTGTAACAGCGCGAAGCAATGATCTCGGCACCGGCTGGTAACCGCACTACTGCCCCCACACTATCCATCGGTTTATCAGACAAGCCATTCACATTCCAGCTCAGCTCGTCATAATCGGCGAAAAAACCAATCTGACCGGCCGTCTCGTAAACGATCTCGTAGGTATAATAGCCGGGTGACAGGTATTTGTCTCTCTCACCCACATATATCACCAGGTCACCACCCTCCTTTTCGGTGAAAAAGCTGACCGGCCTGCCGTCAACCTGCACCTCGTGTAAGGTGTAGTCTACCTGTATACGATTGTTGTCCCTATCTTTTCTGGTGAGAGGCAATGCACGTGTTATACCCCTCTTGAAGATATCTCCTCTGGCATAGATTCGAATCGTCTCACGCACGGTGAGTGAACCCGGTTCAGCAAGAGCAATATCGGAGTGAAAAGAAGTGATCCTCTCCTCCTGTGCGACCAGCACCAGGGAAGAGAAGATGAGCACCCATAACAGCAGTACGCGCATCAGAATTGGATTTTGGGAACCTCTTTTTCGGCTTCGTTCTCCAGTTCAAAGAAGAGTGATTTGGTGAACTGAAACATGCCGGCAATCAGGTTGCTGGGGAAGGTGTCGATCAGTATGTTCTTCTCACGTACCGTACCGTTGTAGTATCGCCTCGACTTCTCAATATCGGATTCTATCAGGCTCAGCTGATCCTGCAGCTGCATGAAATTCTGGTTGGCTTTCAATTCGGGATACTGCTCAGCCACAACCATCAACCGGCCCAATGCAGCGTTCAGACTGTTTTCGGCAACCTCCTGCGACTTCACGTCGTGAGCCTGCATGGCACCGGCACGTGCCTGGGTGACACGCTCAAACGTCTCCTTCTCATGAGTGGCATATCCTTTTACGGTCTCCACCAGGTTGGGGATCAGGTCGTGCCGTTTCTTCAGTTGCACATTGATACCGCTCCATGCCTCATCCACCATTGTTCTCAACTTAACCAGTTTGTTGTAAACCGAGACGCCATACAGCAACAGGAATACAATCACCACCAACAACACAAGTAAAAATCCCATAATCATCTTTTTTAGAGGTTATTCAATACTATCTAATCCATAGCACCAGCGAGAATGCATCCATAGATGAAACCTTCCGCATCAATGTAGCGATAAAGATACAATATTTTTATAATTTTGGTTATTAGCCATGCTGAAAGAAATAAAAACGACACTTCAAAAAGAGCCTTTATAGAGAAATGGTCGTAGTTTATCCGAACAACAGACAGCAGTAAATCGTTAATCAATAATGCAAACAATATTTCAATAAGGTAACTGAAGATCCTTGTTGAAAATCACAAGAAACAGATAAAACATTTACATATAGAACAGTAGTTATGAACAATTTCATTTTTCAAAACCCGACCAAGCTGGTGTTCGGGAAGGGACAAATTTCGAGGCTGACAGAGTTGTTGCCGGAAAACATCAACCTGATGCTCACCTTTGGTGGGGGCAGTGTCACCAAAAACGGTGTCTACGACCAGGTGAAAAAGGCACTCAAAGGACGCAATTACATCGAGTTCTGGGGCATCGAGCCCAACCCCCGCGTGGAGACACTACGCAAGGCGATTCAGCTGGGCAGGGAGAACAACATCAACTACCTGCTGGCGGTAGGTGGCGGATCGGTGCTCGACGGCACCAAGCTGATCGCTGCCGGCATTGCTGACGAAACAGATGCATGGGATATCGTAATGGGTGGAGGCGCGACGGTGCAGATTCCCTTTGCCTCCGTGATGACCGTGCCGGCTACCGGCTCCGAGATGAACGGTGCAGCAGTCATCTCACGTGAGGAGACACAGGAGAAGTACGGTTTCTTTGGTAACTATCCACAGTTTTCGGTGCTCGACCCGGAGGTGACCTATTCGCTCTCACCCTATCAGGTGGCCTGCGGACTGGCCGATGCCTTCACCCATGTGCTGGAGCAGTATATGACCACCCCCGGTCAGTCGCGTCTGATGGATCGCTGGGCAGAGGGTGTGCTGCTCTCGGTAAAGGAGATTGCACCCGGCATCAGGGAGAACCCGAAAGATTATGACCTGATGGCCGACTACATGCTGGCGGCAACTTTAGCCCTCAACGATTTTATCCGTATGGGGATCACACAGGATTGGGCCACGCACCAGATCGGCCACGAGCTGACAGCACTCCACGGCATCACACACGGTCACTCACTGGCTATTGCGATGCCCGGCACCCTCAGGGTATTGAAAGAACAAAAGAAAGGGAAGCTATTGCAATATGGTGAACGCATCTTCGGCATCACCGAAGGCACTGATTCCGAACGGGTAGAGAAAGCTATTGAGATGACGGAGCAGTTCTATCGCTCACTGGGGCTGACCACCCGTCTCTCGGAGGAAGGTATTGGAAAGGATACCATCGAGGCTATTGCCACCCGTTTCAACGAGCGGGGTGCCACCTACGGTGAGAATGGGAACGTGACCGGTGATGTGACACGTGAGATACTAACCAGCTGCCTCTGAACGTCCAATCCTGTATGACAATGAAAAAACTGACATTTATCCTGTTGACAAGCCTGCTCACCCTGCAGGCTTACGCCATTGATGATGCCCGCATGATGCGGTTTCCCGACATCAACGGCAACCTGATCACCTTTGTCTATGCCGGTGACATCTGGACGGTAGATGCCGCGGGTGGCAACGCCCGCCGTGTCACCTCCCATCCCGGCCTGGAGCTCTTCCCCAAGATCTCACCCGACGGTCGTTGGATCGCCTTCTCGGCAGAATATTCCGGCAGCAGACAGATTTGGGTGATGCCCGCAGAGGGGGGTGCCGCACGACAGCTTACCTTCTATCATTCCGTAGGGGAGATGCCCCCGAGGGGAGGGTACGACCATGTAGTGCTCGATTGGAGTCCCGACAGCAGACGCATCCTCTTCCGTGCCAATCGCACCAGCTTCGGCGAACGCAACGGTCGTTATTTCACCGTCGACCTGGAAGGAGGTCTTGAGGAGCCGTTGCCTATCGTCAACGGCGGTTTCGCCACCTTCTCACCCGACGGCAAGCAATTATGTTTCACTCCGGTGGACCGCGAGTTCCGCACCTGGAAAAGATACAAAGGGGGACGTGCTACAGAGTTATGGAGCTACGACCTCAATAAGAACGAATCGCGACAGCTCACCAGCTGGGCCGGCAGCGACCAGTGGCCTGTATGGCATGGCAACGATATCTACTACGCCTCCGACCGTGACAGTCGCCTCAACATCTGGCGTCATAACATCGAAACAGGTGTCGAGGAGCAGATCACGCATCATACCGATTACGATGTGATGTGGCCCTCGGGTGAGCAGGGACGACTGGTATATGAGATGGGAGGTGCCCTCTACCTGCTGGATCTCTCCTCGGGTGAGAACCGCAGGGTTAAGGTAGGTATCCACTACGACAATCCCCACCTGCAGGCCACCTACCGGAGCGTGAAGGAATATGTGGGAAGCTATGGCCTCTCACCCACCGGCAAGCGGGCACTGTTCGAAGCACGGGGAGATATCTTCTCTGTCCCTGTGGAGAAGGGAGAGATCAGGAACCTGACGCGCACCCAGGGTATCCGGGAGCTATCTCCTGTCTGGTCACCCGACGGCAAGCAGATAGCCTATTATTCCGATGCCACCGGTGAGTATGAGCTCTACTTGCTGGAGAACAGCGACAATGCTGAACCAAGACAGATCACCCGCGGCTCATCGGCATGGAAGCATGCTGCCGAGTGGTCGCCCAAAAGCAGCCATCTGGTCTACAGCGACCGCACCATGAAGCTATGGCTGGTGGATGTCGCCAGCGGCAATCAGAAGGTGATCGATGAGGCCAGCGCCGATGAGATCACCGACTACAGTTTCTCACCCGACGGGGAGTGGGTTGCCTACAGCAAGACAGCTCCCAACTACCAGTCGTCACTCTGGGTCTACAACCTTACCAGCGGCGAGAAACGTCAGCTCACCGATGCCACCTTCTCCGACGGCAACCCGCTCTTCAGCCGCGACGGCAAGTACCTCTTCTTCCTCTCCAACCGTGATTTCAACCTGGCCTTCAGCAGCTTTGAATTCGATTATCTCTACAACAATGCCACCCGCATCTACGCCCTGCCGCTGCAAGATGACGGCACCACCCTCACCCCCTACAAGGAGGATCGAGAGCCTGCTGCTGAAGAGAAGGCCGCTGATCACAAAAAAGCGGAAGATAAAGAGGCGGACAAGGTGACAGTAGCCATTGACTTCAGTGACATCAACTCCCGCATCGAAACGCTCCCACTCCCGGCGGGCAACTATCGTCTCCTGGGAAGCGTGGAGGAGGGAGTGCTTTATACAGCGGGAAACAAGGTGATGCGCTACAACATCAAGGAGGAGAAAACAGAAGAGATCCTCGATGGTGCCGGGAATGGTATTTTGGCGGCCGACGGCAAATCGTTCATCTACCGAAGAGGAGATGCCTTCGCCGTAGCTAAAAACCAGCCGGGTCAAAGTGTCAACAACGGGAAACTCGATCTGAAACAGCTCACCATGAAGATCGACCCCCGCAAGGAGTGGGAGCAGATCTACCGTGATGCGTTCCGCATCTTCCGCGACTATTTCTATGTGAACAACCTTCACGGTGTCGATTGGGAGGGTATCCGTGAGAAGTATGGCAGGCTGTTGCCTCACCTGCCCAGCCGTTACGACCTGGACTATATCCTCAACGAGGTGGTGAGCGAGAGCAATACCGGCCATGCTTATGTGGACTGGGGTGACATCGCCCGTGTGGAACGAATCAACGGCGGATTGCTGGGTGCGGAGCTGGAGGCTGATCTTTCTGCAAAGCGTTACCGGATCAAAAAGATCTATCCAGGTGAGAACTGGGATGAAAGTCGTCGCTCACCACTCACTGAAAGTGGCATCAATGTGCAGGAGGGTGATTACCTGCTCCGCATCAACGGTGAGGAGCTCACCACCACACAGAACCCCTACGAACTGCTGGAGAACCTGGGAAACAGGCACGTGGAACTGACGGTAAACAGCAGTCCATCCCTCTCCGGAGCCAAGAGATACAACGTTAAGACGATCACCAGCGAACAGGAGCTGCGTTACCTGGAGTGGGTGAAGAGCCGCCGGGAGCTGGTCGACCGTCTTTCCGGGGGCAGAATAGGATACATCCATGTACCCAATACCGCCATCGAAGGGAACCGGGAGCTTTTCAAGGGAATGCTCGCCTTCAACCACAAGGAGGCGCTGATCATCGACGACCGATACAACGGCGGCGGCTTCATCCCTGACCGGATGATCGACCTGCTCAACCGACGCACGCTGGTCTACTGGCACCGCAACGGACTGCCACAGCCCATGAAATCACCCGGAATCGCCCACGACGGTCCCAAGGCGATGCTGATCAATGGCTACTCCTCCTCCGGTGGTGATGCCTTCCCCTACTTCTTCCGCAAGACAGGAGAAGGAAAGCTGATTGGCACCCGCACCTGGGGTGGACTGGTCGGCATCTCCGGCAATGCACGCCTGGTGGACGGCGGTTACATCTCGGTACCCCGTTTCGGCATCTATGATGAAAAAGGAGAATGGATCATCGAAGGAATCGGTGTCTATCCCGATATAGAGGTGGTGGACCGCCCCGAGGAGCTGGCCAAAGGCAATGATCCTTCCATCGAGAAGGCAGTGGAGCTGCTGCTGGAAGAGCTGAAGCAAAACCCGGTCAGAGAGATCGAGACACCCACCCCACCCGACCGGTCGAAATGGATAGAAGTGGAAATTGAATAGGCAGCATTCATCATATGATGAACCATATGCGATAACAGGTTGTTACACAAACAGAAGTTTTCACATTCAAAATTATCAAACCGATGTATACATTTAAGATAGGAGTACTTTTTCTGCTCAGCAGCCTGCTGCTCTCTGCAACATGCGAACGGCAGAAGAGCAATGATGCGACACCTGAGGATCAGATCTCACAACGTGGGACCCTTCCCCCGGTGGAGAACCGTGATCCCAATATCGATTATGCACCCGCCTTCGTAGGTCAGACCCGCATTGGCGGCGTGAAGACCACCACCCCCTATGAGGTGACGGTCATTGCCGAAGGACTAGCAAAGCCCTGGGCGGTCACCGCACTTCCCGACGGGCGGCTGCTGATCACCCAGAAGGCCGGAAGCCTGCGCATAGCCACCAGCGACGGCACCCTCAGCAATGCCATCACCGGCTTCCCGGAGGTCGACGACCGGGGGCAGGGTGGTCTGCTCGATGTGGCACCAGCGCCCGACTTCGCGAGCAGCCGGATGCTTTTCTTCACGCTGGCAGAACGGACTGCAGAGGGATCACTCACCGCGGTGGGCAAGGGACGCCTCTCTGACGATGAGACAACCATTGAACAGTTCCGCATCATCTACCGCGCCATCCCCTACTTCGACAACAGCATGCATTTTGGCAGCCGCCTGCTGTTCAACAAGGAGGGAAATCTCTTCGTGAGCACCGGTGAGCGGTCCGACCTGGCAACGCGTTACAATGCACAGAAGCTGGAAACAGCCCACGGCAAAGTTGTGCACATCACCCCCGAGGGAGAGCCGGTAGCAGGCAACCCCTTTATCGGACAGGAGGGAACCCTGGCGGAGATCTACAGCTATGGCCATCGCAACCCGCAGGGACTGGATATCCACCCCGTGACGGGTGAGCTATGGCTCAGCGAGATGGGCCCCCGTGGCGGTGATGAGCTGAACCTGATCAAGCCGGGCAAGGATTACGGATGGCCTGCCATCACCTACGGCATCGAATACAACGGCAACACCATCGGTGAGGGAATCACTGCGAAGGAGGGGATGGAACAACCGGTCTACTACTGGGATCCGGTGCTCTCACCCAGCGGCATGGCATTTTATGCCGGCAACGCGATACCGGAGTGGCAGAACAACCTCTTCATCGGGGGGCTCAACAGCAACCACATCGCCCGTCTGGTGATTGAGGGCGACAGCGTGGTGGGTGAAGAACGACTGCTGGCCGATGAAGGACAACGTTTCCGCGACGTAGGTGCCGGCAACGATGGTGCCCTCTACGCGGTGACCGACGAGGGTCGACTTTACCGTGTTGCCAAAGCCGATTGATCCCTCATCAACAGATCCACACGCCACCAAATGGTCATGTTAGCATATCAGCCAATCAACATAACAACCAATCAACGCAATGGATAAACGAACATTCATCAAACGTAGCGTTGCCGGCGCAGTGGCAATCGGCGAGATTGCTGACAAGCCCCTCACCCGCTCGGAAAAGAAACTGCTCGACAACCAGTTCCTCACGGTGAAGGAGTATCCCTTCTTCGATCCGAAGGCATAATCAGAAAAAATTGCATTGCAAGAGAGCCGGCACATATCGAACCGGCTCTCTTTTGCATTTAGGTAAGATGATCGCGCAGAGCGGCATCCCGGAGCGATGCCCTGATTGCCTGGTCAGCATGCTCGTAACGGAACCGGAAACCGGAATCCAATATCTTTTGTGCCGAGATGCTGCTGCCACCCAACACCAGATCGGCAGCCTCGCCCATCACCAGGCGCATGACAAAGGCAGGGACTGCGGGAAAGAAGAAAGGACGGCGCATCTCCTTAGCCAGGGTACGCATGAAACCGGCATTGGTGATCTGTTCCGGAGCCACGGCGTTGTAGACTCCTTCCATCGTCGGCTCTTCGATTGCCCGGATATAGAGACGGCAGAGATCCTCCAGGTGAATCCAGCTGAGATACTGCCTTCCGCTCCCCAGGGGCGATCCCACCCCTAGCCGGGTTGGCAGCACCATCTTCCTGAAGGCATCACTGTCGCGGTCCACCACGAAGCCGGTGCGCAGTGCCACGGTACGCACCTCCGGCAGGGTGTTGAACCGGAAGGCGGCCTCCTCCCATTGGTGGCAGGTGTCACTCAGGAAATCCTGCTCGATTGGCTGCTCCTCCTCCGTAAAAACCTTGTCAATGACTGCTGAGCCATAATAGCCAATGGCGGAGGCAGAGAGAAACGCTTCAATCCGATGGTCACTCTCCTGCAGCGTGTCAAACAGTAAAGCGGCAGTATCGACACGGCTCGCCACGATCTCCTCTTTTCGGGCTTCGCTCCAGCGCCCTTCACCCAGGTTGGCACCTGCCAGATGTATGATCACATCGGCCTGCTCCACCGCCTCCCTGTCGATTGTACCGTTCCGGTAATCCCATCTGTAGCGTGGCGGATCACTTTGCAGATTCCTTTCACGGCTGAGCCAGAGCACCCTGTAACCGCGCTCCATGAGCATCTCTGTCAAACGGCGGCCTACCAATCCCGAGCCCCCTGTCACCAGAATTGTTTTCATCTTGATCCCTCTTTTGTCAATGTATGTTTCTGCCAGCAACCACCGGCAGGAATAAAACGCAACGCGGTGCGAAAAAGTTTTCCCA
>DURL01000028.1 GCA_012837345.1 Bacteroidales bacterium
AAGGCACGCAAGCAACCCGAGAATGTGAATGCGGGGCTGTTGACCTACCCCACGCTGATGGCAGCCGATATCCTCATTCACAACGCCGACAAGGTGCCGGTGGGCAAGGATCAGGAGCAACACCTGGAGATGACCCGTAAGTTCGCGCGTCGCTTTAACAACTTCTACGGAGTGGAGTACTTCAAGGAGCCGGTAGCCTACAATTTCGGCCAGGAGCTGGTGAAGATACCCGGTCTGGACGGTAGTGGCAAGATGGGCAAGTCGGAGGGAAACGCCATTTACCTTGGAGACAGCCCGAAAGAGATTGAGAAGAAAGTGAAGAAGGCGCTTACCGATGCCGGTCCCACAGAACCCCATTCGGTGAAACCTGACTATATTGAAAACCTGTTTACCCTGTTGCGGGTGGTCTCCACACCGGAGGTGGTCCAGCACTTCGATGACCAGTGGAACCGGTGCGAGATCCGGTATGGCGACCTGAAGAAACAGCTGGCAGCCGATATCATCAGCGTGACCTCACCCATCCGTGAGCGGATGCTGGAGATTGAAAACGATGAGGCTTACCTGCGCAGGGTGGCACAGGAAGGGGTAGAGAAAGCACGTGAGAACGCTGCGAAGACGATCCGTGATGTACGTGAGATCGTTGGTTTCAGGAAATTTTAAATTGCAGCGATGCGAGATTGCGGGATGAGGGGATCATTCCGTTTTTTTAAACTTTTCCGAACAGAGTTTGTTCACCTCAGTACGAAGACCAAGACGCAACCCTTTTATGCTTACATTTAAACCGATTACCCTGCAGGACAGGGATCTGATCAATAGATCTCTCAGCAAACAGAATTACAGGGCCTCAGACCTCTGTTTCACCAACCTTTACTGCTGGGGTTCCAAGTTCGATACCCGGTATGCCGTGGAGGATGGATGGCTCTTCATCCGTTTCCGCGACAACAACGGTCGCAACTCCTATCTCAAACCTATCGGTGAGGGTGATATAAGAGTGGGGGTTCAGACAATCATTGAAGATCACAAGCAATTTGACACCCTCTTTCAGATGCGGGGGCTCACCCGTAAGATGACCGATGAGATCGAGGCAGCGATGCCCGGCCTGTTCGACTACACACTCAACCGGTCGGTCTCCGACTATATCTACACCACCGAGAAGCTGACCCACCTCAAGGGGAAGAAGCTGCAGAGCAAGCGCAACCATATCAATCGCTTCATGCGTGAGAACGACTGGAAGTACAAGTCGCTGACCGGTCACCCCGAGATCGTGAAGGAGTGCAAGGCGATGCTCGATGACTGGATGGAGATGAACCGGGAGGAGAAGGATCCCTCGCTGACATACGATGACCACGCCACCACGTTGATGCTCGACCATTTCGAGGAGCTGCAGCTGCGGGGCGGGCTGATTTGTGTGAATAGCCGGATTGCCGCCTTCACCATCGGTGAGCCGCTCACGGAGGATACCATGATCGTGCATGTGGAGAAGGCATTCACCACGATCCATGGTGCCTATACGATCATCAACCAGCAGTTCGCTGAGCATGAGACCGAGGGGTATACCTATATCAACCGGGAGGAGGATATGGGAATTGAAAACCTGCGCAAGGCGAAGCTCTCCTATCAGCCCGACATCCTGCTGGAGAAGTTTAACGCGCGTCTTAAGACACCCTGATCATGATACGATTCGCCGATGAGCATACACGTGATGCGGTGCGGGCCATGTGGAAAACCTGTTTCGGTGATCCGGACGACTACATGGATCTCTACTTTCGTCATAAGTACCGCGACGAACAAACACTGATCTATTTTGAGGGAGAGAAGGCGGTTGCCTCGCTTCAGATGCTGCCCTACTACTTCACCTTCCATGGTTGTGAGATCCCGGTGCTTTACCTGTCGGGTGTCTGCACCCTGCCGGAGGCACGCAAGAAGGGGTTCTCGCACCGGCTCTTGTTGCGCAGCTTTGAAGTGGCCCGTGAGAGGGATGTGCCGTTGCTGCTGCTGGTGCCGCAGGAGGAGTGGCTGCTCAGATTCTATGCGAAATTTGGCTTCTCGCAGACCTTCGATGCGGGCAGTGACCCGTTGCCGTCACTCAGACACGTGCTCAATGCCCATTCGGGCGACCTGTATGCCGCTTACCTCGCATTCGATGCCCATTTCCGCCATAGGGATATGACCCTGCAGAAGTCGTTCAATGACTTCCGTGCCATGGCGGAGGAGGCATCGCTCTACCACTTTCCTCCTAAGAAGAACCTGATCGGCATGGCACGAGTCATTGACCTGGACCGGCTGTTACAGCTCTATGCTGCTACACGCAGCGATGTGAGCATCTCACTGTCGGTGGAGGATGGTTTGATTTCCGGGAACAGCGGTTTTTATTCTGTTTCCGATGGCTTGATCAACAGGAGCGAGCATCAGGCCGCTTCATCCCTGCAGATGGATATTGGTGAATTGACGCAGCATCTCATGGGGTATCACACTGCTGCACGCGGTCCACAGATCGCGGCCCTGTTCCCTGAGAAGGTGCCGGCGATGCATTACATGCTGGAATAGAGTAATAGGGTAAGGATGATTCAGAGCCACTTCTTCTTTTTGAAAAAGTAGAGAAT
>DURL01000222.1 GCA_012837345.1 Bacteroidales bacterium
GTTGTGGCACAATGGGATTTCCGAAGCGGAAACCATTGGAGAAGGATATATCCACCCCTGTCTTCCACCGCATGGCATCGGTGATCATGTTGTCCATCGCATTTTCCACCACCAGATAACGGTAGAGCGGCTCAGCCGTGGAACCGACCACTCTCTCCAGTTCAGCACTGTATGGTGCTTTCTTCTCGTCGATAAGCGCCTGTAGTTCTTTGTCGGCAGGGTAACGAATCGGGTCTGTTTCGATCAACTCATATTGATCCTCCACCAGCCGGCCCTGCTCGAAATGGAGCGTCAGCTTGCCCACGAAGGAGCCGAAGGCACCCGGCTCCACCACCTTGGCATACTTGCCCTCGATGGGCTTGCGTACCCGTTCATGGGTGTCGTTGCCAAAGATGTAATCGGCATGACGGCTGATGGGGTTGTTGGCCAGCGCCACCTGTTTGGCCAGCCCGATATGGGTGAGCAGGATCACGAAATCTGCCTGCTCATCGAACTTCACCTTCCTGATAACCTCCTCCACGCTCTTATCCAGGTCGTTGAAGAGGATTCCATTGCTGTAACTGGGGGCCTGACGAAAAGGGATGTCCGGGTCGTTGATGCCCACGAACCCGATCCGGATGCCGTCGATCTCCCTGATCCAGTAGGGTGGGAAGAGCTGTTCTCCGCTCTCCTCATGACGCATGTTCTGCGCGATCACGTTGGTATGGTAGTTGTTCATCACCTCCATCATGATCTCTTTGCCGTAGACAACCTCCCAGTTGCCGGGCAGCAGCAGGTCATAGTTCATCTCCCGGACAATATCGGGAAAGATTTTGCCTTTTGAGGCGGCAGCGTAACCGCTCCCCTGAATCAGGTCACCCCCGTCCACGATGATGGTACGACCGGGATTGGCTGCCCGCTCCTCCTCGAAGATGGTTTTGATGACAGCCATCCCTCCCCGTTCACGGAAAACCGCATTTCCGTTTTCCACGAAGAGCTCCTGGTGGGTGTCCAGCTGCCCGTGGATGTCGGCTGTCTGAAGGATGGTGATGGTGGTGCGCTCGTTCATTGTTTGATTCTTATTTTCTATTGTAGCTGCCTCTGCCGTGACAAACATGGTTGACACAGCAAGTGCAATGAATAATATCTTTTGCATTGTTGTTTTTTTTCGGGTGAAAAATAATGAATTGTCTGTGAATGTGTGGATGTGGAGCCGTTAAGCCCTGGGCGGACGCCCTGCATCCTCAAACCAGACATCTTCCCGATGTAGTGTATAGCAGGTAAAGTGAAAAGGAGTTGGGTTGAGCAAGGAGTGGTAAGGTGCCAGTAACTGTGGTTCCGCAAAGGTGCAGAACTTGGTGAGTTGCAGTCGCAGGCTCTCAGCCTGGTCACCGGCAGTATGAAAGAAACCCTGGTCGGTATCACCCTGGTTTTTCTGCGCCCGCTTGCAACTTCTTGTGAGGGTAACCGTCGACTGATCACCTTTCCTGATCATGTCCCAGGCATGCAGTTCGCTTGCCGTGAGGCTGACCAGGA